>NZ_JBHZBH010000002.1:0-466339 GCF_042754765.1 Nonomuraea sp. NPDC059194 | reverse complement strand
TTTTAACCACCACCACACCCCTCCACCTTTTTTGGGTGTGGTTGGGGGTGTTTTTTTTTTTTTAACACCCCGCGGGGGTGTCCACCCGCCTCACACCCGCCTCCGGGCGGGGGTCCCACCCCCCGCCCCGCGGCGGGGAGAAGTCAAGGCCTGTTCAGGCCGAGCGTGTAGGAGCCCGAGCCCGAGTAGGAGTTGACGCGGTAGCGGTAGTAGCCGGCGCTGCCGTTGTAGCTGATCGACTCGTCGGGGTTGGGGCTGTCGCTCTTGGCGACCTGCGCCCATGAGGAGCCGTTCCACTTCTCCAGGTAGAGGTCGAAGTCGACGCCGCTGGGCCCGTCGAGGCAGCCGGCGTGGGTGCCGGACACGGTCGACTGGTAGTAGGAGTTGTTCGGCTGGTACTGGTTCTGGCCGTTGGTCAGCGAGCCGTTGTAGGTCTCGTTGTGGTTCTGGCAGCCGGTGGGCGGATTGCCGCCGCCGGTGACCAGCGTGAGCCCGTAGACGGACAGGATCTCGTTGACCGGCTGGAAGTAGGTGGTGCCGCCGGAGCTGCAGTTGCCCGATCCGCCAGAGGTGACGCCCTGGGCCTGGTTGCCCGAGATGAACGAGCCGCCCGAGTCGCCGGGCTCGGCGCAGACGCTGGTCCTGGTCACCTCGTAGATGGTGCCCTGGGAGTAGGTGACGCTGGTGTTGAGCTGCTGGACGGTGCCGCAGTGCCAGCCGGTGGTGGAGCCCGCGCGGCAGATGGAGGAGCCGACGGGCGCGACGGTGGAGCCGTTGACGGGGATGATGCCCGCGCTGTAGCCGTTGACGACGCCGACGGGGGTCCAGCTGGAGTTGACCTCGACCCACGCGTAGTCGTTGCCGGGGAAGGAGGAGCCGCGGAAGGTGCCCTGGGCCTGCTGGTTGGAGCCGCGGGTGGTGGCGCCGGTGCTGCCGCAGTGCCCGGCGGTGACGAAGCCGCCGTTGGTGCCGGCCCTGGTCACGGAGAAGCCGACCGAGCAGCGGGAGCCGCTGCCGATGTAGTAGGCGTCGCCGCCGCGGACGTCGGCGTACGCCACGGGCTGCTCGCTCGACTGCTCGACCTTGACCAGTGCCTTGTCGGCGCCGCTGGCCGCGACGAACGCCTCGGCCTCTGCGGGGGCGGAGGAGAGGATCACGACGCTGTTGGCGCGTACGTCGACGTACCAGACGGGAGCGGTCTTGGGTGCGCCGGCCGCGGCCTTGTCGAGCGCCTCTTTCGCCGCGTTGAGCTGGGCGAGGGAGTGGGCGACCACCTTGAGCCTGGCGCCGGGGACGCGGCGGCGGGCGGCGTTGGTGGTGGCCACGATCAGGGTGCTCTCGGGGCCTTCGACCCAGCTGCCCGCGTACTCGCCGCCGAGGCGCTTGGCGAGCCCGGGAGCGGTCCGCGCGGCCTGCTGCTCGTTGGCCAGGCGCTTGACGGCCTGTTCCTGGGTGAGGCCGAGGTCGCGCTCCATGGCGTCCACCAGGCCCGGGGGCGGGTTGACGTCGGCGGGGGCCGACGCGACGGCGGGGATCGGCGCGAGGGCGGGGGTCGAGGCGAGGGCGGGGGTCGAGGTCAGGGCTAACGCGCCGATCGACATGGCGACCAGCGCCCGGGTACGGCGAAGCATGCGGTCTCCTTCGCTTGCTGGGGGTGCCGTCACCGTAACGGTGAGTCCCAGCCGCGAGGAGCTACCACTTGACCCCTATCGCGGTGTTATGGGGAGGTGCCGAAGCCGGGATTGCGCATCAGCCAGTCGTGGTAGACGGGGCTGCGCCGTACGGCGTCGGTGTGGGCGGCCTTGGCGTGGGCGGCCACCCAGGACGCGCCGGGCGCGCCCGGGTGGTGGCCGAGCATCTGCCGCCAGCGCAGCGGCGCGCCCGCGATGGGCAGCATGACCAGGCCCGCGGCGGAGGGATGGGTGGCCTGGCACAGCACCACCGCCCTGCCGACCTGGGCGAGGTGCTGGCAGGTGGCCACGTCCGTCTCGTACATCGTGCAGGGCGTGAAGCCCGCGCGCGTGCACGCGGCGGCGAAGCAGTCGCCGAAGCAGCCGTCGCCCGGGGTGACGGCCCACTGCTCGTCGGCCAGGTCCGACAGCGCCACCTCCTTCTCGCCCGACAGCCGGTGCGTCTCGGCGACCATGACGAAGACGGGATCGATGCCGATGGTGTGCCAGGCGATGTCGCCGTCGGGCACGCCGTCGCCGCACACGCCCGCGAGCACGTAGTCGAGCCTGCCCTGGGCGGTCATCACGGCGAGCTCGCGCGACGACCACGAGGTGAAGGTGGAGACGGGGGCGGCGGCGGCCAGCCGGTCGACCAGCCCGCCGAGGACGGGTCCGTTGGTCGCGCCGATGCGGTAGCCGCCCGCGGTGGCGTTGGCGAACCGGACGGCTTCGTCCTGCAGCTCCTGGGCGGCGGGCAGGAGCACGCGGGCGCGGGAGAGCACCAGTTCGCCGAGAGGGGTGGGCCTGGCGCCGTAGCGGTCGCGCTGGAACAGGGCGCCGCCCAGTGCGCGTTCGATGCGCTTGAGCTGGGCGGTCAGCGCCGGCTGGGCCACCCCGAGCCGGGTCGCCGCCTTGCTGACACTGCCCGAGTCCGCGACCGCTCGGACGATCTTGAGGTGCCGGAGCTCGAGGTCCATATGGGGAAGGTAAAACCGGCACAACATCCCTGCAATCCCTAATTGTAAAGAAAACTTACGGATGTTGTGGAAGCCGGGGAACGGGTAGCTGACGTTTCATGATGGGAATCGATCCACGAGAGCTCTCGGAAGACGACCTGCTGCGCGAACTGCGCCAGCTCTACCAGACGCGGATGGAGACGCTGCTGCACGGACCCGACGACGCGCTCGCCCGCCACACCTCCCGCACCAACGAGCTGGAGAGCGAGTACCTGCGCCGCCATCCCGTCCGCGACATCGACCCCGGCCGGTTGCGTGAAGGAGCGAGGCAGCGCTGATGGAACCCCACGACGTGCAGGCGCTCTCCGACACCGACCTGGCCGTGTACGAGGCCGTCGCCGCGATCGCGGTCGGGGGCGACACGGCACGGGTGGCCGACGTGTCGCGGATGGCGGGGCTGAGCGAGGACGAGACGAAGCGGAGCATCGCGACCCTCGTCGCGATGGGACAGGTGGTGCCCAGGGGTGAGGGGTTCGCGCTGGGCCGCCACGACTTCGGCCTCGAGTACTGACCCCCATCCCACGGAGCCTTGTTCGACTCTCTGCTGAAACCGTAGATATCCCGAAAAATCAGAACATCGACTGGCAAAGCTGTGACAAGGCCGCCGCCGTACCTGATACCTGAGGGTAGGGCCCCCACCGAGGGATCGGGGGACGCGGTGAGAGCACAGGTCATCGGCGCGGTTCTGGCCATCCTCGGGCTGACGGTCGCATGCGGTACGGCAGGCCAGTCGGGCCAGACGGCAGGCGAGGGGGGCGGCACCGCCACAGCGGCCGCCATCGGCACGGTCGAGCAGGGCTTCAAGATCGGCCTCCTGCTTCCCGAGTCGAAGACGGCCAGGTACGAGAAGTTCGACCGGCCGTACATCATGGAAGACATCAAGGCCCTGTGTCCCAAGTGCGAGGTCGTCTACAACAACGCCAACCAGGACCCCAACCAGCAGCAGCAACAGGTCGACTCGATGCTGACCAACGGGGTGAAGGTGCTGATCCTGGACGCGGTGGACGCCAAGGCCGTGGCCTCCTCTGTCGCCAAGGCCAAGAGCCAGGGCGCCGTGGTGATCGCCTACGACCGCCTGGCCGGTGGCCCCATCGACGCCTACACCTCCTTCGACAACCTGCAGGTCGGCAAGGCGCAGGGCCAGGCGCTCCTGGACGCGATCAAGGCGGGCGGCGACCCGAAGCGAGGGCCGATCGTCATGATCAACGGCTCGCCGACCGACCCGAACGCGGCCGACTTCAAGAAGGGCGCGCACTCGGTGCTCGACGGCCAGGTCACGATCGGCAAGGAGTACGACACCCCTGACTGGAGCCCCGACCAGGCCAACACCGAGGCGACCGGCGCGTTCACCGCGCTCGGCGCGAGCAACGTGATCGGCGTCTACGCCGCCAACGACGGGATGGCCGGCGGCATCGCCAGGGCCATGCAGAACGCGGGCGTCAAGGCGGGCACCCCGCTGACCGGCCAGGACGCCGAGCTGGCGGCCATCCAGCGGATCCTGCTCGGCACCCAGACGATGACGATCTACAAGCCGATCAAGCCCGAGGCCAAGCACGCCGCCCAGATGGCCATCGACGTCGGCACCGGCAAGACGGTCAAGGGCACGACCACCGTGGACAACGGGACCAGCAACGCCATCCCCGCGCAGATCATCCCGCCCATCGTCGTCACCAAGGACAACATCAAGGACACCGTGGTCAAGGACGGCTTCTGGACGGCCGCCGAGATCTGCACACCCGCCGTGAAGGCGGCGTGCGACGCGGCGGGGATCTCCTGAAATGGCTCCCGTCCTCGCCCTCGAGGGCATCTCCAAGCGGTTCGGCGCGGTCCAGGCGCTGACGGACGTCGAGCTCGAGGTCAACGCCGGCGAGGTCGTCGCGCTGGTCGGCGACAACGGCGCGGGCAAGTCCACGATGATCAAGGTGATCGCCGGGGTGGGCCCGCCGGACTCGGGGACGATCACCTGGGAGGGCAGGCAGGTCTCGATCACCAGCCCCTCGGAGGCCCAGCATCTCGGCATCGCGACCGTCTACCAGGACCTCGCGCTCTGCGACAACCTCGACGTGGTCGGCAACCTGTTCCTCGGCAACGAGATGACGGAGACGGGACTCCTCGACGAGGTCTCGATGGAAAAGCGCTCCCGCGACCTGCTCCACACGCTGTCGATCAAGATCCCGAGCGTCCGGATCCCGGTGGCCTCGCTGTCCGGAGGCCAGCGGCAGACGGTGGCGATCTCCCGCTCGCTGCTGGGTGAGCCGAAGGTCGTGCTGCTGGACGAGCCGACCGCCGCGCTCGGCGTCGAGCAGACCGCGCAGGTCCTCGACCTGGTCGAACGGCTGCGCGAGCAGGGCCACGGCGTGATCCTGATCAGCCACAACATGGTCGACGTCATGTCCGTCGCCGACCGGATCGCGGTGCTCAGGCTCGGCCGTAACAACGGCTTCTTCGACGCCAGGTCGACCACACAGGAAGAGATCATCTCGGCGATCACCGGCGCCTCGGACAGCGCGGCGACCCGCAGGAGAAGGAGGCTCGGTGAGTGAATTCCCGGTCGACCCGCGACTGGTGGTCCGCGAACAGGGCCTCACCGGGTATCTGGAGGAGTTCAAGCAGAAGGTGAGGGGCGGCGAGCTCGGCCCGCTGCCCGTCATCATCGGCCTGATCGTCATCTGGCTCGTCTTCCAGAGCCTGAACAGCCAGTTCCTGTCCGCGCAGAACCTGTCCAACCTCAGCGTCGACATCGTCCCGACCGGGCTGATCTCGGTGGGCATCGTGTTCGTGCTGCTGCTCGGCGAGATCGACCTGGCGGCAGGGGCGGTCAGCGGCGCGTGCGCGGCGGTCCTCGCCGTGCTGAACGTCAACATGGGCATGCCCGCGATCCTGGCCATCGTGCTGGCCGTCGCCGTCGGCGCCGTGCTCGGCCTGATCCACGGCTTCTTCTTCGCCAAGATCGGGGTGCCGTCCTTCGTGGTGACGCTGGCGGGCTTCCTCGCCTGGACCGGCTTCCAGCTGTGGGTCCTCGGGCCGAACGGCACCATCAACCTGCCGGGCGAGGGCTTCGTCGCCGGCCTGACCAGCACCTACTTCATCTACGTGATCGCCGCCTACGGCCTGGCCGCGCTCGCCGTTGCCGGCTTCCTCCTCGTGTCGGTCGTCGGCAACAACCGGCGCCGCGCGGCGGGTATCCCGTCCAGGACGACGGGCGACATCCTCTTCCGCACGCTCGTGCTCGCGGTGGTGGCCTTCGGCGCGGCCTACATCCTCAACCTCTACAAGGGGCTCCCGCTCGCGCTGCTGATCTTCCTGGCGGTGGTCGTCGGCACCGACTTCGTGCTGCGCCGCACGCGGTACGGCCGGAGCATCTTCGCGGTCGGCGGCAACATCGAGGCGGCCAGGCGCGCGGGCATCAACGTGGCGTTCATCAGGATCTCGGTCTTCGTCATCTCGGGCTCGTTCGCCGCGCTCGGCGGCATCTTCGCCGCCTCCCGCATCTCCAGCGCCAGCCAGGCGACCGGGCAGAGCAACGTGCTGCTGATGGCGATCGCGGCGGCGGTGATCGGCGGCACCTCCCTGTTCGGCGGGCGCGGCACCACGTTCGCGGCGCTGCTGGGCATGCTCGTCATCCAGTCGATCGCCTCGGGGATGGCGCTTCAGGGCGTCAGCAACTCCATCCAGTTCATGGTGACCGGCGCGGTGCTGCTGGCGGCGGTCGTCATCGACTCGGTCTCGCGCAGGAGCCAGAAGGCGGCCGGCCGGGCCTGATCACCGGCGGCATACCCGCCGCGCTGAGCTGTCCGCCCAGCTCCGGCGCTCCCCTCCGGTTGTCGATCTCCAGGTGCGGTACGGCAGGCGGCTCGTCCACCATGATCGCCTTGAGGTAGGCGTCGAAGGCGGCCAGCTTGCCCTCGTCCCTGCCAAGCCCCCTGGCCACCAGCCGCTCGCGCAGGGTCGGGCCGTCGGAACGGACCCACACCAGCCTGACCGGCGGCCCGCCGAGCCGCTCGACCCACTCCTCCCACAGCGCCGCCGAGTGCACCTGCGAGGTGTAGGGGCCGTCGAGCATCACCGGGCAGCCGTGCGCGCGAATCTGCCTGGCCAGCCTGGTCAGACCGCTGTATTCGTGGCGCTTGACATGATCGTCATACCAGGGGCCTTCGCGCTCGCCGGGCGGCCTGCCGTACACGGTGAGCAGTTCGGCGACGAAGTCGCCGTAGACGGTGTCCTTGTCGAGCAGCGCGGGGACGGGATCGAGGCGCTCCAGCAGCGCGGCGGCGACGGTCGACTTGCCCGCGCCAGGCGGGCCACTGATCACCCAGACAGGAACCACAAGGTCAGAGCGTACGCGGATCTGCGTACACCGATGCCGCCCGCCTGCGGACGCCGTCGCGCGCGATCATGGACAGACTCGGCGCATGCTCACCCTGCTCCTGCGCGCCTTCAGGATCCCCGACCTGCGCAAGAAGATCCTCTTCACGCTGGGCGTCATCGTGCTGTTCAGGCTGGGGCAGATCCTGCCCTCGCCCGGCGTCGACCTGGTGGCGGTACGGCAGTGCCTGGGCGGCGCGCGCGGCGGGCTGGTCGACCTGGTGCAGCTGTTCAGCGGCGGGGCGATGTTGAAGCTGTCGGTGTTCGCGCTCGGCGTCATCCCCTACATCACGGCCAGCATCGTCATGCAGCTGATGGCGGTGCTGATCCCGCGCCTGGACCAGCTCCGCAAGGAAGGCCAGAACGGGCAGGCGAAGATCACGCAGTACACCCGGTACCTGACGGTGGCCCTGGCCCTGCTCAACGCCACGACCGTCGTCGCCCTGGCCCGCTCGGGGCAGCTGCTGCCAGGATGCACGCGTCCGGTGCTCCACGACACCGGACTGCTCGCGGTCGGCGTGCTGGTCGCCGTCCTGGTCGCGGGCACGTGCGCGGTGATGTGGCTGGGGGAGCAGGTCACCGCCAAGGGGATCGGCAACGGCATGTCGATCCTGATGTTCACCCAGGTCATCGCCGTCTTTCCGGCCTACATGTCGACGATGTTCGTGATGAGCCCGTTCGCCGCGGTGACGATCCTCGTCTCCGGCCTGTTCCTGGTCGCGGCGGTGATCTTCATGGAGCAGGCGCAGCGGCGCGTCCCCGTGCAGTACGCCAAGCGCATGGTCGGGCGGCGCATGTACGGCGGCAGCAGCACCTACATCCCGCTCAAGGTCAACCAGGCGGGCATCGTGCCGGTGATCTTCACCTCGTCGCTGCTCTACATCCCCGCGCTGGCGGGCGGGTCGGTGCCGTGGATCAGCCAGTATCTGGCGGGCGACCACCCGCTCTACATGCTGGCCTACTTCCTGCTGATCGTCGGGTTCGCCTACTTCTACATCTCGATCACCTTCAACCCCGTCGAGGTGGCCGACAACATGCGGCGCTTCGGCGGGTTCGTGCCCGGGATCAGGCCTGGCCGGCCGACCGCCGAGTACCTGGCGTTCGTGCTGTCGCGGCTGACCGCGACCGGGGCCGTCTACCTGGGCGTGCTCGCGCTGCTGCCGCTGGTGGCGTTCGCGCTGCTGCGCGACCCGTCCTCGGCGCAGAACTTCCCGTTCGGCGGGACGAGCGTGCTCATCATGGTCAGTGTCGGACTCGAGACCGTGAAGCAGATCGAGGCCCAACTCCAGCAACGCAACTACGAAGGCCTGCTCAGGTAGCCCCCGGCGGGCGGAGCGGGCTCGCCCGTCTCCTGAGCCTTGCTCGTCTCGTGGGCGTCGCGGGTCTCTTGGGCCTCGTGTCGTTGGGCGTCGCGGGTCTCTCGGGCTCGCTCGTCTCGTGGGCGACGGCCATACCCGCGCATCGACGTCGGACTCGGATGCACCGGCTGGGCTCGGGCGCGTGAAGGAGAGCAGAGCCACGCATCGGCTGGGCTCGGGCGCATCGTGCAGAAGGGCAGAGCCGGGCCGGGGCGCATCGTGCAGAAGGGCAGAGCCGGGCCGGGGCGTGTCGCTCAGGAGGAAAGAGCCGGGCGGGGCGTGTCGCTCAGGAGGGGAGGGCCAGGCCGGCGCGCATCGCGAAGACCACGAGCTGGGCTCTGTCACGGGCGCGCAGCTTCACCATGGCCCTGCTCACGTGCGTGCGCACCGTGTCGGGGCTGATCACCAGCTCCCTGGCGATCTCGTCGTTGGACCTGCCGGTCGCCACCCACGCGACCATCTCCCGCTCGCGGGGCGTCAGCGTCTCGACACCCGCCACAGGCTCGGCCCCGCCCGTCCTGCCGAACAGGCCGATGACCTTGCGGGTGATGGCCGGAGACAACAACGCCTCGCCCGCCGCCACCACCCTGATCGCGCTGACCAGCTCGTCGGGGGCGCTGTCCTTGAGCAGGAACCCGCTCGCTCCCGCCTGCAGCGCGGCGAACACGTACTCGTCCACGGCGAACGTCGTCACGACCACGATCCTGGTGCCGTGAAGCGCGGGGTCGGCCGCGATGGCCCGCAGCACCTGCAGGCCGTCCATGCCGGGCATCCTGATGTCGAGCAGCAGCACGTCGGGACGCTTCTCCCTAACCAGCGCCACGGCCTGCCCGCCGTCGGCCGCCTCGCCCACCAGCGCCAACCCCGGCTCCCTGGCGATGAGCGCCTTGAGCCCCATCCGCACGACCGCCTGGTCGTCGGCGATCCCCACCCTGATGACGCCCTGGCCATCGGGGTTCCCGGCCCCGATCACGGCCTCGTCTGCCGCACCCCGGTCGTCGGGGTTCCCGGCCCCGATCACGGCCTCGTCTGCCGCGCCCGGGCCGTCGGGAGCCCCGGCCCCGATCACGGCCTTGTCCGGAGCGCCCCGGTCGTCGGCCCTGATTACGGCCGCGTCTGCCGCACCCTGGTCGCCCGCGGCCGGAATCACGCGGTGTCCTGGGAGAGGCGGTCCAGGGGGAATCGGGCCACCACCCGGAAGCCGCCGCCATCCCTCGAACCCGCGCTGAACTCGCCTCCCACGGCCAGCACCCGCTCCCGCATCCCCGACAACCCTCTACCTTCGCCCACCGCGCCAGGTTCTCCGACGCCCACCGCGACCGTGCCCTCGCCCACCGCGCCAGGTTCTCCGACGCCCACCGCGACCGTGCCCTCGCCCGCCACGCCAGGTTCTCCGACGCCCGCCGCGCCAGTGCCCTCGCCCGTCGTGCCAGGCCCGCTGTCTCCGCACGCTGCCACGTTGCCCTCGCCTGCCGAGGCTGGCCCTGTGCCCCTGTCAGCCACTTCCAGCACGAGCGCGCCTCGGTCGTCGCTCACCTTCACGAGCGCCCTGGTGGGTCCCGCGTGCCTGATCACGTTCGTCAGCGACTCGCGCACCACCCGGTAGACGGTGCCGCGCAGGTGGGCGGGCACCTCGGGCTCGGCGGGCTCCACATCGACGGGCAGGCCGGCTGCGCGGACCCTGTCGATCAGGCCCGGCAACCGATCGTCCATGCCCGGCAGCCCGTCATCGGTGTCGCGCGGGTCCATCAGGTCGAGCGCGCCGCGCAACCTGGCCAGCGCCTCCATACTCGTCTCGCGAATGGCCCGCAGCGACTCCCTCGCCTGCTCGGGGTCCTCCTCCATGACCAGCAACGCGAGCCCGGCCTGCATCGCGATGGTCGAGAAGCCGTGGCCAGCCGCGTCGTGCACCTCACCGGCGATCCTGGCCCGCTCGCGCGCCACCAGCTCATCGGCCAACACCCTGGCGGCCGTCTCGGCGGTCGCCGTAGTCCGGAGTGCCCCGGCGATATCGAGGGTTGCCGTGATATCGGGAGCTGCCGTGATATCGGGTGTTGCTGTGATCACGGGTGTTGCTGTGATCACGGGGGGTGCGATGGTCTCGGCGGCGGCCGGTACGGCGGAAGCCTGGAGCGACGCCTGCCACAGGGCTGCTGCCGACGCCTGGGACACCGACGAGTGGACCACCGTTTGGGCTGACGCATGGGCCGACCCGTGGACGGGCGACACCTCGTGGACCGGCGACACCTGGCCTGCTGACCCGTGAGCGAGCGGCACCTGGCCTGCCGACCCGCGGACCGTAGCCGCCTGGACCGTAGCCGCCTGGGCCGCCGTGCCCTTGACCGCCCATCCACCGCCGGACCCAGCCCAGTGGCGGCGCGGCGCGGCATCGAGCAGGGGAGGCGTGCCGGGCCGACCCCGGTGGCCGATCGCAGGCGAGGAAGGCGTGCCGGTCTGGTCACGGTGGTCGGCCGCGGGCGGCGGATAGCCGCAGGAATCGCCCCGGTGTGACCGGGAAGGCATGTCGGGCTGGTGTGCGTGGTCGGCCGTGGGCGAGGAAGGCGGGGTGTCCTGCTCGTAGGCGGCGGCCACCGCGGCGCGGGCCTGGGCCAGGCCGCTCAACGACAGCGGCACTGCCAACCATCCCGCCCACACCAGCACGAGGACGGCGGGCATGTCGCCCATACGGGCAGCACGGGACGCCGCCGCGGACATGGACCCCCACAGGCGGCGGACAGGGCCTCGCTCCCGTGTCACCATTCCGCCCAGATCCTAGCCAGTTTCGGCCGCCACGGTTCGCCAGCCCGCCGCCATCCGTCGCCCGGCCCGGCGGCCCATCCGTCGCCCAAACCGGCGGCCCGCCCATCATCCGGCCAGGCGGCTCGCCCGTCACCCGGAAGCCGGTCAACCGGCCAGACGGCCCGCCCGTCACCCCGTCCGGCCCATCCCTAGTCCCGCCAGGTGGCCCGCCCGTCACCCGGTCAGGCGGACCGCCCGTCACCCGGTCAGGCGGACCGCCCGGCACCCGAGCAGGCGGCTCCGAGCGTGGTCGGGGCCGTGATGAGCCGACCGCCGCCAGCCAAAGCCGCCAGCCAAAGCCGCCAGACAAGGCCGCGAGGCAAAGCCGCCAGCCAAAGCCGTCAGCCAAGGCCGTCAGGCAAGAGGCGAGAGGCTCAGGCGTATTCGTCGTTGAGCCGCCACCACTGGTACGGCTCGGTCTGCGGCCAGCCTTCGGGGGAGTCCTCCCAGGTCTCCTGCCTGCCGTACGGCGTGAGGTCGAGCAGGTTGAAGTCCATCCGCAGCCGGTCGACGCCGCGTGAGGTGGTGAAGTACGTGCGGAAGGCGCGCTCGCCGTCCCGCAGGAACACGCTGAGGCCGAAGCCGCCGCCCGTGCCGCAGTCGAGGTTGAACTCGGGGCCGGAGTAGAGCGGCAGGTGCCAGCCCAGGCGCTGCCGTACCGGCTCCAGCTCGGCGTACGGCGAGCGCGAGACCACCGCCATCGTCGTGTCGCGGGCGCGCAGGTGGGCCAGGTTGGCGATGTTGTCGGTGAACGACGCGCACCCCTGGCAGGGCAGGCCGTCGTCGTGCAGCGGCATGAAGTGGTAGACCACGAGCTGGCGGCGGCCGTCGAACAGGTCGAGCAGGCCGCGCTTGCCCTCGGGGCCCTCGAAGACGTAGTCCGTGCGGAACTCCACCATCGGCAGGCGGCGGCGTTTGGCGGCCAGCGCGTCGAGCTGCCTGGTGGCCGCCTTCTCCTCGATGAGCAGTTCGTCGCGTGCCGCCTGCCATTCGTCGGCGGAGACGATCTTCGGAAGGTTCATGATGGTTCCCCTCGTGTTCGTCGTACTCCTAATTTAGGAGTGAGCACTTAGGAAAGACAAGGGGAACAGGTATGCTGATCATGTGCGTAGCTACCAGGACCCGTGCGGCGTGGCCCGCGCCCTCGATCTCGTCGGCGACCGGTGGGCGCTCCTGGTGGTCCGCGAGCTGATGCTCGGCCCCAAACGCTTCACCGACCTCCACCGCGACCTGCCTGGCAGCAGCCAGAACGTGCTGTCGCAACGGCTGCGGGAGTTGGAGGAGGCCGGAGTGGTACGGCGGCGCAAGATCCCCCCGCCCGCCGTGGTCTGGGTCTACGAGCTGACGGAGTGGGGGCTCGGCCTCGAACCCGTCCTGACGCACCTGGGGCGGTGGGGGAGTCAGGCGCCCATCACGACCACGAACCAGGTCGGGGTGACCTCGCTCGTGCTGGCGCTGAAGGCGATGTACCTGCCCGGCTTCGAGGCGGGGTTCGAGCTGCGGGTGCTGAGGGGGAGGGAGGAGGAGGTCTTCCACGTGGAGACCTCGCTGACGGACATCGCGGTGGGGCGGGGACCGGCGGCCCGCCCCGACGCGGTGCTGAGGGGCGAAGCGGCGGCGCTGGCCACCGTCCTGCTCCAGGGCGCGGATCTACGGGAGAGCGTGGCGAGCGGCGAGCTGGAGATCGCGGGCGACGCGGCGGCCGTGGCCCGCCTGGTCGACCACCTCGCGACCTCCGCCTGACCGCCGGAGACCTGACCGCCGGTTCACCGCAGGCCTGACCGTGGGTTCACCGCAGGCCTGAGCGGCACGCCCGGTTCACCGCAGGACGGCGCGGTCCACGATGCCGGGCTCCAGAATGTGCTCGATCACCATGACCGCTGCCCCCACGACCCCCGCGCGATCGCCCAGCTCGCTGGTGCGGATGCTCAGGTGCTGCGTCGCCAGCGGAAGCGACCTGCTGTAGATGACCTCGCGCACCCCGGCCAGCACGTGTTCACCGGCCTCCGCGACGTCACCGCCGATCACGATCACCGCGGGGTTGAAGAAGTTCACGATCGAGGCCAGCACGTCGCCGACCTCCCTGCCCGCCTGCCTGATCAGCTGGACGGCCTGCGTGTTGCCCTGCCGTACCAGATTGACGACGTCACGGCTGTTCGCGGCGGGCACCCCGGCGGCGGCCAGCCTGGCCGCCACGGCCGCGCCGCCCGCGACGGCCTCCAGGCAGCCGGTGTTGCCGCACCTGCACACCACGTCGGCCGCCGAGGAGACGCGCACGTGTCCGATGTCGCCCGCCGCGCCCTGGGCGCCCCTGTGCAGGCGGCGGTCGGAGATGATGCCGCACCCGATGCCCGTGCCGATCTTGACGAACACGAGCTGGTCGGCCTCGGGCCTGGCCGCCCAGTGCTCGCCGAGCGCCATGATGTTGACGTCGTTGTCGACGAGGACGGCGGCGCCGAGCCGCTCGCCGAGCCACTCGGGGACGGGGAAGCCGTCCCAGCCAGGCATTATCGGCGGGTTGATCGGACGTCCTGAGGCGTGCTCGACAGGGCCTGGCAGGCCGACGCCGACCCCGCACACCTGCTCGACGCTGTGGCCCGTCTCGGCGAGCAGGTCGAGGAAGGTCTCCATGAGCCATTCGAGGGTCGGCTCGGGGCCGCGGTCGATGGCGAGGTCGGCGGTGCGTTCGGCGAGAACGGTGGTGGCCAGGTCGGTCACGGCGACCCTGGCGTGGGTGGCGCCGAGATCGGCCGACAGCACGACGCGGGCCGAACTGTTGAACGCGAACGCCACGGCGGGCCTGCCGCCCGAGGAGACGGCCTCTTCGGTGGGCACGATCCACTGGTGGGTCAGCAGCGCGTCGAGCCGCTGCGAGACCGTGGATCTGGCCAGGCCGGTGAGCTGGACGAGCTCGGCTCTGGTGCGGGCCCGGCCGTCCCTGAGGATCGCCAGGAGCGCGCCCGCTCCGGCGACTGTGCCGCCCGGTTCGTTCAGCATGTCCGCGGACAACACCGCTCCTCCCGCACCCAACACGTAATATGTCGAATTGAATCACACTTCTGCTTGACCATCGGCGGAAGAATCATGTCATCTTCGGGCATACTCCTGGCCCTGCGACAGCCCGGAGACTACCCGTTGGTCAGCCACCGGATCGGGTTGTCGTGCGTGATCGACCGGATCGTCTCCTCGTTCACCCCGGCCTCCCGCAGGCGTGGAAGCAGCGTGCGGAACACGTGGGAGTAGCCGCAGCCGCCGTACCGCTGCAGCTGGGCCACGCGCGAGACGCCGCTGCCGAGCAGCAGCCGGTCGGCGTGCCCCTCGGAGATCAGCTCCAGCGCGACTGCGGCCGCCTGCGCGGAGCCGAGCCCCGCGGAGGAGAGGCTGACGTAGGCGCCCGCCTCGGCGACCTTGCGCGCGACGGCCGGATCGGGCGCCGTGCAGGCCACGCCCACCCGCGAGGCGGGCAGGCCCTGGCCAAGCAGGACCTCAAGCAGCGGGAGCGCGTTCTGTCCGTGGGTGGCGACGGGCAGGCGGGTGGACAGCGAGGCACGGGCCGCCGCGACCAGGCAGCGCTCCTCGGCGGGCGTGGGCTCGGCGCCCCACGCGCCCACCTCGCCGATGACGCCGGGCAGGATGCCGGTGCCGTCGAGGCCGGAGGTGATCTCGTCCATCAGCCGCGCGGTGAGGGTGTCGACGTCGTCCTGCCCCACCCGGGCGAACGGCTCGGCGAACAGACCGGTCGAGGCGATGACAGGCACCCTGCTCCCCGCCGCGACACGGGCCAGGGAGGCGGCGTCCCTGCCCATGCCGATGCAGGACAGTTCGACGGTGAGCCCGAGGTCGTCCGACTGGCGCAGCTCGCGCAGCTCCTCGGTGACGGTGCGCTCCTCGTCGAGCCAGCGGTGCGGGTCGGAGTCGATGCCCACCGCCCACCGCAGGTCGCAGCGCAGGTGTTCGTGGGGGAGAACGGCACCGGTGATCGCGTCGGCGCGGATTTGACCGGTGACGGTGCGTAGAAGAACCTCTGGCATGCCAGACCATAACCATATTTGCCGGTAAACGCCTAACGTCTGCAGAAAGCTTTACCTTATGGAGGTTTCGCTGCTGACCTGCGCGTTCACGGCTGCCCAGGTTGCGCGTGGCGATCCGCAGGGATGTGTCATTTCGCCCATTACGCTGGACGGGTGGCAATGGACTCCGAAACCGGTGACGCCGACGCGCTGAAGGACGAGGCGGCTCGTCGCTCCGGCATACACGGCTGGCTCGACGGCGTCAGGTCCACCAGGACCGGCGCCCTCACCCTCAAGATCGTGATCGGCGTGATCGGCACCGTGATGGTCGTCGGCGGGCTCATCATGGTGCCCTTCCCCGGCCCCGGATGGCTGGTCGTCTTCGCGGGCCTCGCCGTGCTGGCCACCGAGTTCCACTGGGCGCACAAGGTGCTGGAGTTCGGCAAGCGCGTGCTGCACGCGTGGACCGAGTGGTACAAGCGGCAGGGCTGGACCATCCGGATCATCGTCCTTGTCGTCACGCTGGCCGCCATGGGCGTGATCATCTGGGCGGCGACGAAGGTGAGCCTCGGCATCGACCTCGTCGCGGAGGGCTTCAAGCTCCTCGGCATCTGACATACCGCTGGCTGCGCCTCACCCGTAGGTGAGAAGGTGCCTTCCGTGAGCTTAAGCACCCTCCTTCTCGCCGCCACGCTCGCCCTCACCGGGACGGACGTCAGGCTGCCCGGCCTCGACGTGACCCTGCGCGAGCGGCCGGGCGACCCGAAAAGGGTCACCGCCTTCACCACCGCGGGCTCGGCCTACCTGAGGTCAGGGGGCGCCTTCGCGGGACAGCGCTCCTACAACGACCTGGCCGTCTCACCGGGAGGCGGGTTCGTCGCCGCCATCCCCAGGAAGTTCACCAAGGGCTACGACCGGATCGCGATCATCAACCGCGCCACCGGCCGAACGACCAGGATCCGTACGGTGAAGGCGCCGATGGTGGCGGGCACGCCGTACTGGTCGCCCGACGGGCGCAAAGTGGTGCTGACCGTCTCGAAGGGCGACGACGAGGGCCGCGGCTGGCGCAGCATCGGGTTCGTCGTGGTCGACGTGGCCGCCAAGCGGTCCCGGCTGGTCAAGGTGCCCGGCGCCTATCACGACGCGCTGTTCCAGTGGTCGCCGGACGGCAGGCGCGTGGTGTCCGACTACTGGGACGGCGTGCGCTTCTACCTGCTCGACGGCAGGGTCGCCTGGACCCTCTGGCGTACCGGAGGGATGGTCGGCGGCGAGAGCGCCTTCTCACCCGACGGCAGGCGGATCGCCACCTGGTGCCCGAAGCGGTACAAGGCCGCCCTGTGCACGTGGAACCCGTACAACGGCAAGCTCGACAAGAAGGTGAAGGTCCCCGCCGTCGCCTCCTACGGCTGGTGGGACCGCGAGCACCTGATCGCCGTCGGCAGGCAGGGCAAGGGCTACATGAGCGTGGTGGTCGACCTGAAGGGCGACGTGGTGCGCCCGCTTGCCCACATCAGCCGCACCGCGTGGCGCGACTACGACCTCTACCTGAGCTACACGCGCAACTGACGAAAAGTCAGAGGTAGAGCCCCGTGCCGTGGTCGGTCTCATGGGTCGCCACGGCATGCAGATCACGCTCGCGCATGACGAGATAGACCTTGGTGTGCAGTTCGACTTCGTACTGGTCCTCGGGGTTGAGCAGGACCTTGTCGCCCACCTTCACCGCGCGCACGTTGGCTCCCACGCCGCAGACCTCACCCCAGGCCAGCCGGTTGGCCAACTTGACCGTCGCGGGGATCACGATTCCGGCGCCGCTGCGCCGCTCCTCGCCGTCCTTCTCCAGCCGGATCATCACCCGGTCGTGAAGCATCTGGATCTCGAACTTGGGGTCTGCCACGAATGTCAGTCTACGCGGGCCGGTAGGGCCGATTCCCCTGACAGCCGGGTCGGGGGATCTACCCACATATGTCGGGTGAGCATGGCAGGATGACCGCCATGATCACGGCCTTTGACTCCTCCGACTGGCAATGGGTCAATCCTCCCCGCGAGTGGACCGCCGACGACGGCCTGAGCCTGGTCTGCGATCCCGGCACGGATCTGTGGCGCAAAACCCACTACGGCTACACCTACGACACCGCCCACCTGTTCGGCCGGATCGTCTCGGGCGACTTCGCGCTGACGGTGACGTTCTCCGCCGACTACGCCGAGCAGTACGACCAGGCGGGCGCGGTGCTGCGGATCGACGAGGAGAACTGGGTCAAGGCGGGCGTGGAGTACGTCGACGGCGCCTTCCACCTCAGCACCGTGGTGACGCGCGAGGTGTCGGACTGGTCGGTGCTGCCGCTGCCGGGCGGCTCGGGGAGCGTCACGTTCGCGCTGGAGCGCAAGGGCGACGCGGTGACCGTCGGCTACGGCCTCGACGGCGCGGCGCCCGACGCCATGCTGCGGCTGGCCTACTTCCCGCCGGACGTTCCGGCGCTGGCGGGCGCGATGGCCGCGGCCCCGGTCGGCAAGGGCTTCCCCGTCCGTTTCGACGACCTGAGCATCACCGCGTTCATGGCAGCGTGAGTTCGGCGAAGACGGGTCGGTGATCCGTACTGGACAGCGGATGGACGCTGAAGGAGCGCACCCCCATCCGCGCGTCGGCAAGCACGTGGTCGATCGTCACCCCCGGCACGGGCCGCCATCCCTGCTGCGGCCACGTCGCCGTGAACCCCTGCCCCGTCACGTCGGCCGCGTCCCGGTAGCCGGAGCGCAGCAGGTCGCGCACCGGCCAGTGGTCGAGCGTGGCGTTGAAGTCGCCCGCCAGCACCTTCAGCTGCCCTCCCGCCCGGGGCAGCGCCGCCAGCCCCGACCTCCAGCAGGCCATCTTCGCGGTGCTGCTGGGCGCGCACGGGTGCACGGAGACCACCTCGATCTCGGGCCCGCCCTTGACCTTGACCGCCGCCCTGGCCTGCCGGAAGTTGCCGAGCGCGAGCAGCGGCTTCTCGGTCAGCGGGTGCAGGGAGTAGATCCCCGAACCCCAGACGCCGGTGTGGGACCTGTCGACTCTGTACGGCATGCGCTCGCGCAGACCGAGCGCGTCGAGCTTCTTCATGGCGTCGGGGGTGAGCTCCTGGATGGCGAGAACGTCCGGCTGGAGCCGTTCGACCAGCTTCACCAGCTCCGCGGTGTCGCCCGCGCCGACGGCCAGGTTCGCCGCCAGCACCTTGAACGTCCTGTCGCCGGTCGCCGGGTCGGCGTCGGTGAAGTATCTCGGCAGGACGGCCAGCGCCAGAGCCCCGGCCGTCACCACCGCGACCGCCAGCGGCGCCCACCGCCTGAGCAGACCGGCCGCCAGCAGCGGCACCACGGAGGCGGCGGCGACGTAGGGGGTGAACGCCACCAGCTGGATCCATCGGTCGGCGAGGTCCACCCCGGTCACTCTGAGCGTCGCCCACACGGCGAACGGCACGACCAGCAGCCAGGCGAGCACAGTCCGGATCATGATGCGGAACCTACCTGCTGGGTGTGCAGAAACCGTGAAGAACCTCGACGCTCTCGGTGCAGCCGCGCGTCCTTACATCAGACGGTGACCGAGGACTCCACGGGCAGGCCCGCCTCGACCCAGTCCTGGATCCCTTCGCGGTACTTGCGCACGTTGGTGTATCCGAGCGCCTCCAGCCGGTTGGCGACGGCCTGGCTGTTGGGGCAGGCGGGGTTGGAGCAGTAGGTGACGATCGCCGCCTGCCTGTCCGGCAGCAGGCTGGCCGCGAGCGCGTCGACGTCGCGCTCGACCAGCGCGATGGCCCCCGGCAGGTGCTGCTGCGCGTAGTAGTCGCCGCCGAGCGCGTCGACCACGGTGACCTCTCCCGCGTCGATCGCGGCCTTGAGCTCCTCGCGGGTGATGAGGGTGGTCATTGCGGCCTCCAAAGTAAATGGACTACAGTCCGGTTTGTGGATGGCATGGAAATTACCGGACCGCAGTCCGGTTCGTCAAGCGAGGTGCTGGAGATCCTGCGCAGCCGCCCGCCCCAGGAACGGGCGGACGCGGCCCGCAACCGTGAGAAGGTGCTGGCCGCGGCGGCCAGGCTGTTCGCCGACAGGGGCGTGGAAGCGGTCTCCATGGACGCGGTCGCCGCCGAGGCGGGCGTCGGAAAGGGGACGCTGTTCCGCAGGTTCGGCGACAAATCGGGGCTGGCGGTGGCGCTGCTCGACGCCCGCGAGCGCGACCTGCAGGAGCGCATCCTGTCAGGCCCGCCTCCGCTGGGGCCTGGAGCCGCGCCCGCCGAACGGCTCGCGGCGTTCGTCGAGGCCTACCTCGACTACCTGTTCGCCCACCTCGACCTGGTGCGGATGTCGGAGACCGCCAGTCCGGGCGCGCGGTACCGGATCGGCGCCTACGGCTTCTGGCACCGGCACGTGGCGATCCTGCTGGGCCAGGCGCTGCCGGACGCCGACCCTGAGGTGCTGTCGCATGCCGTCCTCGCGGTGCTGGCGGGCGAGCCGGCCACCGTACTGAAGGACAGGTACGGCGAGCCGCGCGCCCGCGCCGCCCTCAGACAGGCCGCGCTGGCTCCCGTCCGATAACCCGCGAAGTCAGCCGCGCGCCAGCCCCGCCGCCACGGGCCGGTGCGCCCTGCGGGCCTCGGGGACGATCAGCGGCGTCCCCGACTGCGGGTCGGCGATGATCTCGCACCGCAGGTCGAAGACCTGCTCGACCAGCGTCGGCGTCATCACCGAGGCGGGCTCGCCCTCGGCCACCACCACCCCGTCGCGCATGACGATGAGGTGGGTGGCGTATCTGCAGGCCTGGTTCAGGTCGTGCAGGACCGCCACCATCGTCCGCCCCGCCTCGTGCAGGTCGGCGCACAGGTCGAGCACCTCGATCTGGTGCGAGATGTCGAGATAGGTGGTCGGCTCGTCGAGCAGCAGGATCGGCGTCTCCTGGGCCAGCGCCATCGCCAGCCACACGCGCTGCCGCTGACCGCCCGACAGCTCGTCCACGATCCGCTCCGACAGCGAGCCGACGTCCGTGGCCGCCATCGCCGCGGCCACGGCCAGTTCGTCGGCCTTCGACCACTGCCGCATCAGCCGCTGGTGCGGGTAGCGTCCCCTGGCCACCAGGTCCGCCACCGTGATCCCGTCGGGCACGATCGAGGTCTGCGGGAGCAGCCCGAGCCGCCGCGCCACCTCCTTCGACGGCAGGGAAGTGATCACGCTGCCGTCGAGGTGCACCGTGCCCGCGCGAGGCCTCAGCATCCTGGCCAGCGCGCGCAGCAGTGTCGACTTGCCGCAGGCGTTCGGGCCGATGATCACGGTGAACGACCCGTCGGGGATCTCTACGTTCAGCGACGTCGCCACGACCCGCTGCTCGTAGGCGAGGGTGAGGTCGGAGCCGGTCAGCCGAGCCATCAGCGGCGTTCCTTTCTCAGCAACAGGGCCAGGTAGGTGCCGCCGATGGCGGCGGTCAGCACGCCGACGGGCAGCTGGGTGGGGGCGAGCAGGCGCTGGGCGGCCAGGTCGGCCGCGGTCAGCAGCACCGCGCCGGTCAGCGCGGAGGCGATCAGCGTCACGCCGGGTGAGCGGGTCATCCTCCTGGCCAGCTGGGGCGCCGCCATCGCGACGAAGATCACGGGTCCGGCGGCCGCGGTGGCGATCCCGCACAGCAGGACGCCCGCGACGATCGCCGCCGCCCGCACGGGCTCGACCCTGATGCCGACGGCTCTGGCCGCGTCGTCGCCCATCTCCATCATCCGCAGCGGCCTGGAGACGTACGCGCAGACGGGGGCGAGCGCGGCGAGCGCCACGGCCACGGGGATCGCGTGGTCCCCGCCGCGACCGCTGAGGCTGCCGGTGAGCCAGGCGCCGGCGGTGGCCGCGTCGTTGATGTTCGCCTTGGTCAGCAGGTAGTGGTCGACCGACAGCAGCAGGGCGTTGACGCCGATGCCGACCAGGACCAGGCGGTAGCCCTGCACGCCCCTGCGGAAGGCCAGGCCGTAGACCAGCGCCGCGGAGATCACGCAGCCGAGCATCGAGCCCCCGGCGATCTGCGCCGCCGTACCGCCCGTGATGACGGCGACGACGCCGCCGGTCGCCGCGCCCGCGGTGAAGCCGATGAAGTCCGGGCTGCCGAGCGGGTTGCGGGTGAGGGACTGGAAGATCGCCCCGCTCAGGCCGAAGGCGGCGCCGACGGCCAGGCCGGTGACCACCCGGGGCGCGCGCAGCTCGCTGACGATCAGCTCGGCCACCGGTGTCCCCTCGCCGAACAGCGCGGTGACGATCTCTCCGACGGGCACGGTGAACTCGCCCGTCGAGACCGCGACCAGCGCGAGCACGACCGCGGCCGCCAGCAGCACGAGGCTCACCAGCAACGCGCGCGGCGCCAGCCGCATCGAGTAGGGGCCGACACGAACAGGGGAGGTCATAGCGCGGCCAACCTCCTGCGCCTGGCCAGCAGAATGAAGACGGGGGCGCCGATCACCGCGCACATGATGCCGACCTGCACCTCTCCCGGCGTCGCGACCAAGCGCCCGGCGATGTCGGCGACGAGCAGGACCACCGGCGCGAGCACCGCCGCGTACGGCAGCAGCCACCGCTGGTCCGGCCCCACGACCGCCCGTACGGCATGCGGTACGGCCAGGCCGACGAACCACAGCGGGCCCGCCCCCGCCGTGGCCGCCCCGCACAACAGCGTGACCGCGACGGCGGTCAGCACCCTGGTACGCCCGACCGCCACGCCCAGCGCCCTACCCGCCTCCTCGCCCAGCGCCAGCGCGTTGAGCGGCCTGGCCAGCAGCAGGCCGAGCACGATACCCGCCACCATGAACGGCACCAGCCGCATGATCACGTCGGCGGTCTGGGCGGCCAGTGATCCGGTGAGCCAGAACCGCATGCGGTCGAACGCCTGGGAGTCCATGCGCAGGATCGCCTGGGAGATGGCGGTGAAGACCATGCCGAGCGCGACGCCCGCCAGCGCCAGCCGTACGGGGGAGGCGCCCGAACGCGCGGCCGAGCCGAGCGCGTAGGCGAGCGCCGAGGCCAGCGCGGCGCCGCCGAAGGCGAACCACACGTAGACGGCGGGGTTGGTGAGCCCGAGCACGCCGATCGCGAGCGTCGCGCCGAGCGCCGCGCCCTGGTTGATCCCGAGCAGTCCAGGGTCGGCCAGCGGGTTGCGGGTGAGGCTCTGCATGAGCGCCCCGGCCAGGCCGAGCGCTGCGCCGACGCCGAGGCCGAGGATCGTGCGCGGCACCCTCACCTCGCGGATCGCCGCGGCGCAGACCAGCGGCGCCGCCACCCCCTTCTCCTACACCGACGACCGCGGCAAGAAGATCGACCTGCCCAAGACCCCGACCACGATCGTGGCCCAGGTCGGCGCGGCCGCCGCGCTGTGGGACTTCGGCGTCAAGCCGGTCGCCGTCTTCGGCCCGCACAAGCTCGACAGCGGCGAGCGCGACCCCCAGGTGGGCAACGTCGACATCACCAAGGTCACGGGCCTGGGCAACGTCTGGGACGAGTTCAACGTCGAGCAGTACATCGGCCTGCGGCCTGAACTGCTGGTCAGCAGCATGTACCTGAAGGACACGCTCTGGTACGTGCCGGAGAAGTCCAAGGACACGATCGAGAAGGTCGCCCCGACCGCCGGCGTCATGCTGACCGGCAGGAACGCCACCGAGGTGATCGCCAAGTACGGTGACCTGGCCGCCAAGCTCGGCGCCGACATCGACACCCCCGAGATCACTCAGGCCAAGACCCGCTACGAGGCCGCGCTCGAGGAGCTGAAGAAGCTCTCGTCCAAGGGCCTGAAGATCGCGCTGATCTCCGGCAGTCCCGACGCGATGTACGTCTCGACGCCCGAGATGGTGCCCGACTTCAAGCTGCTGAGCGACTCCGGCCTCGACATCGTCGAGCCGAAGGTCGACGCCCAGGGCTACTTCGAGGCGCTGAGCTGGGAGAACGCCGACAAGTACGAGGCGGACGTGCTTTTGTTCGACAGCAGGACCCAGGCGCTCGGCCTGGAGGAGATGAAGAAGAAGCCGACCTTCGCCAAGCTTCCCGCCGTGGCCAAGGGCCAGGTCTACCCGATGTGGGTCGAGACCCCCTACAGCTACCAGAAGTGGGCCGACCTGCTCGACGGCCTGGTCGCCGACCTGCAGAAAGCTAGTAAGCTCCCCTGACCTCGACGATCTCCGCCAGCGGGAACTCCAGATAGTCGCCCGCCTCCTCGCACCACGCGTCGAGCGCCCCGCCCCGCAGCTCGCCGTGGCTGATCGTCGCGGTCAGCCCGTCAGTCAGCGTGATGCCCGCCCGCACCCCGCGGTCGACCACGAAGCCCAGCAGCGACTGCTGGGCGGTCGGCAGCCTGGTCGCGTTGCGCCCGATGATCGCCCAGGTGCGCCCGCCCTGCTCGACCCCGTCCTGGGCGACGAGCAGGCGGCGGGCGTGCTCGTGCGGGTCGGGCGCCGGTTCGGCCAGGACGTGCGCGGGCACCTCCACCTCGGCCACCTGCCCGCCGGGCAGCAGGATCAGCTTGCCGTTCTGCGGGTCGGCCGAGCCGGCGATCCTGGTGCGCCTGATGGCGATCTCGCCCGTGTCGGCGATCGGCACGGGCGCGTAGCCGTTCTCCCTGAGGGCGGCCAGCGTGCGCTCGGCCGGTGTGGAGCTGACCAGCACCGTCGGGGCCAGCAGCCGCAGGCCCAGCCTGGCCAGGCGGCGGTGCTGGGCGATCTCGGCCAGCAGGGCGGGGTCGGAGGCCTGCACGATGCACGCCACCGTCGTCACCGTCACCTCGCCGTGCCTGCGCGCCACGTCGCGGACGAGGTAGTCCAGCGGCTGCGGGATCACGCCGACCGCGCCCAGCTCGGCCAGCAGCTCGTCGGCGTCGTAGCCCCGGTCGAGCGCGCCGCGCACGCTCTCGGTGGTGAAGCGCCACACGGAGGCGGCGCCGCGCGACTCCCGTTCGGCCACCCGGTCGAGCAGCTCGGCCAGCTCGGTGGAGGGCGGCCCGGTGACCACGGCGGTCAGGTCGGGGCCGAACAGCGCGCTCCTGCGCACGCTCGCCAGCGCCCGCGTCGAGGCCTCGACCAGGACGGGGTCGTGCTCGACGAGCGGCACGCTGTCGTCGTTCTCGTCGCCCGCGTGGGCCGCCAGCCCGGCCAGCGCCCTGCCGAGGTCGGTCAGCGCGTCATTGGCCAGCAGGCCGAGCAGCCTGGCCTCCTCCAGCACCGCGGCGGCGCAGTCGGTCAGCAGCGCCTGGTCGAGCAGGGGGGCGTGCCAGTGGGCGGTGCGCACGAGGCTGCCCCTGTCGACGAAGGCGGTGCCGGACGGCAGGTGGGACAGCACCCCCAGCAACGCCCTGCGCACGCGCGCGACGGCCGCCCCGCCCTGGTCGTCGCCGAGAACGGTGAGGTACTTGCCCTCGACCTTGCGCAGCGACGAACGCTCCATCCGCCACCAGGCCGACAGCAGCACCCGCAGCCTGGCCGAGCCCTCGTCGAGCCGCCATCGGTCGAATCGCTCGGTGGGCACCATCCCGCTCGACTGCTCATCCCACGCCAGCAGCCTGGCGACCGCGCAGAGCTCCAGCAGCAGCCTGGTCTCGTCCTCGTCGCAGCCGGTCTCCCTGGCCACCCTGCGCACCTCGCGCACGCCCACCCCACCGGTCTTCAGCAGTGGCAGCGGCGTCTTGGCGGTGTTGTCGAGCAGGGCCGCGCAGCGCTCGACCACGTGGGGCGCGGCCAGCGTCATCAGGTGGTCGACCTCTTCGGGGTCGACGGGGATCGTCGGCACCTCGGGCGGCTCGGAGGTGAAGGGCGGATGGTAGGCGGCGCCGCGCATCGACAGCGCCACCTCGCGCGGCATCTCCGCCAGCTCCCAACGGGGACGGTAGAGCAGGCCGTGGTCGGCCGCCCACTTCTCCGGTGTGCCGAGCGTGACGAACCGGCCGCCGTCGACCTCCCTGACGGGGCCGTCCCACGCGAAGTCGGCCAGCAGCCGGTCGGTGCCCTCCGGCGCGTTGCGCAGCAGCGCCGCCAGCCGTGAGCCGTCGGACAGCACCTCGGTCACCCTGATGATCGTGCGGCGCTTGTTGCCGTGGGGCGGCAGGCCGAGGTTGCGGGCCAGGGCCCGCAGCGTGTCGTTGCTGATCGTCCAGGAGTTGAGGTAGTGGTCGAGCGGCTCGCCCAGGCCGAGCGGGGCGGCCCACCATCTGGAGACGGCCGTGGCCAGATGGACGCCGCCGTCGGCGTCCGGCCAGGCGAGCGCGTGGTCGTAGACGACCTCGAGCCAGGGGACGATCTGCGCGACGGGCGCGTCGAGAAAGCGGGCCAGCCGCTCGGGGGTGACGCCGTCACCGAGCGCGAGGCACGTCTGGGCGATCTCCAGGCACGGCAGCGGCAGCGCGCGCATCGCCTCCATGACGGCGAAACCGTTGCCCAGCCGCTGGGCGAGCGTGTCGAGCCGGCGCGGCCACGGGGCCGCTATGGCATCTGGTCGGTTGGACAGGACGCGGGCGAGTCTCGCTTCGTCCAGGGTTCGCAGCCAGCCGAGCAGGTGATCATCCATCTGTCAGCACTCTCAGTGGGTCGCGCGCGGGGACTCGCCTTGAGCCTTGATCATCCACGTGGGCCTCACTACGAGGCAGACCTCAGCATACGCGCTCAGTGCCCGGGTGTCCGGGCCTTCGCGCTCATGGCGGGACGACCCGGAGCCGCTCATCGGGCACGACCCGGAGCCGCTCATCGGGCACGGCCCGGAGCCGCTCATCGGGCGGCCCGGAGCCGGTCGTGGCGGGACGACCCGGCGTCAGGACAGGACGGCCCAGACGATCTTCCCGTACGGCGACAGCGCCGACCAGCCCCAGCGCAGGCTCAGCGACTCCACGATGTGCAGGCCGAGCCCGCCCACGTCGAGCGGCCCCGGGTAGCGCAGCACGGGCACGGCGGCGGCCGGGTCGGTGAAGGCGCAGGTGACCAGCGCGCCCCTGCGCACCAGCGACATGCGCACGGGCTCGTGGTGGCGGACCTCGTCCAGCGTCAGGCCGTGGCGTAGCGCGTTGGTGGCGAGCTCGGACACCACCAACTCCATGCTGTCGACCAGCTCGCCCATGGCCCAGCCGGCGAGCGTGCCCGCGGTGAAGCTGCGGGCGGAGTGGACGGAGGAGGCCGCGGGAGGCAGGACGAACGTCGCGCTGGCGCCGATCGCGGTGCCGGGGACGAGGAGGTCGCGCGCCGCCTCGGGCCACCAGCCGACCGGGGGCCACCAGTCGAGCGTGGTCCACAGGCCGAGGGATTTGGTGGACTGCACGTAGATCATTCTGGAGGAGAGTCTCGTGCAGGTGCAAGAGCGAATGCACGTGCAGAAGCCATTCCCAGCCGCTACGGTTTGCCGTGTATCGGTAAATCGGCCGACAAAGGGGGGATCTTTCCGCGACCCATGATCTTTGGGGCGCGAAGTGACAGACTGTGTGGTACGGAAACGACCAAGGAGCAGCACGTGTCCATGGATCCGCCGGGTTCAGGCTCAACCGTACGGCGCATCATGCTCGGCGCCAGCCTGCGTCGCCTGCGCGAGCAGCGCGGACTCACCCGCGATGTGGCCGGATTCCACATCAGGGCCTCCGAGTCCAAGATCAGCCGCATGGAGCTCGGCCGCGTCGGCTTCAAGACACGTGATGTGGAAGACCTGCTCACGCTGTACGGCGTCGTCGACGACGCCGAGCGGCGCGCCCTGCTGGAGATGGTCCGCGAAGCCAACACCCCCGGGTGGTGGCACAAGTACTCAGCCGTCCTGCCCCACTGGTTCTCCACCTACGTGGGACTGGAAGAGGCCGCCAGCCTGATCCGCACCTACGAGGTGCAGTTCGTGCCCGGCCTGCTGCAGACGGCGAACTACGCGAGGGCGGTCTACCAACTCGGCAATCCCGACGCGACACCTCAGGACATCGACCGGCGCGTGCATCTGCGCATGCAGCGACAGGAACGCTTCACCAGCAAGGACGGCCCCCGCCTGTGGGCCGTCATCGATGAGGCGACCCTGAGGAGAACGATCGGCGGGAGAGGTCATGTCCGAACAGCTTCAGCATCTGCTGCACGTGGCGACCTTCCCCAACATCACCATCCAGGTGATGCCCTTCAGGTACGGCATGCACGCCGCCGAAGGGGGCGCGTTCAGCATCATGCGGTTTCCCGAGTCCGACCTGTCGGACGTCGTCTACGTCGAACAGCTCTGGGGTGCCCTGTACCTGGACAAGCGTGAGGACATCGACCCGTACCTCACTGCGATGGAGCAGCTGTGCGTGGAGAGCACCACGCCGGGCGGCACCGTGGAGCTCATCGACGGTCTTCTCAGAAAGATGTAGATGGAGCACACCTACAACGGCATGCCCGCCACCGACCTGACCGAGGTCGCCTGGCGCAAGAGCCGCTACAGCAACTCGCAGGGCAACTGCGTGGAGCTCGCGGAGCTCCCCAACGGCGGGATCGCGGTCCGCAACTCGCGCTTCCCCGAGGGCCCCGCGTTGATCTACACCCGCGACGAGATCCGGGCGCTGGTGCTCGGGGTGAAGGACGGGGAGTTCGACGGCCTGCTTGTCTGAGGGTTTAACACGGTGTTCACCTCCGGCGCACCCGCGTAACCCGGGTGCGCCGGACGGGAAATGATCCGGTTTCGTGTCTCGAGCAGGATGTCCTCATGATCGACCAGATGACGCTCTACCCGATAGCCGACGACGTGCTCATCGCACCGGGCGGCAGGGTCGTGATCCGCACCTATGGCGTCGGCTCCGCCGTACCCGATGGAGAGGTCTCCTACCGCACCTGGGTGACAGGGGTGCGCGACCAGCCGCGCTACTGGCACTGGGGGCACTTCGAGGACGCCGCCTCAGGGCACCGGCGGGTTCTGGAGTGGCTGACGGGGCGCGGGCCCCAACCGGTTCCCGCCGTGGCCTGACCCGCCTCAGACGGGCGCGTTCCAGTTGAGGATCACCGGCTCGGCGTGCTCGAACCCCAGCCGCGAGTAGGTGCCCGTGTCGAGCCTGAAGAACCTGCCGTCCTGCGGCGGCAGGCCCAGCCACCTGGCGGTCAGCACGCGCAGGAAGTGTCCGTGCGCGACCAGCGCCACCTGGCCCTCCACGGCCTTCGCCCGCGTGATCACCCTGTCGGCCCTGGCCGCCACCTGCTCGGCGCTCTCGCCGGGATGGTCGGCGTCGCCGGGGATCACGCCGTCGCGCCACAGGTACCAGCCGGGACGGCTCTCGCGGATCGTCGGGGTGGTGATGCCCTCGTAGCCGCCGTAGTCCCACTCCCACAGGTCGGGGTCCACCTCGTAGTCGGCCAGCCCGGCCAGCTCCGCCGTACGGCGGGCCCTGGTGGCGGGGCTGACCAGCACCAGGTCGAACGAGCGCGCCTTCACCAGCGGGGCCAGCGCCCTGGCCTGGTCCTCGCCGGTGGAGGTCAGAGGCAGGTCGGTACGGCCCGTGTGCCGGCCCGTCCTGCTCCATTCGGTCTCGCCGTGTCTCAAGAGCATCATTTCATCCATATCAGGACCATCATCGCCGACCGCCGCCTTCCCGATCTCCCCGGGTCAACCCAGTCGGTGGTCCGCCCCTCGCCCGCCACCCGTCGAGGACGATCGCGAGGGTCCGCGTCGTCATGGAACGCCGCTCACCCGTTGCACTCCACATCCCCCCTCCCATTCCCGCGCCCCCTCCCATTCCCGCGCCGCCCCCGCGCGTTCTTCGGCCCCACGCCGCGGTTGACCTCAAGTCAGCTTGAGGTTGCATCGTGGGGTCCGGAGCCGCCTATCGGATGGAGATCCCCATGCGCGCCGTCGTCCTGCACGCCTTCGGGCCCGCGGAGAACCTGACCTACGAGACCGTCGACGACCCCGTCCCCGCAGCGGGCGAGGTGCGGGTCCTGGTGAAGGCCGCGGGCGTGCACCTCATCGAGACCCTCCTGCGTACCGGCGTCACCATCGGGCCGCCGGTCCCCGAGCTGCCGACGATCTTCGGCGGTGAGGTGGCGGGTGTGGTGGACGCCGTCGGCCCCGGTGTCGACGAGTCGTGGATCGGGCGCAGGGTGGTCACCGGCACGAGCAGGCCAGGCGGGTACGCCGAGCTGAGCGTCGCCGCGGTGGAGGATCTGCACGCCGTACCCGACGGGCTCGGGTTCGAGGAGGCGGTCGCCATGATCGTGACGGGCACCACCACCATGGCCCTGATCGAACTGGGCGCACCCACCGCCGACGACGTCGTCCTGGTCAACTCCGCGGCGGGCGGCATCGGCAGGCTGCTCGTCCAGCACGCCCGCGCCATCGGCGCCGAGGTCGTCGGCGCGGCCGGCGGACCCGCGAAGGTGGCGACCGTGCAGGGGCGGGCCGTCGACTACGACGTGCCGGGGTGGGGCTCCCAGGTCGGGCAGGTGACGCTGGTGTTCGACGGCGTCGGCGGGACCCGGGGCCGCGAGGCGTTCTCACTGCTGGCTCCCGGCGGGCGGCACATCACGTACGGCAACGCCTCCCGCGAGGCGACGGACGGGCCCACACCCGAGGAGGTGAAGGCGAAGGACATCACCTCGATCTACGCGATCGAGCGGATCCTCGCCTGGCCCGGCGGGCTGCGGAAGCTGGAGGAACGGGCTCTGGCGGAGGCGGCGTCGGGCCGCCTGGTCCCCGAGGTGTGGACGTTCCCGCTGGCGGAGGCGGCGGCGGCCCACGCGGCACTGGAGAGCCGCGCGACGAGCGGCAAGGTCGTCCTCATCCCCTGACCGAGTGGCCCGGCCGAGCCCCTCCGATCGGCCGGGCCCGGGTCAGCGTTCGTTCAGCAGGCCGAGCGCGACGCCGCCCATCCCCACGGTCATGACCAGCCAGGCGACCCCCGCGAACACGTTCCCCAGCCCGGCGAACCACGCGACGGGAACCACCACGGGACCCACGATCAGCGCGATCGCCGCCCAGGCGGGCGCGCTCCTGCCCAGCAGCGCCGCGACGCCCATCAGCAGGAATCCGACCAGCCCCAGGAGGAACGACATGCCGAGGACCGAGGTCGGCAGTCCCTCGCCGTAGGCGGTGTACAGCTTGGTCAGCTCGGCGGGGTCGAGGCCGGCCTTGATGCCCGCGTACAGCACGTCGTCCGAGTCGCCGGCCACCGGGACGATCATGATGAAGGCGAGGATCATCGCGACGAAACCGAGCGTGGGCCTGCCCCTGCGGGCGACCCTGGCCACGCCGAGCGCGGCCGGGATGATCGCGATGGCGCTGATCGCCGACAGCCAGGCGAACATCGGGTAGGCGGAGGCGCTGGCGGCGAACTGCCGCACGTACGCCTCTCCTTCGGAGGTGACGTCGCCCGGCGCCAGCAGGATGGACACGGCGATCGTCAGCGGTGAGATCACGGCCGCGGTGATCATGGCGTAGCGGGCGAAGGTGTCGGCTCCCGACCGGGGAGTCGTGTCGAGACTGGTCATGGTCAGAGCGTCCGTCCGTCGCGGGCTCGGCGCATGAGTAGGCCCCTACTCATCTAAGGTGAAGGCCCATGGAGCCATTGGCGGTAGGACTGGTGGGCGCGGGCCCGTGGGCGGAGATGGCGCACGCGCCGATGCTGGCCAAGGGCCCGCACACGAGGCTCGCGGGCGTGTGGGCCCGCCGTCCCGAGGCGGCGGCCAGGCTGGGCGCTCCCGTCTACGAGCGGATCGAGGAGCTGTTCGACAACGTGGAGGCGGTGGCCTTCTGCGTGCCGCCTGCCGTACAGGCCGAGCTCGGTGTGCTGGCCGCCAAGGCGGGCAAGGCGCTGCTGCTGGAGAAGCCGCTGGCGGCCGACCTCGACGGCGCGCGCAGGCTCGCCGGCGCGGTGGCGGAGGCGGGCGTGCCGTCCCAGATGCTGCTCACGCTGCGCTACTCGCCGCAGGCGCGGGAGTTCCTGTCCAGGTGCGCCGAGGTCGAGGCGTTCGGCGGCCAAGCGACGGCCGTCTCAGGCACGCTCACGGGCGGCGGGCCGTTCGCCACACCGTGGCGGCTGGAACGCGGCGCGCTCCTCGACGTCGGGCCACATGTCATCGACCTGCTCGACGCCGCCCTCGGCAGGGTGGTGGGCGTGCGCGCCCACGGCGACCCGCTCAGGTGGATGGGCCTGCTCCTCGACCACGAGGGCGGCGCGGTCAGCGAAGTATCGATGTCGATGTCCGCCGCGGGCGACTTCACTCCCATGCGCGTCGAGGTGTACGGCGCCGCCGGCAGCGTCCAACTGCCCGCCTTCGACGACGACCCGCTCGACGTGGTGGCCGAGGAGTTCGCGGCCACCGTACGGCGGGGCGGCGGCCACCCGCTCGACGCGGCGCGTGGCCTGCACCTGCAGGAGATCATCGCCGAGGCGGAGGCCCAGCTCACCACCCCTTGACTTCGGCCTTGCGCGGAGGATTGATAGCGTTTGTCCGACGCGCAGCGTTGCAGCGAAGTCCGGTGTGAATCCGGCGCTGTCCCGCAACTGTCATAGCCAGGTCGCCTGCCGCCGCGCCGACGTCATCAACCCTCGTGGAAAAGGGTGATCCGTCGCACATTCGCGGGTCTCTCGGTTCCGACAGTGTGAAAGGACTACTCGTGAGGCCCGTACGCACGGTCTTCGCGGGCGCGCTGCTGGGAACGGTCGTCCTGGCCGGTTGCGGCCAGACCGCCCCCACCTCCGCCCCCGCTTCCGCCCCCGCTTCCGCACCCGCCCCCAGTCCCGCATCGAGCGCCCCCGCCGCGCAGGACGCCGCCTTCCCCGCCACCGTGCAGGCGGGCAACGGCGCGGTCACCATCGCCAAGAAGCCCGAGCGCATCGTCTCGATCTCGCCGACCGCCACCGAGACGCTGTTCGCGATCGGCGCGGGCCCCCAGGTCATCGCAGTCGACGAGATGTCCACCTATCCGGCGGACGCCCCCAAGACCGACCTGTCGGGCTTCAACCCGAACGTCGAGGCGATCATCGCGCACAAGCCCGACCTCGTCGTCGCCTCGGACGACAAGGTCGCCGCCCAGCTCGCCAAGGTGAACGTCCCCGTTCTGGTGGAGCCCGCCGCCACCAAGATCGACGAGGCCTATGACGAGATCGTCGACCTCGGCGTCGCCACCGGCAACAAGGCCAAGGCCGACGAGGTCGTCGCCGGGATGAAGGGCAAGCTGGAAGAGCTCGCCGCGGCCGCGCCGCAGGCCAAGAAGCTCACCTACTACCACGAGCTCGACACCACGCCCTACGCCGCCACCTCCACCACGTTCATCGGCCAGATCTACGGCATGTTCGGCCTGGTCAACGTGGCCGACAAGGCTCCCGAGGCGGCCGGCGGCTATCCCAAGCTGTCGGCGGAGTTCGTGGCGAAGGCCGACCCCGACCTGATCTTCCTGGCCGACGTGAAGTGCTGCCAGCAGAGCAAGGAGACGCTGGCCAAGCGGCCAGGATGGCAGAACCTGAAGGCGGTCAAGAACGACCGCGTCATCCAGCTCGACGACGACATCGCCTCCCGGTGGGGTCCGCGCATCGTGGACCTGGCCACCGCGATCGGCGAGGCCGTACGCAAGGCCGACGCGAGCCAGTGAAGCCGCGCGTGCCCGCCAGGGCCAGACCGCTGTGGGTCGCCGCCGCCCTCGTGGTCCTCGTGATCTCGATGATCGCGGGACTGCTGGGCGGCGCGGCCGGCATCTCGCCCTGGCAGGTCGTGCTCCAGGCCGCCGACTGGCTGCCCGGCATCCACGTCGATTCCGGGCTCGCCCCCATCGAACAAGACCTGCTGTGGCAGATCAGGCTGCCAGGCGTGCTGGTCGCCGCCACGGTCGGAGGGCTGCTGGCCATCGCGGGCGGCGGCTACCAGGGCGTCTTCCGCAACCCGCTGGCCGACCCCTACCTGCTCGGCGCGGCCTCGGGTGCGGGCCTGACGGTCACGGTGGTGATCGTGCTCCTGCCCGGCAACGCCGCGAGCATCCCGCTGGCCGCCTTCGCCGGCGCGGTCGGCGGCGTCTTCCTCGCCTACGCCCTCGGCAACGCCGCGGGCCGCTCGGGCGGCACCGCCACCCTGGTGCTGGCGGGGGTGGCCGTCACGTCCTTCCTCACCGCCATCCAGACCTTCGTCCAGCAACTCAAGGTCGAGGAGCTGCGGCGCATCTACTCGTGGATCCTCGGCGACGTCAGCGGCGGATGGGACCAGCTCGCGCTGGTCGCGCCGTACGCGCTGGTCTCCACAGTCCTGCTCCTGCTGCACGGGCGCATGCTCGACGTGCTGTCGGTCGGCGACGAGGAGGCCACCGCCCTGGGCGTCAGGGCGGCCAGGGTACGGCTGGCCGTGCTCTTCGGCGCTTCCCTGGCCACCGCCTCGGCCGTCGCGGTCAGCGGGCTCATCGCGTTCGTCGGCATCGTCGTCCCGCACGTGGTGCGCAGACTGGCGGGCGGCTCGTACCGGATCGTGCTGCCGCTCTCGCTCATCGGCGGCGGCGCGTTCCTCGTCCTGGCCGACCTCATCGCCCGCACCGTCATGGCCCCCGCCGAGCTGCCCATCGGCGTCGTCACCGCCTTCGTCGGCGCGCCCTTCTTCGTGGGGGTGCTGCGGATGACCAGGAAGGCGGAGCTGTGATCGAGACCGAACGGCTCTCGGTGGTCCTGGGCGAGCGGCAGGTGCTCTCCGAGGTCTCGCTGACGGTACGGCGGGGCGAGTGGCTGGCGGTGATCGGGCCCAACGGCGCGGGCAAGTCCACGCTCCTGCGCGCGATCATGGGCTTGGTGCCCCGCGAGGGCTCGGTCCGCTTCGACGGGGCGCCGCCCGGCAGGCCGAGAGAACGGGCGCGGCGGGTCGCCTTCGCCCCCCAGACGCCCGCGCTGCCCGCAGGCATGACCGTCTTCGACTACGCGCTGCTGGGCCGCACGCCGTACATCCGCTATTTGGGGCGGGAGAGCAGGCGCGACAGGGACGTGACCGCCTCGGTGCTGGACCGGCTCGACCTGACGGCGCTGGCGGGGCGGCGGGTGGAGAACCTGTCGGGCGGCGAGCGTCAGCGGGTCGTGCTGGCCAGGGCGCTGGCCCAGGAGGCGCCGGTCCTGCTGCTCGACGAGCCCACCACCGCCCTCGACCTCGGCCACCAGCAGCAGGTCCTCGAACTGGTGGACCAGCTGCGGCTGGCCGACGGACTGACCGTCGTCACCACCCTGCACGATCTCAGCCTGGCGGGACAGTACGCCGACACGCTGCTCCTGGTCGCCGAAGGCCGCGCGGTGGCCTCGGGCACGCCGGTCGAGGTGCTGACCGACGAGCTGGTGGGCAGGCACTTCGACGCGCATGTCAAGATCGAGCCGGGCCCCGACGGGCGGCCCGTCGTTCACCTGGTGAGGGGCCGTTGAAGCTGTCGTATCGCGTCGAGGACGGGGCCAGGCTCGGCTCGCTGCTGTGGGAGTTCGGGCCGGGCTGGCGGATGATCTCCTCGGCCATGCTCGGCGGCGGCATCGGCCCCCGCTCCTGGGTGCTGAACGCCCAGGTCGTCGCCGGGTATTCACGCATGGACCCGGTCGACCACTTGACCTCGCTAGGTCCCGGGGGAGAGGGAGTCGGCATGATGACCGCCGCCTCCGTCGACCGCTACACGACCGCCTCCGACGGCGGCGTCGAGGCGGTGGCGACCGTCGGCCTGCGCGTGCCCACCTGGGCCGCCGCCCCTGCCGGCCACCTCGACCCCGAGCTGGCGCCGATGCGGGTCGGCACCATCAACCTCATGATCACCGTTCCCGTGGCGATGACCGACGCGGCTCTGGTCAACGCGGTCATGACCGCCACGGAGGCCAAGACCCAGGCGCTCGTCGAGGCGGGCTTCCCCTGCACGGGAACCGCCTCCGACGCCGTCTGCGTAGCGGTGCCCGCGTCGGGCCCCGAGGAGCTGTTCGGCGGCCCGCGCTCCGACTACGGCTCCAGGCTCGCCCGCGCCGTCCACGCGGCCGTACGGCAGGGCGCCGCCGAGTGGCGTCCCCGCGACAAGCCGTAGCCGAGCCCTCCTGGTGCTCCTGACCAGGAGGGGGGTGGCGTCGGCGCGGACTTGGTCAGATACTGGAAACGATGCCCGTGAGGGGGGTCGTCCGGTGCGCGGACACGTGGCGACGTGCATCCCGCCGCACCGACCACCCCTGTCTGGTACTCCACGTCGATACGGTAGGACTCAAGCAAGCGCTTGTCAGGATTGACTTTCGGTGGGCGGTTGGGACTCTGGTTCTGTCGTAAGGAGGGAGCTCGATATGAGGCGTCTCGCAGTGCCAGGAGTCGCGGTCGGCCTCGTGCTGCTGAGCGCGCCCGCCGCGTCGGCCCATGAGCATCCCAGTGGGATCACCGACCTGGTCACCCCCGCGGTGGTCAGGGTGGAGACCAAGGCGCTGATCGACATCACGCTGCTCGACCACGTGGGCGAGCTGCTGCACATCGAGCGCAGCTACGAGTTGCCCCTCGGCGTCGGCACCGGCACCGTGGTCAACCCCGACGGCACGCTGGTCACGCTCACCCAGGTGGTCAACACCGACAAGGACCTGGGGGTCTACGCAGCGAACAGGGTGTTCGCCGACTATCACAAGGCCGACATCCCCGCCGACTTCGCCAAGCACAAGGTCGACGACGAGACGCTCAACCACCACCTGGAGCTCTGTTACGACCTCAAGAGCAAGATGTCGACCTGCATCGTCGACATCAAACAGGACATCACGATCTTCCCGAACATCACTCCCGCTGACGGGCGTGGGTTCAAGGCCGAGGTCGTGAAGCTCGGCGACAGCCCCGACAGCCCCGCCGTCCTGCGGCCGACGTCCAGGGCCGACGGCGGGATCGGGCTGCCTACCGCGCCGCTGGCCGAGAAGGTGCCGGACAAGGCGGGTTCGCCCACCTCGATCGCCGGATTCCTCGGCAGGCCCGCACCGAACCAGGCGCTCAAGCTCGAGATCGGCCACCTGGGTCAGGGCGGCGCGGGTGAGGGCGGCCGCGTCTTCACCGACCCCCAGAAGAAGGTCGACGAGCCCGTCAAGCTCGGCAAGCTGATCGACCAGGGCCTGCGCGGCGCGCCCGTCATCGGTGACAAGGACGGTCACGTTATCGGCCTGCTGGTCGGCGGCGGCGCCACGGCGAAGATGATCGGCGTGCGGGAGATCACCTCCGCGCTCGCCGTCGCCAAGACGCCCGCGCGCAGGGGGACGGTCGACGGGGCCTTCGAGGCGGCGCTGCAGCGCTTCCACACCAAGAACTACACCGCCGCCGCGCCCCTGTTCCAGCGGGTGCTCGACCTCTACCCCGGCCAGCCCGTGGCCGCGGCGCACCTGAAGGAGTCGCTGACCAAGAAGGGCACCGCCGCGGACATCGGCGCCCGCAAGGCCGCGCCGGAGCCGAGCACCACGATCCCGCTGTGGCCGTTCATCGCCGGAGCCGCGCTCGTGCTCGCCCTGGCCGCGGGGCTCGCGCTGCTGCTGTGGCGGCGGCGACGTCGGGCGCTCGAGGAGGAGGAGCAGGAGGAGCTGCCACCGCAGGAGATGCAACTGGCCACCGGTCCTCCCGATGACGGCGCCAACCCGACCATGATGGTCAGACGATCCCAGCCCTTCCCCGTCGTTCCATCGCAACAACCGCAACACCAACCGCAACAACCTGTGCTGACCGCACAGCAACAGGTGAAGTTCTGCACGTCATGCGGTATGAAACTGGGCCCCGCGCACCGGTTCTGTGGCTACTGCGGCCACCCAATCGAAACGTGATGCACTTGAACGAGAGATCGCTGATCGGCCAGGAGGTCGCCGGTTACTACATCGAGGACGTCATCGGCAAAGGCGGCATGGCGGTGGTCTACCTTGCGCTGGATCCCCGCCTCAGCCGCCGGGTGGCGCTGAAGATCCTCAATCCCATCCTCAGCGTGGACGACCGCTTCCGCCAGCGCTTCATCCTGGAGTCGAGGACCGTCGCCAGCATCGAGCATCCCAACATCATCCCGATCTACGAGGCCAACTCCGACGAGCAGGGCGTGCTCTACATCTCGATGCGCTACGTGGACGGTCTCGACCTGCGCAAATTCATCTACGACAGGGGCCCGATGCCTGTCGGACAGGTCAACAGCATCGCCGCGCAGGTGGCCGCGGCCCTCGACGCCGCCCACGCGCACGACCTGATCCACCGTGACGTGAAGCCCGCCAACATCCTGCTCGCGGGCGACCACGTCTACCTGACCGACTTCGGCATCACCAAGCACCGCACCTCGATCACCGGGCTGACGCAGACCGACCAGTTCATCGGCACCCCGCGTTACATGTCGCCCGAGCAGATCAACAAGGAGCACATCGACGGCCGTGCCGACCAGTACGCGCTGGCCTGTGTGGTCTACGAGGCACTGGCCGGCCGCATGCCCTTCGAGCGCGACAACGACGTGGCGCTGTTGTGGGCCCACCTGGCGGAGTCGCCGACGCCGCTGTCACACCTGCGCCCCGAGCTGCCGCTCGAGGTCGACGGCGTGATGATGAAGGCGCTGGCCAAGTCGCCCGACCAGCGCTATCCCACGTGCACGGCGTTCGTCGGCGCGCTGCGCGACGCCATCAGCGGCGAGTACGCGCCCACCCGCCCGCAGCAGCCGGTGTCGGCGCCCAAGCCGGCCAGGAAGACGGCCAAACCTCCCAAGCCCCCCAAGCCCGCGGCCAGGCCGAAGCCCAAGGCGGCCAAGCCGGGCGGACGCAGGAAGCTGCCCTACATTCTGGGCGGTGTGGGCGCCGCCGTCGCCGCGATCGCGGTGGCCGTGGTGCTGGTCCTGTCCAGCGGCGGCGAGGGCATGCTCACCTACAAGCCGACCACCGGCGTGCCGATGACCTTCGAGTACCCGGACTCCTGGACGGCCAGGACGCACGCGGACCTGTTCGCGGTGGCCTCGCCGAGCGCTCCCCAGTTCGATTCGCTGTTCGCGGCGAGCGCGGGCGCCGACTGGAGCCAGGTCGACGCCCTGGAGCCGACCGACGCCACCGGTGTGTACGTCACGCTGGCCGACACCCTCGACCCCAGCGCCGACCTGCAGGGCATACAGGACACGCTCAACACGATGCTGCCCGGCAAGGTCACCGTCACCCAGGAGCCCACCGAGGCGCTGCTCGCCGGCCGCAAGGCGACGAAGTTCGAGGGCATCATGCGCAGCTCCACCACCACCGGCGCGCTCAACGTGACCGGCTACCTCGTCGACACCCCGACCAGGCCCGCGCTCTTCCTCTACTTCTGCGCGCCGGCCGCGTGCGACCCCGCGCTGCTGGCGAAGATCAGGACCAGCGTCGCGCTCACTTGAGCCTGACTTGGAGCCCGCTGTACCCCTATGGGCAAGGGCATCCTGAACGTCTACTCTCCGCATGTGGGTATTCGCATCGTCATCGCGGACGACCAGGCCATGGTCAGAGTCGGCCTTCGCATGGTCGTCGACAGCGAGGAGGGCATGGAGGTCGTCGGCGAGGCGTCCGACGGCCACGAGGCGCTCGCCGTCGTCAGGCGGACCCGCCCCGACATCGTCCTGATGGACATCTCCATGCCCCGCATGGACGGCCTCGCCGCGGCCAAGCAGATCTTCGAGGAGCCCGCTCCACCCAAGGTCGTCATGCTGACGACGTTCGACACCGACGAGAACCTCTACGCGGCCCTGCGGGCCGGCACCAGCGGCTTCCTGCTCAAGGTGTCGCCGCCCGAGCAGCTCGTGGAGGCGATCAGGGTCGTGCACGCCGGCGACGCGCTGCTCGACCCGGCGGTGACCAGCCGCGTCATCGCCTCCTTCGCCGGACGGCACGACCCCGCCCCGCCGCCCCAGCTGGCCGACCTGACCCCGCGCGAGCTCGAGGTGCTGCGCCTGCTGGCCCGCGGGCTGACCAACGCCGAGATCGCCCGCGAGCTGTTCGTCGGTGAGGCCACGGTCAAGACGCATGTGGCCCGCGTGCTGATGAAGCTGCGGCTGCGCGACCGGGCTCAGGCCGTCGTGTTCGCGTACGAGTCGGGCGTGGTCCGGCCGGGCGCGGCCATCGGGTAGTAGGCGGCCCACGCCGCGTCGCCCATCCGCAGCACCTTCAGACCGGTCCAGCCGAGGGCGAGCACGGGGGCGGCCCAGAAGGGCACGGTCAGCGGGCCGTACGGCACGGCGAAGGAGCCCAGGTAGCCCACGGTGACCACCGCCGGCACCCACCAGCCGACGAACCCCGACCGCCACACCGCCACGGTCAGCAGCGGCAGCCCGACCATGCCGAGGAAGATCCAGGGCAGCTGGAAGGCGCCGACGGTGATCGGCAGGTCGAGCATCTCGTCCATGATCTGCTGCGCCCGCTCCGGCGGGTAGTGCCTGCCCAGCCACCACTCGACCGGGTCGATGATCAGCATGCCGGACAGGGAGCTGTAGCCGACCACCGACATGACCGAGGCCACGTGGCCGAGCCTGGTGGCGGTGCGGCGGGTGAGGTGGGCCAGGCCGAGCGCGGCCACGGCCATCAGCAACCAGCTCCAGTGATAGAGGGCGGACTGGATCTGGGCGAGCGTGGGGTTGACCCCGAAGCTGACCGCCTCGCGCTCGTCGCCCCAGGTGCCGGGGTCGACGACGACGGCGACCGCCTGGAGCAGCGGTGCGGTGATGAGGAGGGTGCCCGCGGCGATCCTGCGGAAGGCGACGTGATTGTTGAGCATGCCCGGACGGTAGGTCGCGCCGGGGCTCCCGGTCGTCCGCCTGCTGACCGACCCGATGTCATCCGGCCGGGGGACGTCTCGCATTTCGGGAGGGTATGGCGGTGCATGCCCATCTTGTGTGTATATTTTCCGTAAGAAGGCATCTGAAACAGGAGATTTTCATGCGAGCGTTCCCCAGGGTGCTGTTCGACGAGACGCACAGCGAGTCATGGACCATCCGGCGTGAGGTCGCCGAGGCCATCAACCCCGCGCATCCCGACGACAACAGCTACGCGCGCGCGGCCGGCCTGCTGCGCCGCCTGGGGCATCAGGTCACCTCCGGCGGCCTGGACGCGCTCGCCGAGCACGACGTCCTGGTGATCGCCCACCCGTCGCAGGAGCGCTGGGAGCGGACCACCGGCCAGGGCAGCCCCGTCTTCACCGCCGACGAGCTGAACGCGATCGAGTCGTTCGTCGCCGACGGCGGCGGCCTGATCGTCCTGGCCGAGGAGGAGCAGGACAAGTACGGCAACAACCTGGCCGACCTGCTGGCCCGCTTCGGCATCGGCGTCACCCACACCACCGTCCGCGACCCCGGCAACGCCCACCGCGGCGTCGCCACCTGGGTGCTCGGCGCCCCCGCCAAGGGCGGCGTGCTCGCCGGCGTCGAGAACGCCTGCTTCTACCGCTCGGGTGTGCTCACCGCACGCGACGACGCCACCGTCCTGTTCGCCACCTCCGCCACCGCCGACCCCGCGGGCGCGCCGCTGGCCGTCTCCGTCGAGTACGGCAAGGGCAAGGTCGTCGCCTTCGCCGACTCCGACCTGTTCGGCGACGACTCCATCGACGACTACGACCACCGCACCCTGTGGGGCAACGTCGTGACCTGGGCCGCCAGGGTGCCCGAGGCCACCCGCCCGGCCGGCGCGCAGGACGGCGCGAAGGCCGAGCTGTTCGCCCAGCTGAAGGCCGTCGTGGAGGAGCTGCGCCCGCTCCAGATCAAGGACGGCTCCGTCCCTGAGGACAAGCAGGCCGCCACCGCCCTCGTCGGCTACGTCTCCGACCTCGTGGGCAGGCTGTCCGGCTACTTCCCGCACGACGCCGCCTACCTCCAGGCCGTCCAGGCCGACCTGGCCGCGTGGGTCGAGCAGGGCCTCGGCGTGCCCGACTTCCTCGACTCGCTCAACCTCTTCCACCCCGACACCCAGCGCGTCGACGGGCTGGAGCACCTCGTGGTGTTCCCCATGTACACCCAGAACGGCAACCCCAACCGCAACCTCGAAGCGGTCTGGATCCGCACCATCTGGCCCGAGTGGCTGGCCGCCCTCGAGTCGGGCGGCTACGACAACCCGCTGTTCGTGCCCATCGCCTTCGAGGACTTCACCTCCGGCTACGACACCTTCTCGGCCGTGCTGTTCCCCGAGACCGTCGCCGTACGGCAGGCGCCCGAGCGCTTCACCTGGGGCGGCATCTTCGCCGACCGGGAGGCCGCGCGCTTCCGCAAGGTCAGCACCGCCGCCGCCCAGACGCTCAAGCTCGACCTGCCGCCGGACGCGGCCAGGCTGCTGGAGTCGCAGGAGCTGGCCCAGGACACCTTCGTCATGTGGGACCTGATCCACGACCGCACGCACAGCCACGGCGACCTGCCGTTCGACCCCTTCATGATCAAGCAGCGCATGCCGTACTGGCTGTACTCGCTGGAGGAGCTGCGCTGCGACCTGACCGCGTTCGGTGAGGCGGTCAAGCTGGAGGCGGCCGGTGTGCCGCACGCCCGCTACGTGCAGCTGGCCATCCTGTTCGACCGGCTCTTCCGCTTCCCGATCACCGGCGAGCGGGTGCGCAACTACGACGGCCTCGGCGGGCAGCTGCTCTTCGCCTACCTGCACCGCAACGACATCATCAGGTGGACCGACAACCGGCTGTCGGTCGACTGGAACCGCGTCGCCGACGGCGTCGCCGACCTGCGCGGCGAGGTGGAGAAGCTCTACCGCGACAGCATCGACCGCTCCAAGCTGGCGCACTGGATCGCCGCCTACGAGCTGGTCACCGCCTACGTCGAGCCGCACCCGCGCTCGGCGTGGAAGCGCGGCGACCTGCCCGAGGAGCAGAAGGCCATGGTCGACGCCGTACTGCCCGACGAGTTCCCCCTGAGCATGTTCTACGAGGCCCTGCGCCGTAAGCTCGGTGACGTCGTCGAGTCCACGAAGGGTATCCGGGCATGATCATTCTGATTACGGGTGCGGCTGGGCCCACCGGGCAGGCCGTCGCGCACCGCTTCACCAAGGACGGTCACACGGTCATCGGGGTGGACAAGGACGACGTCGACCTGCTCGACCGCTCCGCCGTACAGGATCTGGCCGCGCGCATCGAGAGCGAGCACGGCCGCCTCGACGGCGTCGTGCACCTGGTCGGCGGGTGGCGCGGCGGCAAGAGCTTCGCCGACACCGACCTGGACGACTGGACCGCCCTGCACGACCTGCTCATCCGCACCCTGCAGCACGTGTCGCTCGCCGTCGAGCCGCTGCTGCGCAAGTCCGGCAACGGCAGGTTCGTGATCGTGTCGGCCAAGGCGGCCGAGAAGCCCACCGCGGGCGGCGCCTGCTACGCCGCCGCCAAGGCCGCCTCGGAGGCGTGGACGCTCTCGCTGGCCGACGCGCTGGAGGATACCGGCTCCGCGGCGACCATCCTCGTGGTCAAGGCCCTGCTGAACGACGCCATGAAGGCCGCCAAGCCGGAGGCGAAGTTCGCCGGGTTCACCCACGTCGACGACCTCGCCGAGGCGATCGCCGGGCTCTACGAGCGGCCCGCCCACGAGATCAACGGCACCCGATTGGACCTCACCCAGTGATTCCCCGCCACGACCCCGCCCTCAAGGCGTTCGCCAGCGACAACTACGCGGGCGTGCACCCGGAGATCCTCCAGGCCATCGTCACGGCCAACGAGGGGCACCAGATCTCCTACGGCGAGGACGTCTACACCGAGGCGCTGCAGGATCTGTTCAAGCGTCACTTCGGCGACAGCGCCCAGACCTACCCGGTCTTCAACGGCACCGCCGCCAATGTCGTCTCCCTGCGCGCCATGACCCAGCAGTGGGAGGCCGTGGTCTGCGCTGACACCGCGCACATCCACACCGACGAGGGCGGCGCGCCCGAGGTCGTGGGCGGCATCAAGCTGTTCACCGTGCCCACGCCCGACGGCAAGCTCACGCCCGAGCTCATCGACACCCAGGCGTGGGGCTTCGGCGACGTCCACCGGGCCCAGCCCAAGGTCGTCTCCATCTCCAACACCACCGAGCTCGGCACCCTCTACACGCCCGACGAGATCGCGGCCATCTGCGAGCACGCCCACGGGCTCGGCATGACCGTCCACCTCGACGGCTCGCGGCTCACCAACGCCGCCGCGGCGCTCGACGTGCCGCTGCGCGCGCTGACCACCGACGCGGGCGTCGACGTGCTCTCCTTCGGCGGCACCAAGATCGGCCTGCTGTACGGCGAGGCCGTCGTCGTGCTCAACCCCGAGGCCGCCTCGGGCGTCGACTACCTGCGCAAGACGTTCATGCAGCTGTCGTCGAAGATGCGCTTCGTGTCGGCGCAGTTCGAGGCGCTGCTGTCCGGCGACCTGTGGTTGCGCAACGCCAGGCAGGCCAACGCGATGGGCGCCAGGCTCGCCGCCGCCGTACGCGACATCCCCGGGGTGCAGCTGTCGCGGGAGGCGCAGGCCAACGCGGTCTTCGTCCGCCTGCCCGAGGACGTCACCGAGCGTCTGCAGAAGCGCTTCCGCTTCTACACCTGGAACGCGGCCATCGGCGAGGTGCGCTGGATGTGCTCCTTCGACACCACCGAGGCCGACATCGACGCGTTCGCCGCCGCCGTGGCCGAGGAGCTTCAGGGCGAGCCGCCCACCTCGTTCTCGTAGGCGGTCAGCTGCTGCTCCAGGGCCTTCATCAGCTCGAAGACCTGGCTCGGCGGAATCCTGATGCGGCTGACGATCCGAGTCGGGACGCTCACCACGGGCTGTCCCGTCTCGGGTTCCTCCGCCAGTTGCGGCGGCCGGGTGATCACGGCGAAGTCGAGCACGAACCCGTCGCGGGTATGCCAGACGGAGGCGAAGTTGGCGTACTGCCCCGCCTCGACCTCCGGCGAGATGCTGACCTCCAGGCGGCTTTCGGGCTCTCCCATACCGCCATCGTGCCCTATTTCAGGATCGACGGGAGGGGAGCGGCGCCGCGCTGCTTCAGCAGGTCGGTCATCAGGTTGATCTCACTGGTCTGGCTGTTGACGATCTGCTGGGCCAGCCCCTTCACCTCGGCCCGGTCCGTCAGCTCCAGCAGCCCCTTCGACATGTCGACGCCGCCCTCGTGGTGCCTGATCATCAGCTGCAGGTAGAGGACCTCCGCCTCCTTGCCCTGCAGGCTCCTGAGCTTGGCCATCTCCTCCTTGGTGGCCACGCCCGGCATCGGCTCCGGCTTCTCCTGCGTGCCGCCGTGCCCCGCGTGGCCGACCATCCACGCCATCTCGGGCCGGTCGGTGGCCTGGCCGAGCCCCCACTGCTGCAGCCACCCCATGAACATGCCGCGCTGCGCCGTCTGGGTGACGATGATGTCCTCGCTCAGGTTCCTGACGTCGGGCGAGGTCGACCTGTCGCGCACGATGAACGACATCTCGGCCGCCTGCGCGTGGTGTTTGCCCATGTCGCGGGCGAACCCGGCCTCGGGGGAGGAGTCGGTGGGCGTGCCGCTCCTGCCCACCACGAAGAACAGCAGGGCGGCGACGGCGAGCACCACGAGGCCCGCGATCTGAAGAGGCTTTTTCGTCATCGTTTTCCAGGGTACTAACCTGTCCTTCCTTATTCGCCACATACGCCCCGAGGGCATAGGGTGACCCGCAGTTGGCGAGTCCATGGAGGAGACCTGATGAAGGAGAAGGCGCAGGCGCGACGCGAGCATCTGGCCAAGATGCGCGCCGAGCAGAAGGCCAAGGAGCGCCGGACCGCCATGATGATGTGGGGCGTCGGCGGTCTCGTCATCCTCCTTCTGGTCGGCGGCGTCGGCTGGTACGTCGTCAAGGACCGGCAGGCGACCTCGCTCGACGCCGTGACCAGCGTGTCCTACGCCGGCGGTGAGCACGTCTGGACGCCGGTGAAGTACAAGGAGAACCCGCCGGTCGGCGGCCAGCACAACAACTACTGGCAGCAGTGCGCGGTCTACGACAAGCCCATCCACAGCGAGCACGCCGTCCACTCCCTTGAGCACGGCGCGGTCTGGATCACCTACCGCCCCGACCTGCCCAAGGCGCAGATCGACAAGATCAAGTCGATCGCCGAGTCGACAGGTGACGCCAACTACATGCTGGTCAGCCCGTACCCCAACCTGCCGGCCCCGATCGTGGCCAGCTCGTGGGGCAAGCAGATGACCTTCCAGAACGCCGACGACGCGAAGCTGCCCAGGTTCGTCACCAAGTACCAGAACGGGCCCGACACCCCCGAGCTCGGCGCGACCTGCGGCGGCGAGTACGCGATCACCGCGACCGCCGACGAGCAGCCGCTGCCGCCCGAGCCCAAGGGCCAGGCGTCGCCGGCGCCGAGCGAGTCGCTCGCGCCCTCGGCCACGCCGTCCCCGGCGAAGTCCTAACCCAGCACCTCCAGGAGGGGCGTCGACACGAGCCCGTGCGCCTCGGCCACGGGCTCGCTGATCAGGCGCCCCTCGTGCGTGCTCAGGCCGCGGGCGAGCGCGGGATCGCTCCTCAGCGCCACCAGCCAGCCGCTGTCGGCGATGGCCAGCGCGTAGGGCAGCGTGACGTTCGTCAGCGCGTACGTCGAGGTGTGCGGCACCGCCCCCGGCATGTTCGCCACGCAGTAGAAGATCGACTCGTGTACCCGGTAGGTCGGGTCCGCGTGCGTGGTGGGCCTGGAGTCCTCGAAGCAGCCGCCCTGGTCGATGGAGATGTCGACCAGCACCGAGCCCGGCTTCATCCTGCTGACCAGCTCGTTGGTGACCAGCATGGGCGCCTTCGCGCCCGGCACCAGCACCGCGCCGATCACCAGGTCGGCCTCCAGCACGGCCTTCTCGATCTCCAGGGTGTTCGACGCGATCGTCTGGCAGTGCCCCTGGTAGATCACGTCGGCCTGCCGCAGCTTGTCGATGTTGCGGTCGAGCAGCAGCACCTCGGCCTGCATGCCGAGCGCGATCGCCGCCGCGTTCATCCCCGACACGCCCGCGCCGATCACGACCACCTCGGCCGCGCGCACGCCCGAGACGCCGCCCATCAGCACGCCCCTGCCGCCCTCTGGCCGCATCAGGTGGTAGGCGCCCACCTGCGGGGCCAGCCGTCCGGCCACTTCCGACATCGGGGCCAGCAGCGGCAGCGCGCCGCTGTCGGCCTGCACGGTCTCGTAGGCGATGCCGGTCACACCCGAGTCGAGCATCGCCCGCGTGCAGGGCTCCGAGGCGGCCAGGTGCAGGTAGGTGAACAGCACCTGCCCCTTGCGCATCCGGTGGTACTCCTCGGCGACCGGCTCCTTGACCTTCAGGATGAGGTCGCAGGCGCCCCACACCTCGTCGGGCCCGTCGAGGATCGTCGCGCCGACGGCGGCGAAGTCCTCGTCGGGGATCGCCGACCCCCTGCCCGCATCACGCTCGACGAACACCTGATGACCGTGTCTGACCAGCTCGTGCGCGCCCGCAGGAGTGAGGGCCACGCGATACTCGTGGTTCTTGACCTCGCGAGGAACTCCGACTCTCATAAGACCAATGTTCCCCGGCTGGGAGCGACACTCTGTATGGACCGTGCCAAGGTTCTTGGCACAATGTCGATGATTTCCAGGTTTTAACCGTCCTCGCTAGGCTCTGCGGAAGCACCAGTCAGGATGGGGTCACGGATGGAGAAACCGCCGCCGGCGGGCCAGAAGCCCGGCGCGCAGCCCGCAGCACTCCCACAAGGACCGAGGGCGAGCAGGCTCACCACCATCGTGCTGATCGTCTCCCTCGTCCTGGTCGTGCTCACGGCGGGCGTGCTCGGCACCGTCGCGGTGCTCATGACCCGAAACCCCGACTCGCCGCTGTTCGGCGGCAAGCCGCCGATCCGGCTGGGCCAGCCGATCTACTTCGCCCCCATCGACGATCAGAAGGCCGCGCCGTGCCCGGGCGAGGAGGTGGCGCTCTCGCTCGACGGGAAGATCTGCTACTTCCTGTCGCCGGCGGTGGCCGTCTCCGCCGTGCAGACGATCGAGTCGGTCAGGGAGAAGGACGGCTACGGCGTCAGGATCGCCGTCGCCCCCGCCTTCCGCGACGCGCTCGCCGCACTGATCAAGGAGCGCGTCGACCAGCAGATCGCCATCGTGGTCGGCCAGGAGCAGAACGCCACCGTGCTGGCCGCCCCCACGGTCGCCCAGCAGATGAGCGGCGACAGCCTCAGCATCGCGGGTTTCACCAAGGAGAAGGCCGACGAGCTGGTGAAGGCGATGCTGGGCGCCGTGACGCCGCCCGCCACCCCGAGCGCGCCGGTCACCCCGAGCCAGGGGACCACCCCACCGGGAACCACTCAGACCGGCGTTCCCCAGCCCGGAACCACGCCGGGCTCGGACACCGGCACGCCCGCCCCCGCCACAACCCCCACCGGCACGACACCTACTGGTACGACTCCGACCGGCACGGCCCCTACCGGCACCCAGGGCACCGGCACCCAGGAATCGGGTACCTCGCTCAGCGCCGGTGCGGAGAAGCGCTACCCGAGCTGCGCGGAGGCCAAGGCGGCAGGGTACGGCGGGCCGTACCAGAAGGGCCGGCACCCCCAGTACCTCTGGTACACCGACAAGGACGCCGACGGCTTCGCCTGCGACCCCCAGGACGGCTGAGGCTCACGGCCGGTAGGGCCCCGAGACGACCTCGTAGACGTAGATGACCAGGTTGGAGTACCCGGGCGTCTCGATGAGCAGCGCGAACCACGTCTTCGGCCGCGTCGGGACGTAGGAGCTCGCGGCGACCCTGACCCGGCCGGTCTTGCAGCACAGGGACGTCGGCACCGGCCGCACGAACGGGACGGCCCGCAGCGGTCCCTCACCGACCGAGCCGGTGAAGCCGCCGTCCATCTCGCGGCTCTCCTGCGCGTCGAACGGGTTGCCCATGCCGTCGGCGCCGACCACCTGCCCCGCACTGCGCCCGCCCAGCTCTCCCGCGCAGGGGTCGGCCACGGACTCGGTCCTGAACTGCATCGACGCGGTGATCGTGTCGCCGCTGCGGAGCTGGCGCACGGAGCGGGTGAAGTTCCACCTGAAGCGGAGCGTCTCCTTGCCGCCGGGGCAGAGCTGGTACCTCTCGCCCGGGACGCGGATCCGGATCTCGCCGCCCCGCACGCTGGGCGCGCGCACCGACTCGAACACGGCGTCAGGATCGGTGGGATGGAATCTGATCTCGGCCAGTCGCCACGTGGTGGGCTGCGCCCGCGCTCCGGTCGCGGGCGCGGCGCCGAGGACGCCGAGCAGGGCGACGCCGACGGCACTCACGGCGGTGTACCTACGAAGGTGGCTCATCGTGGCAGCCCCCTGTTCGTTCTCCTCAACTGTCTCACCTGGTCAGGACGGTGAGCAATCTGTCAGAAGAGGCCGCTGATCGCGAAGTAGGCCAGGAACACCGCCGAGACCACCCACAGCAGCCAGGGGATCTCGGAGAACTTCCCGCGCGCCGCCTTGATGACCGTGTAGGCGATCACGCCCGCTCCCACCCCGTTGGTGATGCTGTAGGTGAACGGCATCAGCGCGATCGTCAGGAAGGCGGGCACCGCCAGTTCGAGGTCCTCCCACGGCACGTTACGGCTCTGCGTCATCATCAGCGCGCCCACCAGCACGAGCGCCGGAGCCGCGGCGGCGGCCGGCACCACCTCGGCCAGCGGTGTGAACAGCATGGTCAGCCCCAGCAGCGCACCGGTCGCGACGCTGGCCAGACCGGTGCGGGCGCCCTCTCCCACGCCCGCCGCCGACTCCACGAACACCGTGTTGGGCGCGGCGCTGCACACCCCGCCGATCACGCCCGCGACGCCGTCCACCGTCAGGATCGCGCCGAGCCGCGGCACCCTGCCCTGCTCGTCGACCAGCGAGGCCTCGTCGGCGACGCCGATGATGGTGCCCATCGCGTCGAAGAAGCCCGACAGCACGAGCGTGAACAGCACGATGGAGGCGGTGACCACCCCTGCGGTGGCGAACCCGCCGAACACGTCGACCTGGCCGATCAGCCCGAAGTCGGGCGGAGAGATCACGGCCTCGGGCACCTTGGGCACGACGACGCCCCACTGCTTGGGGTCGATCACGGCGACGGCGTTCACGACGATCGCGACGACCGCGGTGATCACGATGGACAGCAGGATCGCGCCCGGCGTCTTGCGGACGAACAAGACGATCATGAGGAGTAGCCCGAAGGAGAAGACGGCCACGGGCCAGCCGGTCAGCCGTCCGGTCGCGCCGAGCTGCAGGGGAGTGGCGCCGGTGCCGGAGACGAAGCCCGCGTCGACCAGGCCGATCAGCGTGATGAACATCCCGATGCCCACGCTGATGGCGTGCTTGAGCGCCAGCGGGATCGAGTCCATGATCAGCCGGCGGATGCCGGAGACCGCCAGGATGATGATCACCAGGCCTTCGAGCACGACCAGGCCCATCGCCTGCGCCCACGTCATGAACGGGGCCGCCTGGTAGGCGACGACGGCGTTCAGCCCGAGCCCGGCCGCCACCCCGAAGGGGGCGTTGCCGACGAAGGCCATGAGCAGCGTGCTGACCGCCGCCGCCAGCGCGGTCGCCGTGGTGAGCTGGCCGATGTCGAGGCGCGCCCCGGTGACGTCCGTGGCGCCGGCCAGGATGATCGGGTTGAGCAGGATGATGTAGGCCATCGCCATGAAGGTCGTGACCCCGCCACGAATCTCGCGCCCGACCGTCGCCTCGCGCGCGGAGAGCTCGAACAGCCGGTCGAGCACGATCATCCCCCTTGCCGTCGAAGGGGGATGATCGTTTATCTACCCCGGTTCGCCCTGCGGCTACCGCTGCTCGTGCTTGCCGCCGCCGACCAGGGCGACGAACTCGTCCAGCGTGATGCTGCCGTCGCCGTCACGGTCGGCCGAGGCGACGAACGCCTCGATCTCCTCGTCGGTGACCCCGTGACCGCCCAGCGCCTGGTTCACCTGCCGGATCTCGACCGCGGTGAGCACGCCGTCGTGGTCGGTGTCGAACTTCTCGAACTCGGCCTTGGCCGCCTCGCGCGCTTCGGACATGGGGGTTTGTTCCTCCGTGTTGGTTGGGCCGTTGTGGTTGGGCTTGTGGACGATCCAACCTAGCGTGTGGGGATCCCGACGATGTGCTCGGGCCGTACCGGCACCCTGGTCAGCGCGACGCCGGTGGCGTCGCGGACGGCGGCCACGATCGCGGGCGTGGAGGAGAGCGTCGGCGGCTCGCCCGCCCCCCGCAGCCCGTACGGCGCGGCCGGGTCGGGATTCTCCATGATCGACAGCTGCATGGGCGGCATGTCGAGCACGGTCGGGATGAGGTAGTCGGTGAAGGACGGGTTCAGCACCCGCCCGTCGCGCACCTGGATCTCCTCCATCAGCGCCAGGCCGAGCCCCTGCGCCGAGCCGCCGTGGATCTGCCCCTCCAGCGCGGCCGGGTTGAGTATCCGGCCGACGTCCTGGACGGCGGCCAGCTCCACCACCTTCACCAGGCCCAGCTCCACATCGACGTCCACGACCGCCCGGTGCACGCACAGGGCGAGCTGCGTGTGGGAGTCGGCCTGCCCGGTGACGGGGTCCATGGGGTAGGTGGGCCGGTGCCGGAACTCCCGCGTCTCCTCGATCGGCCCGTGCTTCTCCAGCGCCTCGACGACCGGCAGGCCCTCGAACCGTTCCCGTACGGCCTCGCAGGCCGCCTTGACCGCGCCGCCGGTCACGTAGGACTGGCGGGAGGCCGACGACGAGCCGGCCGAGCCCACCTTGGTGTCGGCGGTGGCGACCGTGACCTTGTCGATGCCCAGCTCGGTGCGGGCGATCTGGGCCTGGATCGTCACCAGGCCCTGCCCGACCTCGGCGGCCGCGGTGTGCACGGTGGCGTGGGGCTCGCCGCCGATCAGCTCGACCCGCACCCTGGCGGTGGAGTAGTCGTCGAAGCCCTCGGAGAAGCAGATGTTCTTGATGCCGACGCCGTAGCCGACGCCCCGCCGTACGCCCTCGCCGTGGGTGGTCTGGGAGACGCCGCCCGGCAGGTCGCGCAGGTCCTCGGCGGCGGGGCCCGGCATGGGCATCGCGGCCAGCTCGCGCAGCATCTCGGCCAGCGGCGCGGGAGAGTCGATGATCTGGCCGGTGGCCAGCGCCGAACCCTGGGAGACGGCGTTGCGGACGCGGATCTCGACCGGGTCGAGCCCGCAGGCGGCGGCCAGCTTGTCCATCTGCGACTCGTAGGCGTAGCAGGCCTGCACCGCGCCGAACCCGCGCATCGCGCCGCACGGCGGGTTGTTGGTGTAGACGCCGGTGGCCACGATGTCGACGTTCGGCGCCTCGTAGGGGCCGACGCCGAGCGAGGCCGCGTTGCCGACGACGGCGGGGGAGGAGGAGCAGTAGGCGCCGCCGTCGAGGAGGATCTCGGCCCTGACGTAGACGAGCTTGCCGTCGCGGGTGGCGCCGTGCTCGTAGCGCATCCAGGCGGGGTGGCGGTGCACGTGCCCGAAGAACGACTCCTCGCGGCCGTAGACGATCTTGACGGGCCGGTCGAGACGCAGCGCCAGCATGCAGGCGTGCACCTGCATCGACAGGTCCTCGCGGGCGCCGAACGCGCCGCCCACGCCCGCCAGCGTCAGCCGTACCTTCTCAGGGGGCAGGCCCAGACAGGGAGCGAGCTGGTCGCGGTCCACGTGCAGCCACTGCGTGGCGATGTAGAGATCGACCCCGCCGTCCTCGGCCGGTACGGCCAGGCCCGACTCGGGCCCGAGAAAGGCCTGGTCCTGCATGCCGACCTCGTACTCGCCGGTGACGACGACCTCGGCCGCGAAGGTGTCGCCGACCCTGACCGGCTGCCTCCTGACGAACTCCGTGGCCAGGCGGGGGTCGGTGACCGCCTCCCGCACCTCGTAGTCGACGACGATGGCCGCCGCGGCCCTGCGCGCGGTCTCCGGATGCTCGGCCGCCACGAGCGCCACCGGCTCGCCCTGGTAGCGGACCTGGTCGATGGCCAGGACCGGCTGGTCCTTGTGCTCCAGGCCGTAGAACTTCTCGCCCGGCACGTCCTCGTGCGTCAGTACGGCCAGCACCCCCGGCATGGCCAGCGCGGGGCCGATGTCGATCGACCTGATCCACGCCGAGGCGTGCGGGCTGCGCAGTGTCACGCCCCACACCATGCCGTCGAGCCACAGGTCGGAGGAGTAGGCGAACTCGCCCGTCACCTTGAGGGTGGCGTCAGGCCTCCTGACGCTCTCGCCGACGCCCTGCCGCGTCGTGCTGACCGTCTCCGTCATCTTCCGAGTACAGCACCCCGCGAAGGGGCGGCCTATGTCTGTGATGTGAAAACACGGTAAGCCGTCCTTGGGTCCGCTTGTATATTCCTCCAAGTGCGCATCAGGGACCTGCTCGCCGTCTCCGAGCTCGGCCTCACCCTGCTGACGGGGGACGAGGACACCGAGTTCACCGCCGTGCACGTCACCGACCTGCCCGAACCCGGGCGCTACCTCACCGGCGGGGAGCTGGTGCTCAGCGGGCTGATGTGGCGCCACGAGCCCGCCGACTCCGCCCGCTTCGTCGCGGCACTGCAAGCCGCGGGAGTGGCGGCACTCGGCGCCGGCCTGGCGTGGCTCGGCCACGTCCCCGGCGACCTGGTGGACGCGTGCGCCGAGGCCGGCCTGCCGCTGCTGGAGATCCCGACCCCCGTCTCCTTCCGCGCCGTCGAAGAGGTCGCGGCCCCGCGGCTGTCGGGCGAGGTCAGGGCCGCGCTCGGCCGCCAGCGCAGGATCGTCGACGCCGTCGCCGAGGGCGCGGGCCTGGCCGAGCTGTTCTCCGCGACCGCCGCCGAGCTCGGTGTGCGCGGCGCGGTGCTCTCCTCCATCGGCGAGGTCGTCGTCGGCTCCTGCGCCGAACCCCTGGCGCTGGCCCGCGCCTACCTGTCGGCCTCCAGACTGCCGTGCGTGGCGCACGGCCACACGTTGTTCGGCATCGGGCGGGGGCACCGGGCCGGAGGGTGGGTGCTGGCCTGCGAGGGCGACCTGCTCGGCCGCGCCGACCTCGGCTTCGAGCTGGCCGCCTGCGTGGCGCTCGAACGCACCAGGATGGAGGAGGGCAGGCGGGTCGAGCGCCGGCTCGTCGAACAGCTCGTCGCCGCCGCCCTGGCCGCCGAGGCCGACCCCGTCGAGCTCAACGCCCGATTGCGCACGTGCGGTCTTGGGCCGGGCGAGCCGTACGCGGCGGTGACGGCGACGGCCCTGCGCCCGGGGGCCACCCGCGGCCCCGACCCGGCCACGCTGGGTGGGCAGGTGCTGGAGGAACTGCTGGGCCGCGGCATCGTCGCCGCAGTGGGCACGGTGGATATCGGTACGGCGGGCGGCGCTGCGGGCGCGGTCGGTGTGGTGGGCGCGGTGGCGCTCGTCCCGCTGGCCGGTCCTGTCTCCGCGCTGGCCGACCGGTTGCGCGCGGGTCTCGGGGTGCTGTCGGCGCTGCGCGACACCACGGTGTCGATCGGCGTGAGCGGCGCCCTCACCGGAGCATCATCGATCAGGGGCGGGATCGAGGAGGCCGGCCACGCCCTCCGCATGGCCCAGGCCCGCTCCGGCGGGGTCGTCACCAGCGACGAGATCTACACCCACGCCCTCCTGCTGGCCACCGTGCCAGGCGACGTGCGGCGCTCGTTCACCCGGCGGCTGCTGGAGCCGCTCTTCGACTACGACGCCAAGCACCAGTCGGAGCTGGTACGGACCCTCGGCGCCTTCCTCGACACGGCGGGGTCGTGGAACGCGTGCGCCGAGCGGATGCACGTGCACGTGAACACGGTGCGGTACCGGATCAGGCGCGTGGAGGAGCTGACGGGCAGAGACCTGTCGACGATGGCCGACCGGGTGGACTTCTTCCTCGCCCTACGAGCCCGCTGACCAGCCCCCGCCGTTCAGCCCGCCCGCCGTTTCACCGGCCCGCCCGCCGATCAGCCCGCCGTAGGGTCGGCACACCTGCCGGATCAGGGCGTCCGCGTCTCCGAGCGCCCGTCGATCAGACCAGGCCGGCGAGCGGTAGCGCGTCGACCGCCCCCTGGGCCTCCCGCTCCTCCGCCACCAGGCGGCTGAACTCGGCGGACTGCAGGGCGCGCGACATCGATATGGCCTCGCTCAGGAAGGCGCGCGCCCGGCGGGGGCGGCCCAGCAGCCGATGCGCTCTGGCCAGGGCGATCAGGCAGTTCATCTCGGTGTTCAGCGACTTCACCGTGCGGGCGAGCGCCAGTCCGGACGACAGCGCCTCGACCCCGGCCTCGAGGTCGCCCCTGTCGACCTTCACCAGGCCGAGCGCGCCCAGGATGGCGCCCTCGTGACCGAGGTCGCCGACCTCCCTGGCCATCGTCAGCGCGCTGGACAGGCACTCCTCCGCCGCGTCGTACCTGCGCAGCCGGCCGTTGGCGTGTCCGGCCATGAGGAGCGCGTAGCGCTGGCCGACCTGGGAGCCGATCTCGGTGGCGATCCTCAGCTGCGCCATCGCGTGGCGCAGGGTCAGGTCGTGGCGGCCCACGTCGACGTAGGAGTTGGCCAGGTTGCCGAGCGCGCGCTGCTCGGCGAACCTGTCGCCGAGCCTCCTGGCCAGCCTCAGCTCCTCGGTGAGATGGCGGACGGCTGTGTCGGCCTGGCCCTGGTGGCCGAAGCCGCTGGCGATCCCGCCATGGGCCTCCAGCGCCATCGTGTCGTCGCTGAGCCGCCTGGCGACCGCGAGGGCCCGCTGGCACAGCGAGATCATGTCGACCAGGCGGTAGGAATGTCGATGGAACCAGCGCAGGGCGATGCTGAGCGCCGCTCCCAGGCGCGCGATCCGCTCGTCGGGGTCGTCCATGGCCTGGGCGGCCGCGGCCACCAGGTTGGGCTCCTCGGCGTTGAGCCAGTCGTGCGCCTCGTCGCGGCCGGTCAGCGGGTGCGGGCGCATCTGGACGGCGGGAATGTCGGCCTGCACCCTGTGCGGGTCCATCAGGCGGGTGGCGTGCTCGACGGAGACGAGGTAGTAGCCGAGCACCCGGTCGAGGCAGGCGACGCGGTCGGTCACGGCGTGCTCGCCGGCGAACAGCCTGACCAGGTCGTGCATCTGGTAGTGCCAGGCGCGGCCCCGCTCGACGAGGTTGGCGTCGACCAGCCGGTCGAGGGCGCGCTCGGCCTCGGCGGCCGGGGTGTCCAGCAGGGCCGCCGCGACCCGCGTGCTCACGTCGGGCACCCTGACGAGGGCCAGCAGGACCAGTAGCTTGGCCGCCGTCCTGTCGGTGGGATGGTCGCTGTCGTTCAGGGCCTGCCAGCTGGCCGTCAGGCCTGACCTGACGGCCAGGTCACCGTACTCCAGCTCGTGGAGTCTGCGCTGCTCGTCGGCCAGGCGGTCGACCAGCATGGCGACGCTCCAGTCGGGACGGCTGGCCAGCCGCGCGCCCGCGATGCGCAGCGCCAGCGGAAGGCCGTCGCACAACCTGACCAGCCTGGTCGTCGCGGCGGGGTCGGCGGAGGTACGGCCGGCATCGGTCAGCCTGGCCAGCATGGTGACCGCCTCGGACTCCCGCAGCGTCCCCAGGCGTACCTGCACGCAGTCGTCGGCGGGCGTCAGCGTCTCCCTGCTGGTGACCAGCACCGCGCAGCCCGCGGGGACCGACAGCAGCGGCCGCACCTGGGCGAGGTTGGCCGCGTCGTCGAGCAGCACGAGGACCCGCCGCCCGCTGAGCAGGCCGCGCCACAGCGCCGCGGCCTCGTCGAGGTCGAGCGGCACCCGCTCGGGCGCAGTGCCGAGCGCCCGCAGCAGCCTGCCGAGGGCCTCGGACGGGGCCAGCCGTTTGACCCCCGGGGTGCCCCCGCGCAGGTTCACGTAGAGCTGCCCGTCGGGGAAACGATGACCGACGGCGTGCGCCACATGGACGGCCAGCGCCGACTTGCCCGCCCCCGGCGGCCCCGAGATCGCCACCACGGGCGTGGGCGGCGCCTCGTCCCACGGCGCGAGGTGCGAGCGGACCCTGAGCTGCTCGGTGGTACGGCCGACGAAGCCGAGCAGGTCGCGGGGGAGCTGGCGCGGCACTGTCACAGCCGCGACCACCGCAGGCACCGTCGCCGCCGGGTGCGCCGGATGCCCCTCGTGCGCTGGGTCCGCCGAGCGTGGGGTCTGGCCGTGCAGGATCGCGTCGCGGCAGGCGCGCAGCCGCTCGCCGGGATCGACGCCGAGCTCCTCGGCCAGCAGCCGTTCGCCCTCCCTGAACACCTCGAGCGCCTCGGCCTGGCGGCCGTCCAGATGCAGGGCGCGCATCAGCGACTCACGCAGCCCCTCGCGCAGCGGCTGCTCGGCCACGAGCCCCAGCAGCGTGGGAAGGACCTCCTGGTGCCTGCCGAGCTCGACCATGACCTCGGCCCTGCGCTCCATCGCGGTGACGCGCAGCTCGTCGAGGTGGAGCCGGCGCGCCTCGGCGAACGGCCCCGGCACCCCGGGGAGCGCGGGCCCCCGCCACAGTGCCAGCGCCTCGTCGAGACAGCGCAGACAGCCGTCGAAATCGTTTTCCGCACGCCGCCGCGCGGCCTCGTCGAGGCGGCCGGAGAAGGCCACGCAGTCGACGTGGAGAGGATCGACGCGTAAGGCATAGCCGCCGGGGACGCCGACGAGTATCCTCGGCTCTCCACGCGAGCCACGCTCGGGTTCGAGGACACCGCGCAATCCGGCGACATACGTGTAGACGCTCTGTTCGGCGCTTTTCGGCGGGTTGTCACCCCAGAGGCCGTCGATGAGGTGTTCTTTCAGCACCACCTTGCCGGCCGAGCAGGCGAGCATCGCCGCGATCGCCTGCTGACGTGGTGCGCCGAGAGGGACCTCGCGTCCTTGGAGCCGTCCGAACACCGGGCCCAGGAGAGCGATGAACACACAAGCCTCCGGAATTCGCCGCAAGCCTAGCCTCAAGCACACAGCCGATCGAAGATCGATATCGCCTGTAGTTGAAATATAGACGGGCTGGCTACGCTGTTAATCCCTCATAGGAATGCCGAAAGCCCCCGAATTGTGGCGATTCGAGGGCTTGACGAAGCGGCGTCTTCCAGTAAGCACCGGCCGTACTAGCAGCAGAGGTAGTCGTACGGCCGCTTAGGAGACACTTCGGCGCCAGCGGTCGTAACATGTCCTCCAACCGTGGCAACAGCCGCGAAGAGGACAGTGAGTGCGGACATGACAAGTCGCTTGCGCATGGGGGGTTCTCCCTCGCTCAGGTGGTGCGTGAAGTACATCATCCCAGGGAGACGTCGCCGTGACTACATCTGATCTGGTCGGACTCCGTATCAAGACGGTCCGCCGCCAGCGTGGCCTGTCGCAGGCCCAGCTCGCCCACCCTGAGTTGTCGGACAGTTATGTCTCTCTGATCGAGAGCGGTAAGCGTACGCCAACCCCCGCGGTGCTGGAGCTCCTGGCCCAGAAGCTCGACTGTTCGCTCAGCTACCTCGTCAACGGCGTGACCGCCGAGCAGATGAACGACCTCGAGCTCGGGCTGGGCTACGCGCGGCTCGCCCTGGAGAACGGCGAGGTTCACGAGGCCCGGACCAGGTTCGCCGAGCTTGTCGCGGACAACAACCTGACGGGTCTGACCGCTCTTCGTCAAGAGGCGGAGTACGGCCTGGCGCTCGCCACCGAGGCCACGGGCGACATCGCCGAGGCCATCAGAATCCTCAGGCGCCTCGACGGCGAGGGCCTCAGCGCCGATCGCCACGTGGAGATCGCGCTGGCGCTGTGCCGCTGCTACCGCGACAGGGGCGAGCTGGTCGCCGCCGTCGAGGTCGGCGAGCGGATCCTCACCGGCGCGGTGCGCCCCGCCTGGACCGACGGCCTGGTGGAGCTGGGCGCGACGCTGCTGTCGGTCTACTGGGTGCGCGGCGACCTGCTGCGCGCCCGCCAGTTCTCCGCCGAGCTGCTGGCCGCCGCCGAGCTCCTCGGCACCCCGCGCTCGGCCGTCGCGGCCAGCTGGAACGCCGCCAGGATCGCCGAGTCCGTCGGGCGGGCAGAAGAGGCGCTCAACCTCGTCGAGCGGGCCTACGCCATCCAGTCGGAGAACGCCACGGCCCCCCGCAACCTGGCCAGGCTCCGCGGCGCCGTGGCGGCCCACCGCGCCAGGCTCCAGCCGCACGACACCGACAAGCTCAGAGAGCTGTTCACCCAGACGGCCAAGGACATCGCCGAGACCTCGGCGGGCGTGACCGACCAGGCCATCGCCGAGCTGCAGCTCGCCACGGTCGAGCTGACCGCGGGCAACCCCGAGCGCGCGGCCGAGCACGCCAGGGCGGCCGAAGCCCTGCTGGCCGACCAGACGCCCGAGATGGACGCGCACATGCGGATGCTGCTGGCCAGGGCGCAGGGCGCCATGGGCGACACCGAGGCGGCGCTGGCCAGCGTCCGCGAGGCGGTGGGCTTCATGGAGCGGGTCTCCACCTCGCGTCAGGCGGCCACCAAGTGGTACGCGGTGGCCGAGACGCTGGAGGAGCTCGGCGACGAGGAGGCCACGGTCGAGGCCTACCACCGGGCCCTGGCCTGCGTGGGGCTGTAGCGAGGTCACTACCGGGCAGGGCGGTGGGTAGCCTTGGGGATGCCATGAACAGATCCCCGCTGGCGGCCCTCACCGCCCTGCTCGCCGCCCTGCTCACGGGCCTGGTCGCCGCCGTCGTCGTCGCGGCGCCGCCCGCGTTCGCCCATGACGCGCTCAAGAGCAGCGACCCGAAGAAAGACTCCACCGTCAAGACGCTGGAGCAGGTGGAGCTGGAGTTCAACGCCACTCCGAAGCTCCCGTTCGTGATCGTGCGCTCCGCCGACGGCGCCGAGGTGCAGGAGGGCAAGCCGGAGATCGACGGCAAGGTTGTGACGCAGCGGCTCAAGGGCGTGCTGCCCGACGGCGGCTACACGATCGCCTTCAGGGTGGTCTCCTCCGACGGGCACCCCATCGAGGGCGAGATCCCGTTCAAGGTGAAGGGCGCGCCGCAGCCGACCCCTTCCGAGCAGCCCGCCTCTGCGGCTCCTTCCGAGGAGCCCGCCTCCGCGGCTCCCCAGAAGAGCGCAACTGCCGTGGCCGCGGACCAGCCGGCCGTACAGCAGCCTGCCGCGCAGCCGGCGGCCCAGTCCACCCCGAGCTTCCCCGTCTGGCTGATCATCGTGATCGGCGCGCTGGTCGGCATCGGCATCGGCTTCCTGCTGAGCGCCAGGAAGAAGAAGTGACCAGAACCGCGCGGCTCGCGCTCGCGCTGGCAGGGGCGGCGCTCGTCGCCCTGGTCATCGGCATGATCGCCGGGGGCGCGGCGTTCCCGCGGATCATCCCGGGCCTGCCCGACGAGGGCACGCTGACCCGGTGGGGCCTGCCGATCGCGAAGATGACGATGGACCTCGCGGGCGTCGTCACCGTCGGCCTCCTGCTGGCCGCCACCGCCTTCCTGCCCAACGACAAGGGCATGCTCGGCAAGTCCGCGCTGCGCTACGTGCAGCAGTCCTCCTGGACGGCGCTGGTCTGGGCCGGCGCGGGTGCGCTCACCATGATCTTCACGCTGTCGGAGCAGCTCGGCCTGCCCGTCGCCGACGTGCTCGGCGGCAACGAGCTGTCCAGCTTCGCCAGCCAGGTCGGCCAGGGCATCGCGCTCACCCTCGTGGTGCTGTTCGGCGTCGCCATCGCGCTGTTCTCCCGCGGGGTCATCACCGCCGGCGCCTCGGCGGGCCTGCTGATCCTGGCGCTGGTGACGCTGCTGCCGCCCGCGCTGACCAGCCACGTCTCCTCCTCGCCGAACCATGGCCTGGCCACCACCGGCGTGGCCGTCCACCTGGTGTCGCTGGCGCTGTGGGTCGGCGGGCTGACCGTGCTGATCATCCACGGGCTGCGCAGGCAGCCGCAGCTGGAGGTGGCGGCCAACCGCTTCTCCAGGATGGCTGTGTGGTGCTACATCGGCGTCGGCCTGTCCGGCGTCTTCAGCGTCCTGGCGAGGCTGACCGCGATCAGCGACCTGTGGACCTCCGCGTACGGCGTGCTCCTCGTGGCCAAGACCGTCGCGTTCGTCATTCTCGGCTACATCGGCTGGTGGCACCGCCAGCACACGGTCGGCCAGCTCGACAAGGGCAAGCCCGGCGCGTTCACCCGCCTGGCCGTCGGCGAGCTCGTGCTGATGTCGGCCACCATGGGCCTGGCCGTCGCGCTCTCGCGCACCACGCCGCCCGCCACGACGCTGCCCGCCGACCGCGCCTTCGAGCTGCTCGGCTTCGCGATGCCGCCGCAGATCTCGCTCGCCAACCTGGCCACCCTGTGGTGGCTCGATCTGTTCTTCGCGCTGCTCGCCGCCGCACTCGGCGGCCTCTACGCGGCAGGTGTCGTACGGCTGCGCCGCCGCGGCGACGCCTGGCCGTGGGGCCGCACCGTCGCCTGGTTCGTCGGCGTCGCCATCCTCGTCATCGCCACGCAGAGCGGCATGGCCCGCTACGCCAAGGTGCTGTTCAGCGTCCACATGATCGAGCACATGACGCTCGCGATGCTGGTGCCGATCTTCCTGGTGCTCGGCGCGCCCGTCACGCTGGCCCTGCGCGCGCTCAAGCCCGCCGCCCGCCGCGGTGACAGGGGACCCCGCGAGTGGCTGAACGTCATCCTGCACAGCAGGTTCGTCCGCGTCGTCGCCCATCCCGCGGTCGCCACCGCCATCTTCATCGCCTCGACCTACGCGCTCTACTTCACGCCGCTGTTCGGCGCGGCGATGGAGGAGCACCTCGGCCACATCACGATGACGCTCCACTTCCTGGCCAGCGGGTCGCTGTTCTTCTGGGTGATCATCGGTGTCGACCCCGCGCCGCACAAGCTGCCGCACGTCGGCCGCCTGCTGACGCTGTTCGTCACCATGCCCTTCCACGCCTTCTTCGGCATCGCGCTGATGATGATGGGCACTGTCGTCGCCGCCGAGTGGTACGAACAGCTCGGCCGTACCTGGGGGGAGTCGTCGCTGCTCGACCAGCAGGACGGCGGCGCGATCGCCTGGGGCTTCGGCGAGATCCCCACCTTGATCGTGCTGCTCGCACTGGCCTTCCAGTGGTACCGCGACGACGACAGGAAGGCGCGCAGGGCCGACAGGAGGGCCGACGCGCTGGCCGCCCGCACCGGCGGCACGGGCGACGCGGAGCTCGATTCCTACAACGACTACCTGGCCAAACTCAACCGCCGCGACCAGGGCGAGTAGCCACGCGGCTACGGCCTTCTATCTTCGCCCGCGCGCTTCCCAACCGCCCGGTAACCTTGCGGGCGGGGGAGACGGGCATCACATGTGGTGAGCCGCCGGTCCTGGCCATCGTGGGGGCGCCAGGCACGGCTTCGGTGATCGTCCGCTATGTGCTCAGGAAGGCGAGTGCGGAGTTGGTGGATGAGACGCGCATGCGCGGGGGGCAGGGCCTGGCAGAGGCCCTCGACGAATATCTGACGGACTGGTCGCAGCGCACGGGCATCGCCGTGGAGGTCTGGGCACTTCCACAGAGCGACGTGCCCGCGACGATCGCCAGAGGCGTGCTCGCCGTGGTCGAGGAGGCGCTGCTCAACGTCGAGCTGCACAGCCGCGCCGCCACGGTCTCCGTGGCCGTCACCGCGGGCAGGCAGGGGCTGCGGCTGACGGTGAGCGACGACGGCGACGGCTTCGCCATGCCGCACGAGCGCAGGGGCATCGCCCGCATGCGCGCGCTGATGGCCGAGCTCGGCGGCAACCTGTCGGTCACCAGCGTGCAGGGCGAGGGCACGACCGTGACGGGCAGCGTGCCACGCAGACGTTGATGCCACGCAGGCGTTGATCCGGTACGGCGGGGCGGCCCCGCCGTACTCAGGGCCCGCCTTACCCAGGGCCCGCCGTACTCAGGGCAGGGTGAGGATCTCGCTGCCAGTGTCGGTGACCAGGATCGTGTGCTCGAACTGCGCGGTCCGCTTGCGGTCCTTGGTGACGGCGGTCCACTTGTCGGGCCAGATCTCGTAGTCGATCGTGCCGAGCGTCAGCATCGGCTCGATCGTGAACGTCATCCCCGGCACCAGCTCCACCTGCAGCGACGGGTCGTCGTAGTGCGGGACCATCAGCCCTGAGTGGAACGTCGTGCCGATGCCGTGCCCGGTGAAGTCGCGCACGACGCCGTAGCCGAACCGCTTGGCGTACGCCTCGATGACGCGGCCCACGACGTTGAGCTGCCGGCCGGGAGCGACCGCCTTGATCGCGCGCATCATCGCCTCGCGGGTGCGCTCGACCAGCAGGCGCGACTCCTCGTCGACCTCGCCGACCAGGTAGGTGGCGTCGGTGTCGCCGTGGACGCCGCCGATGAAAGCGGTGATGTCGATGTTGACGATGTCGCCGTCGCGCAGCACCGTGTCGTCGGGGATGCCGTGGCAGATGACCTCGTTGATCGAGGTGCACAGCGACTTGGGGTAGCCGCGGTAGCCGAGCGTGCTCGGGTAGGCGTTGTGGTCGAGCAGGAACTCGTGGCCGATCCGGTCGAGCTCGTCGGTGGTGACGCCGGGGGCGATGTGCTTGCCGACCTCTTCGAGGGCCTGCGCGGCGATCCTGCCCGCGACGCGCATCCGCTCGATGAGCTCCGGGGTCTTGACGTCTGCCTCGCCGGTCTTGGGTTGCTTCCTGCCGACGTACTCCGGCCGCTGGATGTGGGCGGGAACCTTGCGCATGGGCGAGATCCGCCCGGGCTGGAGCAGTGTGGTCATGAAACCGAGTTTACGGGGCACAATTCACCCCGTGAGCGATGGTCAGTGGTGGTTCTGCCTCAAGCACATGCGCGTCGAGCCCGACCAGGGCTGCCCGAACAAGGACCGCATGGGCCCTTACGCCTCCGAAGAGGAGGCGGCGGGCGCGTTGCAACGCGCCGCCGACCGCAACAAGGCATGGGACGAGCAGGATCAGGATGACGACGACTAGACCACCGCGTACGCCCTGACGGGGAAGGTGCCGAGGCCGGAGATCATCGGCGGCGCCGCGTGGAAGCGGAATCCGCTGTCGGGCAGCCCGGCCAGCCCGGTCAGGTGCTCGACCAGCGGGATCCCCGCGGCGAGCAGCAGGGTGTGGGCGGGGCGCTCGCCTCTCGGCGGGGTGTCGTCGATGTTGAGCGAGTCGATGCCGACCAGCGCCGGGCCCTGCTCGGCCAGCCACGCCGCCGCCTCGGCCGTCAGGTACGGGTGTCCCTGCTGGTACTCCGGCGTGCCGAAGTGTCTGTCCCATCCGGTGTGCAGGAGGACGGCCATGCCGCGCACGTCGAGGCCGTCCAGCAGGTCCATGCCGACGTTCGGGCGGCCTGCGGCGCGCACGACCAGGCCGGGCAGGTCGGCCAGCTGGTCCACCGGCACCTGCGACAGGTCGGGGCCTTCGGCGTAGCGGTGATGCGGGGTGTCGACGTAGGTTCCCGTGTTGCACGCCATGGTGATGGTCCCGAGGTGGAACTCCGTGCCGGGGGCGTAGACCTCGCGGGAGTCCTCCCTGGTCAGGTGGGAGCCGAGGACGGGGCCCGGCACACCTGGATAAGTGGTCATGCCCTCCGTGATCCGGTGGCTGAGCTCGACAATCATGCGGCCCATTGTGGTGAGCGGCGTTGGTGCAGCGCAAATAACGAAATCTTCAGTTCGGGTTAAGCTGAGCTAATGGAGATCGATCCCCGGCGGCTGCGGGTCCTGCGCGAGGTCGCCAGGCGCGGCGGGGTGATGCGGGCGGCCGAGGCGCTGCATCTGACCGCCTCCGCGGTCTCCCAGCAGCTGGCACAGCTCGAACGCGAGGTCGGGCTGGCGCTGATCGACCGGTCCCAGCGCAGGGTGTCCCTCACCCCTGCAGGGCGCGTGCTGGCCGGATACGCCGACCGGATCGAGGACGAGCTCGCCGAGGCCAGGCGGGAGCTGACGCTGTTCGCCGAACGGCTCGCCGGGCCCGTGACCGTCGCCGCGTTCCCCACGGTCATCACGCACCTGCTGGTGCCCGCGCTGGGGGCGCTGGCCGTACGGCATCCGCGGATCACGCCCGTGATCCGCGAGCTGGTCGGGCCGCCCGCGCTGGAGGAACTGCGTCTGGGCGGGGTCGACCTGGTGATCACCGAGCGGGACGCGAGCCTGCCGACCCCGGCGCAGCCGTCGCTGGTCTCGCGGACGTTCCACGTCGACCCGTTCCGCGTCGTGGTGCCGCCCACCTGGCCGTCCGCGCCCACGACGGTCGCCGAGCTGGCCGCGGCGCCATGGGTGGCGGGGCGGCCCGACCAGGCCTGCGGCCAGGCGCTCGAACGGCTGGCGGCGCTGCACGGGTTCACCCCCAGGCGGGTGCACGTCATCGAGGAGTTCCCGCCGACGCTCGCCCTGGTGGCGGCCGGACACGGGGTGGCCATCGTGCCCCAGCTCGCGCTGCTCGACGTGCCTGACGGGTTCGTCAGGGTGAGCGAGATCGCCGAGGTGGGGGCGCGTAGGCTCGAGGCCGTCACCCGGCTGGGCCGTACCCGATCGGGAGAGCCCGACCCCGTGCACGCCGTCGTGATCGCGGCGATCGAGGAGGCGCTGGCCGACCACCTGAGGGCCGCCGACCCGCTTCTCTTCGGCCACGTGAGGCCCGCCGACCCGCTTCTAGTCGGTCACCTGGGGGCCGCTGACCCGCTCCAGGAGCCTGGCGAGCCGGTCCCGTAGCCCGGGACGTTGCGGCAGCTCACCCGCGGCGGCGCTCACCAGGTGCTGGACGCCGTCGAAGCTGACGGGGCCGTCGGCGGGGATGGCCAGCGCGTCGTGCGCCAGGGCCGCCAGCTCGCGGTCGCCGCCCTCCAGCGCGAGGATCGTCGCGCCGGTGCGCCTGGCGTCGTCGACCCGCTCCAGCAGCGGCACCGGCGCCTGCCGTTCGGCGACCACGAACAGCGTCTCGCCCTTGCCCGCGCGCTCGATGCGGTCGAGGCCGACCCGCAGGTGCGCCGGCGCCCGCAGGGGCGGCTGCCACCGCACCAGCGTGGGCGCCAGCTGCGGCATCCCCGACAGCCGAGCCTCGTCGCCGAGGTGCGCGGTGAGGTGCCAGGGCTCGTCGTCGGGCGTGCCGACGAGGAGCAGGCCACCGGGGGAGCGGGTGGCCCGCAGCGCCATGCCCAGCTCGCGTGTGCGCTCCAGCCAGCCCGTCTCGGCCAGAACCTCGCGAAGGAAAGCCACCGAGCCTGCGTCCATCCGTCCATGGTGCCTGACCTGTGTCCTTTCCGCGGCCGCTTTCTGTCGGTACGGCTCGTCCACGGGGGACCTGGGTTCGGCACACGAACCCCGGTACTGGCATGATTCTGCGATATGACTGACCTTCCTGAAGTGAGCGGGTTGACGATCGGCATCCTGGGCGGCACTGGCGACCAGGGGAAGGGCCTGGCCCGTCGATTCGCCCTGGCCGGGCACCCCGTGCTCATCGGCTCGCGCAACGCGGGGCGCGCCCACGAGGCGGCCGAGTCCATCGGCAACGGCGCCAGGGGCGCGGAGAACGCCGAGGTCGCGGCCGAGGCCGACATCGTGATCATCGCCGTGCCGTGGGACGGGCACAAGGCGACGCTGGAATCCCTCCGCACCCCCTTGTCCGGAAAAATCGTGATCGACTGCGTCAACCCGCTGGGTTTCGACAAGCAGGGCGCCTACGCGCTGCCGGTCGAGGAGGGCTCGGCCGCCCAGCAGGCCGCCGCCGTCCTGCCTGACAGCCGGGTCGTGGCCGCCTTCCACCACGTGTCGGCCGTGCTGCTGCTCGACCCCGCGGTGGAGAAGATCGACCTCGACATCCTGGTGCTGGGCGACGACCGCGAGGCCACCGACCTCGTGCGTGCGCTCGCGTCCGAGATCCCGGGGGCGCGCGGCGTGTACGGCGGGCGGCTGCGCAACGCCCACCAGGTCGAGGCGTTCACGGCGAACCTCATCTCGATCAACCGCCGGTACAAGGCGCACGCGGGCATCCGGGTCACCGACGTCTGACGTGGGTTTCCGGGGCGGCGGCGGAGACCGCCCCGGCGCCGCCCAACTCCGGGCGGTGGTGGCGACCGCCCCAGCACCGCCCAACTCCGGGCGGTGGTGGCGATCGCCCCGGCGCCGCCCACTCCGGGCGGTCGTGGGGGCTTCCTGAGCCCGCCATCCGGGCGTGGTGGGGACCCGAACCGCCCGGTCAGAGCCAGCCCGCGTCCTCCGCGATCCTGATGGCGTCGATCTTGTTCCGGGCGCCCGTCTTGGCGATCGCGCCCGTGAGGTAGTTGCGCACGGTCCCCGCCGACAGGTGCAGCCGCGAGGCGATCTCCTCCGCCGTCGCCCCCCGCGCCGCCTCCGCCAGCACCGTGCGTTCGCGCTGCGTGAGCGGGCTCTCGCCGTACTCCATCGCCGAGGACACCAGGTCGGCGTCGAGCACCCGCAGGCCCGCAGCGGTCCTGCGGATGGCGTCGGCGAGCCGGTCTCCTGGCGCGTCCTTCACCAGGAACGCCTCGATGCCCGCCTCCAGCGCCCGCCGTACCTGACCTGGCTGGCCCATCGCGGTCAGCACCAGGATCCGGCACGAGGGCAGCCGGGTGAGCAGCGTGGCGGCGGCGGTGATGCCGTCGACCACGGGCAGGTCGATGTCGACGATCGCCACGTCGGGCCGGACGTCCATCGCCGTGGGGACGATCTCGTCGCCCCTGGTCACCTCGGCGACGACCTCGATATCGGGTTCGAGGCGCAGCAGCGCCGTCAGCGCGGCTCTGATCATGTGCATGTCCTCGGCGAGCAGCACCCTGATCACGCGGGGACCTCCATCGTGAGGCGGAAACCGTTCGGACCCGAGGGTTCGGCGGTGACGGTGCCGCCCGCCTGCCGGGCGCGCTCGCCGAGACCGGTCAGCCCGTTACCCGCGGACACCTGCGCCGACACCCCGGCCGAGACCTGTGCCGACGCCTGCGCAGACACCTGTGCCGAGGCCTGGGCCGACACCGCCTCCGACACCGCCTCCGGCTCCGGCGCCCCGACGCCGTCGTTGACCACCTCCAGGCGTGCTGTGCCCGCTCTGACGGAGGTGCTGATGGAGCAGGTGGTCGCGCGGCTGTGGCGCAGGATGTTCGTGACGCCCTCGCGCACGCCCCATGCCAGCGTCTCCTCCGAGGGGCGGGGCAGCGCGGCGGCGGCCAGGTTGACCTGGCAGGCGACGCCCGACGCCTCCAGCAGGGCGACCGCCCTGTCGACCTCGCCGGGCAGCGACATCTGCCGGTAGCCGCGCGCCACCTGCCGTACGTCCTGGACGGCCTCGCGGGCGACCTGCACCAGCTCGCCGACCTCGGTCTTGGCGGAGACCGGGTCGCGCTCGACGAGCCGTGCGGCCAGATCGCCCTTCAACGCGATGGCGGTCAGGCTGCGGCCGAGGCCGTCGTGCAGGTCGCGGGAGATCCGCAGCCGCTCCTTGAGCACCGCCGCCTCCGCCAGTTCCGCCTTCGCCCTGTCGAGCTCCTCAGCCATCCTGACGCTCCTGACCAGCGCGTAGATCATCGTGCCGGTGCTGAAGACGGTGACGGAGTAGAAGAGCGTGAGCGCCCAGTAGCCCTGCGTCGCCACGAACAACTGCCAGAACTGGAACCCCGTGGCGAGCGCGACCAGCGGCCACGCGACGCGCCCCGGCAGCAGGATCAGCAGCGACCCCGCGAGGAGCGGCGAGACCACGGCGGACCAGCCGTAGGGGAGGATCAGGTCGGTGAGGTAGGTGGCCGCGACCTGCACCACGAGGGTCGCGGGGAACAGCGGGGGCTGTTCGCCCCGCAGGCCCGCCCGCACGTGCAGGTAGTGGACGACGCCGATGCACAGCCCCGCCGCCAGGGCCCACAGGCTCATCGACACGGGGACGTGGACGAGCGCGGTGGACAGCAGATAGAGCACGACCGCCATCACTGTGTAGCAGGCGGAGACGGTGGCAATCACGGCGATCGCGAGTCGGCGGGAGGCGTCAAAAGTCATGGTGCGACCAATTATGGCTTTTATGACTTCCTGGGCTCCCATCGGAACCTGGAGCGGAACGTGACGAACGCGATCGCCGCCCAGGCTGCCAGCTTCAGCAGCGCGAGGACGACGTCGCCCTCCCCGGTGTAGGCGAAGCGCGCGCCTTCCGCGATGGCGCTGGTGGGCAGTACGCCGAGCACCGTACCCACCCACGAGGGGAGCAACTGGAGGACCGGTCCGAAGCCGCCCGCACCCACGCCCGCCAGGAGGAACCAGGGCATGCACATGGTCGCGGCCATCTCGGTCCTGGAGATCACCGCCGTCCACGCCGCGCCGAGCAGCGCCAGCACGCCCGCGCCCACCACCACGAACAGCACCAGCACCAGCGGGTTGCGTGGGAGCTGCAGGCCCGCTCCGGCGTAGAGCACCGCGCACACGACCAGCGCGAGCAGCACGCTCTGCGCGGCGACGTTCGTCAGCTCGCCACCGATGATCTCGCGGTCGTTCAGGCCCGTGGCGCGCATCCGCTTCAGGATCAGCTGGTCCCTGCGCGCCGTCAGCGTGATCGCCGCCTGCATGAAGGCCGTCAGCGTCATGATCATTGCGAGCAGGCCGAGGTGCGTGTCCAACAGCACACCAGGGGCTCCCGGCTGCACCTTCGCCATCATGAACGGCAGGCCGATGCCGAGCCCGAGCGACAACGCCACCGAGGTCGACAGCGCGACCTTGTCCCGCCAGTACAGCCGTCCGCCGAACCTGGCCACCGCCACCAATTCACGCATGGTCAATCCCTTCGAGAAACAGGTCTTCGAGTGACGCCGTCCGCACCTCGAGGCCGCGCAACCGCAGGCCCTTCTCGGCCGCCCAGCTCAGCAACGTCTGCGCGGCCAGGTCGGGATCCTCCGCCCGGCACGTAGCCACGCGCCCCGCCATGGTCGCCGGCAGCGGCAGATCCTCCGGCGAAATGCCGCTGGGCAGCTCGAACGACACCCGGCCCGCCTGCGCGGCCAGCGTCTCCGCCATGCCGCCGCCGGCCACGATCTCGCCCCTGTCCATGATCGCCATACGGCTGGCGAGGTGCTGCGCCTCGTCCAGGTAGTGCGTGGTCAGCAGGATCGTCGTGCCCGAGGCGGCCACGTCGCGGACGACGTCCCAGGTGTTGCGCCGCGCCTCGGGGTCCATCCCGGTGGTCGGCTCGTCCAGGAACAGCACGTCGGGACGGCCGAGCAGGGCGAGCGCGAGGTCCAGCCTGCGCTTCTCGCCGCCCGACAGCTGCCGCACCTTCGTCCCCGCCCTGTCGAGCAGGCCGGCCAGCTCCAGCGCCTCACCCGTCGGCCGGGCCGAGGCGGTGAAGTCGCGCCACGAGTCGACGGTCTGGGCCACCGTGAGGTCGGGGAAGAAGCCCGCCTCCTGCAGCATGATGCCGGTGCGCCGCCGTACCGCCCTGCGGTCCTTGCCGGGGTCGAGGCCGAGCACGCGCACCTCGCCCGCGTCGGCGCGCTGGAAACCGGCCAGCACCTCGATCGTGGTCGTCTTGCCCGCGCCGTTCCTGCCGAGGAGCGCGAAGATCTCGCCTGGGGCGGCCTCGAAGGAGATGCCCTTCACCGCCTGGAAGTCTCCGTAGCTCTTGGTGAGTCCGTTCACCTGGATCATGGGGTTGATTCTTCGGGCCGGCGTCGGCGGTGGGCAGTGAAGAATTCACGACTTGCCCCGCTTTTCCGCCTCGGAAGGCCAGCCGACGTCCGGTTCCTCGCGGCTCCCGCCCCGGAAGGCCGCCACATGGGCCCTCGATGCTCGCGGTTCCCCGGTGCCCCTCGTCCTCGCCTGCCCTGGGCTCCCCTCCAGGCCATGCGACGTGGAGTCCCTCGCTCCCCGGACGCCTGCGTTCCGGTCGGCGCCCGTCGTCCCCGCATACCCCGGGGTCCTCCCGAGGCCATGCGACGTGGGGTTCTCGCTCCTCGGGTGCCTGCGGGTTCCGGGGAGCGAGTTCGGATGGGCGCCCGTCGTCCCCGCATGTTCCGGGTCCTCCCGGAGACCATCCGCAGGGTCCCGTCGATGCCATCCGACCGTCCTCGATCCCCACATCCGGCCGCGACCCGGACGGGGCGTCAGACGATCAGCGTGTGGCGGGAGGCGGTGTGGTGGGCGCCGTCGTAGGCATTCCACGCGGCAGCCAGCGCGTCGACCGCAGCCGTCAGCTCCGCGGGCGGGAACAGGAAGTGCAGCCGCAGGTGGTCGGCGTGCCCGCCCAGAGGATCGAACGAGCGGCCGGGCGGGATCGCCACCCCGTGCCGCAGCGCGACCTGGGCGAAGGCGTCGGCGTCGCCACGCGGGAGCCTGACCCAGATCGTCTGCCCGCCGAGCGCGGGGGCGAACTCCCACGACGGCAGCTTGGCCCGCAACTGGCCCAGCAGGTGGTCGTGGCCGGTGCGGAGCACCTCGACCCGTGCCCGCCGTACGGCGTCGAGCCTGGACAGCACCGAGACCGCCGCCAGCTGGGACAGCACGTCGCCCCCGAGGTCGTGGATGGCGCGCAGCCTGGCCAGGCGGGCCACCAGCGGCGCGGCGGCGCGGATCCAGCCCAGGCGCAGCCCGCCCCACACGAGCTTGCTCAGCGACGCGATGGTGATGACCTGCTCGCCATGCGTGAAGGAGGCCAGCGGCGGTGGGGTGTCGCCCGAGAAGCACAGCTCGGCGCAGACCTCGTCGTCGATGAGCGGGACGTCGTGCGCGGTGGCCGAGGCAGCCAGCCGCCTCCGCTCGGCCGTATCCATGATCGCGCCCGTCGGGTTGCTGGCCGTGGGCGTGACGTAGATCAGCGCGGGCCGCTGGGCGGCGTCGACGCCGGGCCGTACCACCGCGGCGGCGTGGCGGAAGACCTCCAGCGCGCCGGGGTAGGTGGGCGCCTCGGTCTGCACGGTGTCGCCGGGACTGACCAGCAGCCCCGTGAGCAGCGTCAGCGCCTGCTGGGCGCCGGTGGTGACGATGATCTCGGCGGCGTCGGTCGGTAGGCCGCGCCCGGTGTAGTAGGCGGCGATCGCCGAGCGGAGCGCGGGATGCCCGGCGGGGTGGTAGCCGAGGTCGCGGTGGGGCAGCAGCGTGACGGCCTCGCTGAAGGCGTCGGCCAGCAGCGTCGGCGGCTCGTCGGGGGCGGCGCAGGTGAGCAGCGTGACGCCGTCCGGCGGGTGGAGGATGTGCGACAGCAGCGGATTGCTGCCCACCTCGTTCGTGGCGCGGGTGGCGGGCAGGTCGGCCGAGGCCACGCGGGTGCCGCTGCCCCGGCGCCTGACCACGCGTCCCTCCTGCTGGAGCAGGTCGTAGGCGGCCACGACGGTGCCCCTGGCCACCGCCAGCCGTTTGGCGAGCACCCGGTCGGGCGGCAGCGTGGCGCCTGGCGGCAGCAGCCCGTCGTCGATCAGGTCGCGCAGCCGGGCGGCGAGCAGCAGGTAGAGCGGGCCCCGTCCGGACGCCCACCGGCCGAGGAGATCCGCGAGATTGGCCTCATCCATGGACCAATTATCGGTGATTGGATCTGACATGGAACCGTCAAACAGGACATTCTTATCGGTATGAGCCAACTGCGTCCCGAGACCCGTGCCGTTCACCTACCCAAGCCCGTGATCAGCGGAAGCGTCCCGATCTCCGTGCCGATCTACCAGACCTCCGGGTTCGTCTTCGACGACCCCGAGGTCTTCGCCGACGGCATGGGCAGGCCCGACGGAGCCTTCGTCTACGGCAGGCTCTCGAACCCCACGGTGCGCTCGCTGGAGGAGGCCGTGTCCGGTCTGGAGGGCGGCGTCGCCGCCGTCGCGACCGCCTCGGGCATGGGCGCGATCAACTCGGTGCTGCTCGGCCTGCTCAAGCCCGGCGACCACCTGATCGCCCAGAAGGCGTTGTACGGCGGGACCGCCGCGATGATCAACGACCTCGTGAGCCGCTTCGGCATCTCCGTCAGCTACGTCGCCGAGGACGACCCGGCGGCCCTGCGCGCGGCGGCCCGCCCCGAGACCAGGCTCGTCTACCTGGAGACCATCGCCAACCCGGTCTGCCAGGTCGCCGACCTGCCCGCGATGTGCGCGGCGGCCAAGGACCTCGGCCTCGTGACCGTCGTCGACAACACCTTCGCCTCGCCCGTGCTCTGCCGCCCGCTCGAACACGGCGCGGACATCGTCGTCCACTCGACCACGAAGTATCTGTCGGGACACACCGACGTGCTCGGCGGCATCGCCGTCTTCGCCGACGACGAGCTCTATCGCAAGGTGTGGCACTTCGCGATCGAACTCGGCGCGACCCCCGACCCGTTCGCGGCATGGCTGACCCTGCGGGGGATGCAGACGCTGCCGCTGCGGATGGAACGGCACTGCGCCAACACCCGCGTGCTGGCCACCAGGCTCGCCGAGCACCCGGCCGTCAGCGCGGTGCACTGGCCCGGCCTGCCTTCGCACCCCTCGCACGACGTGGCGGTCAAGCTGCTGCCCGAATTCGGCGGTGTGTTCTCCTTCGACCTGGTCGGCGGACGCGCGGCCGGTGAGAGGTTCATGGCCTCGTTGAAGCTGGCGCTGCTCGCCCCTTCGCTGGGCGGCGTGGAGACGCTGGTGTTGCACCCGGCCACGACCTCGCACAGGTCGCTGAGCGCCGAGGAACTGGGACGGCAGGGCATCTCCGAGGGGACGGTGCGGGTGGCGGTCGGCATCGAGCACGCCGAGGACCTCTGGGCCGACTTCGCCCAGGCCCTGGACGGAACCCACTGAAGCCCCAAGGGGCCCGAGATGAAGCCCCCGAGGCGCGAGGCGGAGCCCCGAGGCCCCAAGAGCCCCCAGACGGAGCACGCGAGGCATGAGGCGGAACCCCGAGGTCTCAACGGCCCTGGGCGGGGCCGACTCAGGCTCAAGGCTCCAAGGCCCCCGAGAGCCTTCAGGTGGGGCCCGCGAGGCCCGAAGCGAAGCCCCGAGGCTTCAAGAGCCCCAGGTGGCCCGAGGCTCCAATGCCCCGGAGCGGAGCCCGCGCTCGACCTGAGCGGAGGCTGCTGAGGCACCAGGCGGGCCTCGAGGCGCTAAGGGGTCCGGGTGGAGCTCACTGAGGCGCTAAGCGGAGCCCACTAAGTAGGCCTCGCGGACCCATTGCGCGAACTCCTCGTCGAGGTCTTCGCACCGGCGCAGGTGAAAACGGTGCACGAACAGCTGGTCGGTGTAGCGCGTGGCCCCGCCGAAGCGGTGGTCGTGGACGACGCGGCGCAGGCCGAGATAGCCGGTCAGCCCGAGGGGAGTGCGGCGGGCTCCGGCGAAGTCGCGGCGGGGCCCGCGGAAGGTCATCGAGGTGGCGGACCTGACACAGGTCACGGGACCACAGGACTCCACCAGTTCGACGAAGCGTTCGCACAGGTTCGATTCCATGTTCGGAAAGCTACTCGACGGCGCCGACACTTTGACGGAGCGCTCAGGCATTGAGGAAACTTCCTCAGTGCTGACGACTCTCCGCGCCCTCGCGAGCGAGCCGACGATCGAGCGGGAGCTGTGATGACGGTTGCGTATGACGACGTGCTGGCGGCGGCGAGCAGGATCGAGGGCCGCGTGCTGCGCACACCGGTCATCGAGATCGCCGAAGGACTGTTCCTCAAGCTGGAGGGGCTGCAGCACTCGGGCTCGTTCAAGGTGCGCGGGGCGTTCAACAGGATGCTGTCGGCCCACGTGCCCGACGCCGGTGTGATCGCCGCCAGTGGGGGCAACCACGGGCTCGCGGTCGCCTACGCGGCGAGGGCGCTGGGGCTGCGGGCCGAGATCTTCGTGCCCGCGGTCGCCAGCCCCGTGAAGGTCGCGGGCCTGCGGGCGCTCGGCGCCCAGGTCACCCAGACGGGGGCGATCTACTCCGAGGCCGCGGACGCGGCGGCCATGCGGGCGGCCGAGACGGGAGCGCTGGAGGTGCACGCCTACGACCACCCCGACGTGGTCGCGGGGCAGGGCACGCTCGGGCTCGAGATGATGGAGCAGACCGGCGGCGTCGACACGATCCTGATCGCGGTCGGTGGCGGCGGCCTCGTGGCAGGCGTCACCGTGGGATCCGGCGCCGCGGGCGGCTCCGAGAGGGCGGGCATCGCGGGATCCGGTACGGCGGACGCCTCTGAGGGAGCGGGTAGGCCGGGATCCGGCGCGGCGGGCGGCGGCCATGAAGGCGAGCGCGAAGGCGGGAGTGACGATGGGCTTTGCGGCGGGCATGACGGCGGGCGTGGCGGCGGGCGCGGGCCTGCGATCGTCGCGGTCGAGCCCGAGTTGATCCCCACGCTTCACGAGGCGCTCAAGGCGGGCGGCCCCGTCCCCGTCGCCGTGAGCGGGGTCGCCGCCGACGCGCTGGGCGCCACCCGCCTCGGCGCGGTGGCCTACGACATCGTCTCCAAGGCGGGCGTCAGGAGCCTGCTGGTGCCCGACGACGCCATCGAGGCCGCCCGCCGTACCCTCTGGGCCGACTTCAGGATCGCTGCCGAGCACGCGGGCGCGACCGCCTACGCGGCGCTGCTGTCGGGCGCCTACGTGCGCGCCCCCGGTGAGCGGGTCGCGGTGGTGGTGTGCGGCTCCAACACCGACCCCACCACCCTCGTGTAGGGTGCCGCGAGTCGATCGCCAGTCCTCGAGAGCCTCGTGTGAGCCGAGCGCCAGGCCCGCCGCCCTCGTGCAAGGCGTCGCACACCCGATCGCCGGGCCCGGGTGGGGGCCGACCGCTGACCCTCGTGGTCTTCGTGACAGGTGCCGGGAGCCGATCCGCCGGGCTCGCGGATTCCGGTCAGGTGCCAGGGTGCGAGGGTGCCGCGGAGCCCGGTTTGGAGGCTCCGCGGCGCCGTTGCCTCAGCTGTAGGCGTGTTCGGGCGCGGGGAACGCGCCCGAGGTGACCTCGGCGGCGAAGGCGCGCACCGCCCTGTCCATCTCCGTCCGCAGGTCCGAGTACGCCCTGACGAACTTCGCGGGATTCGGCGTCAGGCCCATCAGGTCCTGCCAGACCAGCACCTGGGCGTCGGTGCCCGCGCCCGCCCCGATGCCGACCGTCGGGATCGACAGTGACGTGGTGACCCGTTCGGCCAGGTCGGCGGGCACGCACTCCAGCACGACCGCGAACGCGCCCGCCTGCTGCAGGTCCTTGGCGTCGGCCATGAGCTCGTCGCCCGCCTGGCCGCGCCCCTGGACCCGATACCCGCCGAAGGCGTTGACCGACTGGGGCGTGAGGCCGAGGTGCGCCATCACCGGCACGCCCGCCGAGACCAGCGCCTCGACCTGCGGCAGGACCCTGCGTCCGCCTTCCAGCTTGACCGCGTGCGCCCCCGCCTCCTTCATGAACCTGGCCGCCGACTCCAGCGCCTGCGCGGGCGAGGCCTGGTAGGAGCCGAACGGCAGGTCGGCCACCACCAGCGCCCGCGAGGAGCCGCGCACCACCGCCGCGGTCAGCGGCAGCAGGTCGTCGACGGAGACGGGGAGCGTGGAGTCGTAGCCGTAGACGACCATCGCCGCCGAGTCGCCGACGAGCAGGACGGGGATGCCCGCCTCGTCGAACACGCGGGCCGTCATCGCGTCGTAGGCGGTCAGCATCGGCCACTTCTCGCCGCGCTCCTTGGCCGCCGCTAGGTCGCGGACGGTGACCCTGCGCCCTGGGGCGCCGCCGTACAGGGAAGAGGACATGAATGTAACCCTCCAGAGCCGTCTCGAGTCGCCCCAGTGGCGTACCCGGACCCCTCCGATGATGACATGCGGAGAAAAGTGTCGGTGGACAACGAGACAATGGGGGCCGGAGGTAAGCAATAAAAATGGCAATCGAACCTTACCGGCGTCTGCTCAAACTCCCCGGTGTCCGCACGTTGCTGCTGGTCGGGCTGCTCGCCAGGATCCCCGCCACGGCGACGGCCATGGCGCTGACCCTGCACGTCGTGAACGGCCTGAAGCTCGGGTTCGGCGAGGCGGGCCTGGTCGCCATGGCCAGCACGATCGGCATGGCCGTCGGCTCGCCGCTGTCGGGAAGGTTCGTCGACAAACACGGCCTTCGTCCGGTGCTGGCCGTCACGACGGTCGCGCAGGTGGCGTTCTGGGCGACGGCGTGGCTGCTGCCGTACGCCGTGCTGGTGCCGGCCGCGGGGGTGGCGGGGCTGCTGGCGCTGCCGATCTTCAGCGTGATCCGCCAGTGCCTGGCCGCGATGGTGCCCGTCGACCAGCGCAGGATGGGCTTCTCGCTCGACTCGATGCTGGTCGAGCTGGCCTACATGACGGGTCCCGCGCTGGCCGTGGCGGGCCTCACCACGCTGGGCAGCACGTGGACGATGTCGTTGATCGCCGTCGGCCTGGCCTGCGCGGGCACGGGGCTGCTGGTGCTCAACCCGCCCACCAGGTCCGAGGAGGAGATGGGGTGGGCCGGGGAGAAGGTCTCGCGCCGCCAGTGGCTGACCCCCTCGCTCATCGCGCTGTTCGGCACGGTCGCGGCGGCCACGTTCGTGCTCACGGCCAGCGAGTTGTCGCTGGTGGCCACGCTCGAGCACGCCGGCGAGACCGAGTGGATCGGCCTGGCCGTGGGCATCTGGTGCGTCTACTCCCTCATCGGCGGTTTCGTGTACGGCGGGCTGCCGCGCGGCTTCTCCACGCTTGTGCTGACCGCGCTGATGGGTGCGCTCACGATTCCGGTCGGTCTGGCCGGTGGCGACTGGCGGTGGCTGGTCGTGGCGCTGGTGCCCGCGGGTGTGCTGTGCGCGCCCGCCCTGGCCTCCTCCGTCGACACCCTCAGCAGATGGACCCCGGCCGCCGCCCGCGGCGAGGCCATGGGCCTGCACGGTACCGCGCTGCTGATCGGCGGCGCGGCGTCGGCGCCGATCGCGGGAGCCGTCATCGACGCCCACGGGCCCGGCTGGGCGTTCGCCGTCGCGGGGCTGGTGGCGGTGGTGATGGTGCTGGTCGCGCTGCCGTTCTGGAAGCGGACCCCGCAGCGGGAGATCCCGCCCGAGCCCGTGCCGGTGAAGGTCTGACCCATCGGGGGCTCCTACTTATGAAACGCAACCGTTGCGTATCGAAATAACATGCGCTACGGTTGCGTTGCGAAACTAAGCCGTATCGAAATTTGGAGCCCCTGATGGAACCACAGACAGGCCACCCCCGGCGATGGGCGATCCTCGGCGTCCTCGTCTTCAGCCTGCTGGCGGTCGTGCTCGACAACACGATCCTCAACGTCGCGATGAAGACCATCGCCGACCCCGTCGAGGGTCTGGGGGCGACGCAGAGCGAGCTGGAATGGGCGATCAACTCCTACACGCTCGTCTTCGCCGGCCTGCTGTTCACCTTCGGCGTGATCGGTGACCGTACCGGCCGCAAGAGGATGTTGTTCATCGGCATGCTGCTGTTCGGCCTGGCCTCGCTGGCCAGCGCCTACTCCCAGGATCCGATGCAGCTCATCCTGGCCCGCGCCGCGATGGGCATCGGCGGTGCGGCGATCATGCCGGCCACCCTGGCGATCATCTCCAACGTCTTCCCGCCTCAGGAGCGCGGCAAGGCCATCGGCATCTGGGCCGGTGGCGTCGGGCTGGCGGTGGCGATCGGCCCGATCACCGGTGGCTTCCTGATCGAGCACTTCTGGTGGGGCTCGGTCTTCCTGATCAACGTGCCGATCGTGCTGATCAGCATGGTGCTCATCGCCACCGTCGTCCCCGAGTCGCGTGACCCCAAGCCGTCCAGGCTCGACCCCGTCGGCGTGGTGCTGTCCATCATCGGTCTGGTGGCCGTCGTCTACGGCATCATCCGCATGGGCGAGCTCGCCACCGTCGCCAGCGCGGAGGTCCTGCTCCCGACCGTCTTCGGCGTGCTCGTCCTGGCCGCGTTCGTCTGGTGGGAGCGGCGCATCGACCACCCCGCCTTCGACGTGCGCAACTTCGGCAACGTCCGCTTCACCTCGGCCATCGCCATGATGGGCATCGTCTTCTTCGCGATGATGGGCGGGATGTTCTTCCTGACGTTCTACATCCAGATCGTCAAGGGCTACAGCCCCATCGAGGCGGGCGCGCTGATGATCCCGTTCGCCGCCGCGCAGCTGATCTTCGCCCCGCTCAGCCAGCGGGTCAACCAGCGCTTCGGCGCGAAGGCTGCCTCCACGGCCAGCATGATCGTGGTCACGGCCGCCCTGGCCGCTTACGCGTTGTTCGACAGGAACACCCCGATCTGGCTGATGGAGACCGTCTTCTTCGTCCAGGGCGCGGCGATGGCCAACATCATGCCGCCCGCGACCACCGCGATCATGGAGTCGCTGCCGAGGGAGAAGGCGGGCGTCGGCTCGGCCATGAGCAACACCGTCCGCCAGGTGGCGGGCGCGCTGGGCGTGGCCGTCCTCGGCTCGGTGCTGTCGTCGGCCTACCGCGGCGAGATCGCCCCCGCCCTCGCCCACCTGCCCGAGGACGTACGGCACGCGGCCGGCGAGTCCATCATGGCCACCGTCGGCGTGGCGCAGGGCAACCCCGCCATCCTGAACCCCGCCTTCGACGCCTTCCTCGACGGCATGCACCTCACGGCCCTGGTCTCCGCGGTCATCGCCCTGGTCGGCGTGGTCGTCGTGGCGATCTGGATGCCGGGCAAGGCGCCCGCCGTCGTCAAGGTCGAACAGAAGGAACCAGCGGTAGTCTGAGACGGCGATGACGACGACAGAGACCGGCACGGCGCGCCCCGCGGGCCGTCCGCGCAGCGAGAAGGCCGAGAAGGCGATCATCGAGGCGACGCTCGATCTGATCGGCGAGGGGATGGGGATCTCCGAGCTGTCCATCGAGGCGATCGCTTCGCGGGCCGGGGTCGGCAAGACGACCATCTACCGGCGCTGGTCCAACAAGGAGGACCTGGTCGCCGACGCGCTCGCCTCGCTGAAGGCGCCGATCCCCCCGCTGGCGGGGGTCTCGGTGCGCGACGACCTGGTCGCCCTGCTCGACACGATGATGCGCGAGTCGGGTCAGTCGCGCACGCGCTGCGTGATGAACATCGCGATGAGCGAGTCCGACCGCCACCCGGAGCTGTTCGCCAAGTTCATGAAGCAGGCCGTCGAGCCGCGCACGGCGGCGATGACGGACGTGCTCGAACGCGGCATCAGGACCGGCGAGCTGCGGGCCGACCTGGAGCCGCGGCTGGCGAACGGCGCGCTGGCCGGCACGATGATGTGGCACATCAAGCGGGCCAAGGACGACGGCGACCTGCCCGCCGACCTGCCCGCCCGCATCGTCGACAACCTGCTGAGAGGCATGGCGGGCTGAGGCCCGCCGCGTTTCGTCGAGCGGGCTACGCCGAGTGCAGGGCATCTGCTCTCGGGGTGCTGTCGAGCAGCCGTGACAGCGGCCAGCGGGGGTGGTCCGCCGCCCTGGCGGCCACCAGGCGTACGGCGAGCGGCAGCCCGCCGCACCGCCGTACGAGCTCTCGCGCGACAGCGGGCTCGGCGGCGGCGCGGGAGTCGCCGACGGCGCTCTCCAGCAGGCTGATCGCCTCGTCCTCCGCCATGGGCTCCAGCCGCACGTGCGCCGCGCCGTCCAGCAGGGTGAGCGGACGCCGTGAGGTGACGACGACCATGCACCCGGCTCCGGCGGGCAGCAGCGGCAGCACCTGCGCCGCTCCCGCCGCGTCGTCGAGCAGCACCAGGATCCTCCTGCGCGCCGTCAGCGACCTGAACCTGCCGGCCGCCTCATCCACCTCGGCAGGCACGTCGGGCCTGCCGAGCGAGCGCAGGAACCGGCCGAGGACCTCACCGGGCTCCAGCGGGGCGGACGTCGAGCCGCGCAGGTCGACGTAGAGCTGGCCGTCGCCGAACCGGCCCGCCAGCCGCCGTGCCGCCTCCACCGCCAGCGCCGACTTTCCCACCCCCGCCCGGCCACTGATCGCGGCGATCGGCAGGTCCTCTCCGGCCAGCTTGTGCACGTACCTGAGCTCGGCCGCGCGGCCGACGAACCCCGACGCCGCCCCCCTGGGCAGTTCCGCCGGACACTCGGCGGGCACCCCGAGACCGGGCACCCCGAGATCGGGCGCATCCAGTCCGGGCGCACCAAGGTCCGGCGCACCCAGGAGGAGCGCGGGATCGTCGGCCAGGACGGCCCGCTCCATCCACCGCAGCTCGGGCCCCGGTTCGAGGCCGAGCTCGACGTCGAGCAGGTCGCGGCCCTGCCGGTAGGTCTCCAGCGCCTCGGCTCTGCGCCCCGTCCGATAGAGGGCGAGCATGAGCTGCGCACGGGAGCGCTCCCGCAACGGGTGCTCGGACACGAACGCGGCCACGCTCGCCACCAGCTCGCCGTGCCCGCCCAGACCCAGCTCCAGCTCCACGCACTCCTCGGTGACGGCCAGGCGCAGCTCGTCCCACAAGCCCACGCCCTGAACCCGCCTGCTCATCCCGACCAGCGTCGGCCCGCGCCACAGCGCCAGCGCCCCGCGCATGCCGAGGACCGCCTCCCGCCGCCGTCCCGCAGCCGCCGCCTCCCTGGCCGCGTCGATCCCCCGCTTCGCCTCCGCCGCGTCCAGCGGTACGGCAGGCCGTACCCGATAGCCCGCCCCGACCGTCTCGATCACGTGGGGATCGGCGCCCGCCTCCCGCAGCACCCTGCGCAGCCTGGAGATCGCGATGGCCACCTGGGAGCGGGCCGAGTCGGGCGGCTCCTCGCCCCACACCACGTCGACCAGCCGGTCCACGGACACCACGCGGCCGAGACCGAGCAGGAGGGCGGCCAGCGCGGCCTGCGGCTTCGGGCCGCCCACGTGCACGGGCAGGCCGCCGACCAGGACCTCGAGCGGGCCCAGGATCCTGAACTGCACCTCGGCGAACGACATGCCAGGTCACCGTACGCGCGGGGTGTTGGTTCCGCGTTGGGTCACCGAAGAAGGCTCTAGGCAGAACGTGAGCAATGTTCTAGTCTCGCCGCCATGCCCCTCATCGCCCGAAGGACGCTGACGCTCTTAGGCGTAGTCCTCGCCCTGCTCCTACCTGCCGGCGCCGCACTTGCCCACGAGGAGCGGGAGGTGAAGCTGCCGGACGGCTCGGGGAGCGTCCCCGTCTACCGGACGGGGGAGCCCGACCTCCTGGTCTGCAAGACGGATAAATCGGACTTCGAGCGGCGAATCGCGAAATTTCCGGATGATCTGAAGCAGCGGAACCTCGCCCTCTTCGCCCGCTGTCAGAAGGAGGGCGTCAGGCACCTCCAGGAAGCCGTCGACCGCGTCGACCGGCCTGGCATGAACATCGCCATCCTCCCCGGCCTCTACCTGGAGGAGCCGGGCCAGCCGCAGCCCGAGGGAGCCTGCGCCAAGCTCGACGCCCGCTTGTCGAGCTGGGGCTACCAGATCCTCTCCTACGAGCAGCAGGTGCAGTGCCCGCACAACCAGAACCTGGTCGCCATCCTCGGCAAGAAGGACCTGCAGATCGAGGGCACCGGCGCGGGCCCCCTCGACGTGATCATCGACGCGCAGTACCGCAAGCTCAACGCCATCCGCGCCGACATGACCGACGGCGTCTACTTCAGGAACTTCACCGCCCAGCGCACCACCTTCAACTCCCTCTACATCCTGGCCACCGACGGCTTCGTCATCGACAAGATGCTGACCAGGTGGAACGACGAGTACGGCTTCCTGACCTTCGCCAGCGACCACGGCCTCTACACCGACTGCGAGTCGTACGGCAACGGCGACTCGGGCCTCTACCCCGGCAGCGCCTCCAACATCAACGACGGCCGGGGCCATGAGGTGCCGCGCTACTCCATCGAGATCAGGCGCTGCAAGAGCCACCACAACATGGTCGGCTACTCGGGTACGGCGGGCGACTCCGTCTACGTCCACGACAGCGAGTTCTGGGGCAACCTCGCGGGCGCCACGATGGACAGCGCCTTCCCCGGACACCCCGGCCTGCCGCAGAACCACGCCAGGTTCGAGAACAACAAGATCTACGACAACAACGCCACCTACTACGAGTACGTCAGGGACGGCACCTGCGCCAAGCCGCCCGCCGAGCGCGGTTACGAGAAGGGCGTGGTCTGCCCGCAGATCGGCCTGCCACCGGGAAGCGGCATCATCACCGGCGGCGGCAACTGGAACGTCTTCAAGAACAACTGGATCTGGGGCCACGACAACGCCGCCTTCAACCTGCTGGCGGTGCCCGCCTTCATCAGGGGCGAGGAAGCGTGGGACAAGCAGTTCGACACCTCCCACCACAACCTCTACACGGGCAACCACCTGGGCGTCTCCCCGACGGGGGAGAAGCGGGCCAACGGCGCCGACGTCTACTGGGACGGCCAGGGCAGCGGCAACTGCTGGGACGGCGTGCGCGTCAGCAGCCCGGCGGTGCTGCCTGCCTGCGGCGGCGGCAGCGGTCCCGCCAGAGTGGTGGCCGAGCCGGTCAAGCTCGTGCAGATGTACCTGTGCAACGACTACAGCATCGGCGACCGCCGCCTGCCCGGCGGGTGCTGGTGGTTCGGCTCCAGCGGCCTGGCCAGGGTGGAGGTGCAGCTCGCGCTGGGCGGCTCGCTCGTGCTCGGGCTGATGGCCGTCCTGCTGTGGCGGCGTCGCCTGCGCTCGCGGTGGGCGCTGCCGCTCACGCTCGTCGGTCTGGCGGGGCTGACGCTCGACGTGTTCGGGGCGCTGGACGGCTACTCCGTGCTGCCCGCCGCCGCGCTCACGCTGACCGGCGTCTGGCTGCTCGGGTCGGGGCTGATCATGCGCGGTGCCTTCGGCTGGTTGGGCGTCGTGCTCGGCGTGCTGCACCTGGTCGACGCCTTCGACAAGGCGGTGTGGATGCTGCCGATCCTGCCGATCGGTCCCGGCTGGATCCGCGGGCTGCTCACCGGCGTGTGGGTGCTGTGCGCGGTGGTGGCCGTGGCGCCCCGCCGTACGGCCAAGGCGGCGGAGGTGGCCGCATGAGACGGATGGCGGCGCTGATTCTGGGGCTGGTCGCGCTGGCGCTGGCCGCCGGATGCGGATCGCTGCCCGACACGCACCACCGGCCGGGCACCGGACACGAGGTGGCGACGGTGGCGCCCGCTCCAGGTGACCCGCACGCGCAGATCACGATCGCGGGCGGGAAGGTGACGCCGCCGTCCGGCTGGCTGGAGGTGAAGCGCGGCCAGACCGTGACCCTGACCGTGACCAGCGACGTCGCCGACGAGCTGCACGTGCACGGGTTCGACCTGGGCCAGGAGCTCCAGCCGGGCAAGCCTGCCGTCATCAGCTTCAAGGCGGACATGACCGGCGTGTTCGAGGTCGAGACGCACGAGAGCGAGCTGGTGCTCATCCAGTTGGCGGTCACGTGACGGGCGTGCTCGCGCATGGGATCGGCAGCCGCAGCGACCTGCCGATCCCGCTCTTCTACGCCTACGCGGGGGCGTTCGCGGCGCTGGTCGTGTCGTTCCTGGCGCTGGGCCTGCTCTGGGCGGACTCCCGCTTCAGCGGCGACCGGGCGGGCAGGGCGCTGTCCTGGCGTCCGCCCGTCAGGACGCTACGTGTCGTCACCGCGCTCATGGCGCTCTACACGCTGGGCTGGCTGGTCCTCGGGCCCGCCAAGGACAACGCCGCGCCGTACCTGATCTATGTGGTCTTCTGGGTGGGGCTGGTGCCCGCGTCGCTGCTGTTCGGGCCGGTGTGGCGGCTGGCCAACCCGTTCCGGCTGCTGCCCGACCGGCCGCACCGCCCGCTGCCGGAGCGGGTCGGCTACTGGCCCGCCGCGGCGGGGCTGACCGCCTTCACCTGGATGGAGCTGGTCGCGCCCGAGCCTGCCGCGAGCGCGACGCTGCTGGTCTTCCTCCTCCTGTACGGCACGGCCACCGCCGCGGGAACCCTGCGGTACGGCCACGCCTGGCTCGACAGGGGCGACCCCTTCGAGGTCCTGTCCACGCTCGTCGGCCACCTGTCGCCGCTGGGCAGGAGGGCCGACGGGACGCTCGTCCTGCGCAGCCCCTTCAACGGCCTCGACGCGATCGCCCCGGCGCCCGGACTCGTCGCGACCGTGTGCGTGCTGCTGGGCAGCACCGGATACGACGGCTTCGCGGGCGCGCCCTTCTGGGTCGAGGCGTTGCAGACCAGCCCGCTCGGCAGGACCGGCCTCGGCACGGTCGGCCTGTTCACGGCCGTCGGGGGAGTGGCGCTGCTGTACACCGCCTGCCTGTGGGCGGCGGGCCTGATCGGCGGCGCCCGCGGGCTGACCCCCCGCTTCGCCCACTCGCTGGTGCCGATCGCGGTCGGCTACCTGGTCGCGCACTACTTCTCGCTGTTCATGATCGAGGGTCAGCGCGCGATCATCCTCGCCCTGGGCCTGGACACCGAGGTGAACGCCGACGTCGTCAGCGCGGGCGCCATCGCCACCGTGCAGGTGCTGGCCATCGTGATCGGCCACGTCCTCGGCGTGGTCGCCGCCCACGACAGGTCGGTGCGGCTGCTCGAACCGGCCAGGGCGGTCGCCGGGCAGATCCCGCTGTTCGTGCTCATGGTCTGCTACACCATCGGCGGGCTGACCCTACTCTTTGCGGCATGAGACGCATCCCCGTCCAGCGGCGCAGCGCGGAGAAGGTCGACCGGATGCTCGACGCGGCGGCCGCGCTGCTGGACGAGGGCGGCTACGACGCCCTGAGCACCAGGACGGTGGCCGCCCGCACCGGGATGCCGATCGGCTCCATCTACCGCTTCTTCAGCGACAAGCGCTCGCTGGCCGACGCGCTGACCAGGCGCAACCTGGAGCACTTCGTCGCCCGCATCGAGCCGAAGCTGGCCGGGGCCCGCCAGTGGGACCCGGTCATCGACGCCGTCGTGGACGAGTACCTCGACATGAAGGCCACCGTCCCCGGCTTCGCCGTTCTGGACTTCGGCGACAACCGCGAGGTCGCGCGAACCCTCGCCGGCCTGCTCGGCGTCGGGGTCAACCCGATCCTGGTGGCCGTCGAGGCGGCCGACGCCCTGCTGCGCGCCCACCACGACGACCCCGAGCTGGTCGAGGAGACCAAACAGCTGCTGCGCTCCTACCTAGGCCGTCGTCTCCCGCCACCTGTTGGTGATCGGTAGCCTGCGGTCCCTGCCGAAGTTCTTCGGCGTGATCTTCGGGCCGGGCGGGTACTGCCTGCGCTTGTACTCGGCGAGGTCGACCAGCCTGATGATCCTGGTCACCAGCGCGGGATCATGCCCCGCCGCGATGAGCTCGGCCGAGCCCATGTCCTTCTCGACGTAGTCGTCCAGCAGCCGGTCGAGCACCTCGTACGGCGGCAGCGAGTCGGTGTCGCGCTGGTCGGGCCGCAGCTCGGCGCTGGGCTCCTTGGTGATGGAGTTCTCCGGGATCGGCCGCTCGACGTCCATGAGGAACGACGGGTCGGTGTGCTCGTTGCGCCACCTGGACAGCGCCCACACCATCGTCTTCGGCACGTCCTTGATCGGCGCGAACCCGCCCGCGGAGTCGCCGTACAGCGTGGAGTAGCCCGTCGCGAGCTCGCTCTTGTTGCCGGTGGTCAGCACCAGGTGGCCGTGCTCGTTCGACAGCCCCATGAGGATCATGCCGCGCACCCTGGCCTGCAGATTCTCCGCGGCCAGACCCGACAGGTCGATCTCCTTCTCGAACGCGGTGACGATGTCGGCGATCGGCACGATCCGGCCGTTGATCCCCTGCCTGCGCACCAGCTCCTCGGCGTCGCCGAGAGAGTGCTCGGAGGAGTAGCGCGAGGGCATCATCACCACGTGGACCCGCTCGGGCCCGATCGCGTCGGAGGCGATGGCGGCCGTCAGCGCCGAGTCGATGCCGCCTGACAGGCCCAGGATCACCGAGCGGAAGCCGTTCTTGGCGACGTAGTCGCGCACCGCGAGGACCAGCGCCTGGTAGACCTCGCCGGTGTCGTCGAGCCTGGGCGCCACCTCGGGCACCTGCCTGGCGTACGGCGCGACCGGCTCGGCCGACAGCACCAGCCGCTCCACCGTGATCGTCGATCCGTCGCCGGCGCCGTAGGGGAAGACGCCGGGCTCGGCGTCGGAGACCGGCAGGTCGTCGAGGTCGACGACCAGCAGCTCCTCGCGGAACTGCCCGGCCCGCGCCACCAGCTCGCCCGAGGCGTCCACCACGATCGAGTCGCCGTCGAAGACCAGCTCGTCCTGGCCGCCGACCTGGTTGGCGTAGGCGAGCGCGCACCCCGCCTCGCGCGCCCTGCGCGCCACGAGCTCCAGGCGGACGTCGTCCTTCTCCCGCTCGTACGGCGAGGCGTTCGGCACCACGAGCAGGCCCGCGCCCGCCTCGCCGACGACGGCGACGGGACCGCCCTGCTGCCACAGGTCCTCGCAGACCGCGATGGCCACGTCGACCCCGTGCAGGCGGAAGATCGGCAGTCGGTCGCCGCGCACGAAGTAGCGGTACTCGTCGAAGACGCCGTAGTTGGGCAGGTGGTGCTTGGCCGTACGGGTGACGACCCTGCCCTGGTGGAGCAGCGCGGCGGCGTCCAGCGGCGCGCCCTTCGGCTGGCCGACGCGGGGTGCGAGCCCCGCCCTGTCGACGTAGCCGACCACGACGGGCAGGTCGCCGAGACCCTCCTCGGCCAGCCGGACCGCGACGTCCTCGAGCGTCCTGACGCTGGCGTCGACGAAGGACGTGCGCAGGACGAGGTCCTCGACCGGATAGCCGGTCAGGAACATCTCGGTGAAAAGGACGAGGTGAGCGCCGCGGTCGGCGGCCTCACGCGTCCATCGGACCAGCGCGTCGGCATTGGCGGTCAGGTCGCCGACGACCGGGTTTGTCTGAGCCAGGGCGATGCGCAATTGAGCCACGGCCCCAGCCTAGTACCCCGGTTTTTTTATCGTCAAAACGACGATAAGTGAGGTGTCACCTCCCGGGCGTGACCAGACCCGACTCGTAGGCGGCGACTACCAGCTGCGCCCTGTCGAACAGGCCCAGATGATCGAGCAGCTCACTCACGGCGCCCGCCACCTGCCGGTCGGGGACGGCGAGCGTGTGCGCGATCTGGCGGTTGGTCAGGCCGCGGGCGATCAGCTTGAGCACGTCGAGCTGCCGGTCGGGGAGCCCGGCCAGGGCCGGGGGAGCGGCGGGATCGGTCCTGCCCGCGAAGGCGGAGATGATCCTCGTCGTCAGGGACGGGTCGATCAGCGCGTCACCGGCAGCGGCCGCGCGCATGGCGGCGACGAGCTGCTCGGGCGGCGAGGTCTTCAGCACGAAACCGCTGACTCCCGCGCGGAGGGCGGCGTAGAGGTTCTCGTCGGTGCCGAAGGTGGTCATCATGATCACCTTGGGCGGGTTGCGGTCGGCCAGGATCCTGCGCGCGGCGGTCAGACCGTCGAGCCTCGGCATCTGGATGTCCAGCAGGACCAGGTCGGGGCGGGTTTCCCTGACGACGGCGATGGCCTGCTCGCCGTCGGCGGCCTCGCCTGCCAGCTCCAGGCCGGGCTCGGTGTCGATCACGACGCGCAGCCCCGTCCTGACGAGCGCCTGGTCGTCGGCGACCACGACCCGCAGCCCCGCCGCCCGCGCCGCCTCCTGCCCGGCCTCGGAACCGGCCGCCCCGGGGGAGCCGCTCGCCGGTGGCTTCTCGGGGGCGGCGTCCAGGTGGGGGGACTGGGCGAGCATGTCCGCCTCCAGCCGCTGCAGCACGGCCGAAGGATCCAGGCCCAGCTCGTCACGCCAGATCCCGCGCGCCCGCCTGAGAGTGGCGAGCGCGTCACCCTGCCGGCCGCTGCGGTAGAGGGCTGTGGCCAGCAGCCGCCACCCCTCCTCCCTGAGCGGATGGGCGCCGGCGTGCGCCTCCAGGTCCGGCACGAGCGCGGCCGACCGTCCCAGGCTCAGCCCCGCGTCGGCCCGCCGTTCGAGGGCGACGAGCCGCAGCTCCTCCAGCCGCCCGCCCTCGGTCGAGGCCCACGTCAGGTCCGCGAACTCGGCCAGCGCGGGCCCCCGCCACAGCCCCAGCGCCTCCTCCATCGAGGCCCACACCTGCTGGGCGGGCCCCTCCATCCGCACGAGCCGCTCGAAGTGCCAGCAGTCCACCTGCTCGGCCGAGGCCCGCAACGCGTATCCGGGAGGTGCCGACACCAGCACCTCGGCCTCGGAGCGCGGCGCCCGGTTCGGTTCGAGGGCGCGGCGCAGTCGGGAGACGTACCCCTGGATGGTGGACAGGGCCTGGGCGGGCGGCTGTCCTGGCCACAGCTCGTCGATGAGCGTGGTCACGGGTACGGCGCGGCCCCCCGCCACCACCAGTCTGGCCAGTACCGCCATCTGGCGCTGGCCGCCGAGGTCGAGGGGAAGCCCGTCGAGAAGGACCTGAAACGGTCCGAGTGCGCTGAATGTCACCATGGCACGCGTAAGCGTAGTGAAGTCAGGTCTCGTTCGACGCCGCCCTGCGCCTGATCGCGGGGGCCAGCGCCACGCCGCCCGCCGCGGTGATCAGGCCGATGACGCCGACCGTGAACCACAGCGCCGACGGGCTGATCTTCAGCAGCGGCGTCATCAGCGGCGCCACCATGCCCGCCAGCGCCCACGCGAAGCCGAACAGGCCCGCGTAGGCGCCGCGCAGGTGGGCGGGGGCCAGCGAGGCGACGATCGCGGCCGCGATGCCCGCCGTGACGATCTCGCCGAGCGTCCACACCACGACGGTGGCCACGAGCGCGGCGGTCGAGGTGACGAAGGCGGTCAGCGCGAAGCCGACGCCCATGACGCCGACGCCGAGCGCGAAGCTCCTGACCGGGTCCCTGCGGCCGAGCCAGCCGGACACCAGCGGCTGCAGCACCACGATGAGCACGCCGTTGGCCGCCATCGCGACACCGAACTCGGCGGTGCTCAGCCCGGCGAGCTTCATGGCCACGGGCAGGGTGGTGAAGGTCTGGGAGTAGACGAGCGCGTTACCGAGCACGACGACGGTGAAGGCGACCATCAGCCAGTCGCGCAGCACCACCCGCAGCCCGCCGCCAGGCGCCCCGGCCTCGGGCTCTGGCCTGGTCTCGGGGACCGCCCGCCACACCAGCACCGCGAAGACCACGCAGCTGACGGCGTCGAACCAGAACAGCCACAGGAATCCCGACTGGGCCAGCCAGCCGCCCGCCGTCATGCCGACCGCGTAGCCGAGGTTGATGGCCCAGAACAGCAGGCCGTACGCCCTGGGCCGCTCGGCGGGCGCGATCAGGTCGGCGACCAGCGCGCTGGAGGCGGGCCGGTAGGCGTCGATCACCAGGCCGAGCACGAACATCGCGACCAGGATCGCCGGCAGCGTCGTGCTGTAGCCGAGCGCCAGCATCGCCACCGCCGTGGCCAGCATGCTGCCGGACAGCGTCGCCCTGCGACCGATCCGGTCGGTCAGCGATCCGGCGATCAGCTGCGAGACCAGCTGACCCGCGCCGAACACCGCCATCACCATGCCCGCCGCCGCCAGCGACAGGCCGCGCGCCTGCGTCAGGTACACGCCGGTGAACGGCATGACCATGGTGCCCAGCCGGTTGACCAGGGTGCCGCTCCACAGCGCCCAGAACGGGCGCGGCAACCCGCCGATCTTCGACTTGAGAAATGACGGCTTTTCCATGCTTGTGGTAGTCACGCGGATACATTGTCCGGGTTTCGTCCGCACCGCGAACCATTTAGGGCAGACTAAAAGGATGTCCGTCATGTGGACGCTCAAGCCCGAAGACGTGGCCCGCATCAGGTTCGCCTTCTCGCCCGTGTGGGAGCTGGTGGCCAGCCTCCGCACGCTGCGCGACCCCGCCCGGCAGTCGGTCCACCTGCCGTGGATCAAGGCGGTGCGCCCGCGCCTGCCCGAGCTCGACCTGGGCGAGCTGCTCGCACTGGTGCCGCCGAGCGGTTACCTCGCCGACTTCCTCACCCCTCCGCCCGACACGCCGTTGCCCGAGTTCGCCACCGAGATCGCGCGGATCAGGATGACGCCGCCCGAACGCGCGGCCGAGGAGGCGGGCGACGTGGTCGGCTCCGACCCCGCGGTCATCGAACGGTTCAGGTCCGACCCGGCGGCAGGGATCGCCCGCGTGGCCGACGCGCTGGAGGCCTACTGGGAGGCGTGTTTCGCCGAGTACTGGCCACGCGTGTACGGCCTGCTCGAAAGGGACGTCATGCGCCGCTCCCGCGAGCTGGCCTCCGGCGGGGCCCGCCAGCTGTTCGCCGGGCTCGACCCGTCCATCAGGTGGACGGGCGAGCACCTGCTCGTCGACCAGCCCCTGTGCCCCTTGGACACCGGGCTGCACGGCGAGGGGCTCGTGCTGCTGCCGTCGGCGTTCTACTGGCCGAGCGTGGCGGTGATGAGCGCCCCCTACCAGTCGATGCTCATCTACCCGGTGCAGGGGGTGGGGACGCTGTGGGAGCAGGGGCCCGCGCCCGCGCCCGGCGCGCTGGCCGCCCTCATCGGCCGCAGCAGGGCGCAGATCCTCACCGCGCTCGCCGAGCCCGCCACGACGTCGGCGCTGGCCAGGCGGATGTCGCTCAGCCCCGGCGCGGTCAGCCAGCACCTGGGCGTGCTGTCGGCGGGCGGGCTCACGGTGGGCAACCGGCTGGGCAAACAGGTCGTCTACCGGCGTACGGCCATGGGCGACGCGCTGGCCGTCGGCGCCGCCTGACCCAACCGGGATGGCGGCGTGGAGGTCAGCAGCGGTGGCTGACGTGCTCGGCGGTCGGCGGCGTGGGGGCGGGTGCGCTGCTGTCGCCGTCGCGCAGCTCGACCCCGCGCAGCCGGTTGCCGTGGTCGAGCACCTGGAGCGCCAGCCAGGCGGCCGACGAGCCCTGCCGTACCCGGAAAGCCAGCCCCCGCCCCAGCTCGGGGTCGCGCACCGAGCGGTAGGCCACTTTCGCCACACCCGAGCGCGGGGCGGCGATCCTGGAGAAGGCCGCCGTGCTCAGGTCCAGCTGACCAGGGCCGCAGGTCGGGCAGCTGTCGACGATCTGCACCCGTACGGCGCCCCGCGGCCTTCCCGCGACCTTTGCCGGGTAGGGGACCAAGAGCTGGACCTGGTCGTGTTCGCCGTTGGACTCGCGCAGTTCGGCCTCGACCGGTCGCAGACCTCGATCATGATTTCTTCGCAGCGGCGCTGCGTCTCGTCGTCGGACACGTTCCGCCGGTATGTGGTCAAAGAGACCAGATGGGCATGCATCGCGGAAGCCACATGCTGCCGTTCCGCTATTCGTCTGACAGTGCCACAGGCCAGTAGATAGTGTGTTCGAGCCTGTGGGGCGTCGGTGTCGCGAGGGGGTGGTGTTCGGTGAAGCTGCGCTACAACTACCGGCTCTACCCGGATGCGCCCCAGCGGGAGTTGCTGGCCCGGACGTTCGGATGCGTGCGCGCGGTGTGGAACGACGCGCTCGCGCGGCGCAAAACCGCGTGGAAGGCCGACCGGACGCAGATCAGCGGCACGGAGTTGCAGAAGATCTGCATCACCGCCGCGAAGCGGACCGCCGAGCGGGAATGGCTCGGTCAGGTGTCCCCGGTGCCGTTGCAGCAGTCGTTGCGAGACCTCGACGTGGCGTACAAGAACTTCTTCGACTCGGTGTCGGGCAGGCGGAAAGGCCCGAAGATGGGCCTGCCCGTCTTCAAGTCCCGCCACGATCACCGGCAGTCGGCCCGGTTCAACACCAACGCCTTCAAAGTGCGCCCCGGCGGCGCCTTGTATCTTGCGAAGATCGGCGAGATCGAGGTCCGGTGGTCGCGCGAGCTGCCCGTTCCGCCGTCCAGCGTGACGGTCGTCAAGGACGCGGCGGGCAGATACTTCGCCTCCTTCGTCGTCGAGCTCGACGACGACGCCCACCAGCTCCCGCAAGCCGACGGCGAGGCCGGGATCGATCTCGGTCTGACCCATTACGCGGTGACGTCGGATGGCGTGAAGATCGCGAATCCGAGGTGGTTGCGCCGCAGGGAACGCAAGCTCAAGAAACTCCAGCGGGCCCTGTCGCGTAAGAAGAAGGGGAGCGCCAACCGGGCCAAGGCCCGGATCAAGCTCGCCGGTCAGCACGCCAAAGTCGCCGACGCCCGCCGAGACTTCCTGCACCAAACCAGCACCACACTGCTCCGCGAGAACCAAACGGTAGTGGTCGAAGGGCTGGCCGTGCTGGGCCTGGCGCGGGGCATGCTCGCCAAGAGCGTCAACGACGCCTCCTGGGGCGCCTTCCTACGGCTGCTGGAGGGCAAAGCAGTCCGTTACGGCCGCGAGTACGTCACCATCGACCGCTGGTATTCGTCCTCCCAGCTGTGCCCGTGCTGCGGCTGGAAGATCGGGAAACTCGCTCTGGATGTCCGTGAGTGGGACTGCCAATCGTGTGGCGAACACCACGACCGCGACATCGCCGCCGCGCTCAACATCCTCGCCGAAGGCATCCGCCTGCGGTCCCTGCACGACGTGGCCGCCGGGCTGGCGGACACCCGAAACGACTGTGAAGGGCAGGTAAGACCAGGCGAGGCAATCCCGACCCTGGCCCCGCCCGAAACCTGCGCCGCGCGAGCGGCGTAGAAGCAGCAGTAACCATCCCGCCGCGAGGCGGGAGAACCCCGTCATTCATGGCGGGGAGATGTCAAGTGTACCGTTCGCTCTCGGTGACCCAGTCCAGGTGCGCCCTCGGCGCGGTCAGGTAGGCGCACGCCACCTTGCTGACGTCCCTGGCGGTCCTGGCGGGCAGCTCGTCCAGCGGCAGCCGCCTGGCCGCCGCCCGCATGTCGGCGCACCGGCCGGCGATCCGGTCGAGCACCCAGTCGACCGCCTCCGGCTCGCCCAGGTCCAGCTCGTGCGTCACGACCACCACGAAGTTGTGTGCGTCGCCCCGCTCCTTCGGCAGCGAGGCCAGGTCGTTGCACCAGGCCGCCACGTCGGCGCAGGCCTCCACGAGCGCCTGCCACGGCTCCGCCGCGGCCAGCTCCGGCGGCACCTCCACCCTCAGACAGGGCTCCACCAGGTCGTACAGGAAGGGGCCCGCCGTGCCCCTGCGCAGCGCGGGGTACTCCTCGACGGTCGGCACCCTGCCACTGACCCTGTTGTCCGCCTGCGCCCGGCACGCGTCCGCCTGCCGCTGCAGGTTCGTCGCGAACCGCAGCCGCCAGTCGTCGCTCATGGTCGCGCTCGTGGCCCGCCACAGGTCGGTGAACGCCGCCTCCAGCGGGTGCGCCCCGGTGCCCTCGAAGAGCCTCGGGTACGGCTGGCCCGCCTCGTCCACCAGGTCGTCCAGGTGGAACAACCAGGTCAGCCACTGCGCGAACAGCGCCGCCGCCCTCGCGTCGAACTCGGCGAAGGCGCGCGCGGCAAGGCGGTGACAGGCCGACCTGCGGTCGACGTGCAGCCCCGTCCGCCTGGTCCAGTCGATGACCGCCGCCTCGATCGCGTGGACCGAGCGGTGCATCCGGCACGGCGCGGCCAGCGCGGGAACCCGCGAGATGAGCGGCGTCAGCACGCTCGCGGGCGTCATGGTCAGCACTACAGCGGCCCGAACAGCCAGTTGCCGGCGGCGTGGGGGTCGTCGCCGGTGTAGTACTGCCTGGCGGCCTCGACGAGCTCCTGCACGGCCAGCGTGCCGTCGCGGTCGCGGTCGAGCCGGTCGAAGGCCTCGTCCACGTCGTCGTAGGCGGTGCCGAACGCGCTGAGCAGCACACGGAACTCCGGCGCCGCGATCCTGCCGTCTCCGTCGCCGTCGCACAGCTCGGCCACCGCCGTCGCGGCCGGCCTGAAGACCGGGTCGAACCGGTCACCCTCGATGAAGGCGGCGGTCATGCCCGCGTGGAACTCGGGGTTGGAGATCCACGCGTCGTTGTCCCTGCCGAGCTCTGCCGACAGCGTCGACCAGATGTCGTCGAGGCCCCGCACGACACGGTCGCCGGTGACCGACGTGGGCGACTCCCCGAACCCCACCAGCATGCGCGCGCCCAGGCCCAGCAGGTCGTCGCGCTCGATTTGCCCTCTGCTGTTGACGTCGATATGCGTGAAAGCTCGATCGAGCTTGTGTTTGCGCAGTTCAGCGCTCATTCCTGACTCCCCCGAGATGCAGTGCGTGATCACCCTAGGAGGGCGGGGAGCCGTTTGTCAGCGAGGCACGCGCTTGTACGGCGTGCGACGTTCCGTAACGTGCGTGAAACACGAAACAGGCAGACTGTAGAGGACCAGACATGTCTTTTCAGTCAAGGGGACGCCTTGGACCGTCAGCAGGAGTTCGTTCTCCGCACACTCGAGGAGCGCGACATCCGGTTCATCCGGCTCTGGTTCACTGACGTGCTCGGCTTTCTCAAGTCCGTCGCCATCGCGCCCGCCGAGCTGGAAGGCGCCTTCTCCGAGGGCATCGGGTTCGACGGCTCGGCGATCGAGGGCTTCGCGCGCGTCTACGAGAGCGACATGCTCGCCAAGCCCGATCCTGGCACCTTCCAGATCCTGCCGTGGCGCAGCGAGAGCCCGGGCGCGGCGCGCATCTTCTGCGACATCCTCATGCCGGACGGCTCGCCGTCCCACGCCGACCCCCGGTGGGTGCTCAAGCGCGCCCTCGCCAAGTGCGCCGACATGGGCTTCACCTTCTACACCCACCCCGAGATCGAGTTCTTCCTGCTGAAGAACCGGCCCGAGGCGGGCGGGCCCAGGCCGGAGCCGATCGACTCGGGCGGCTACTTCGACCACACCCCGCACAGCGCGGGCCACGACTTCCGCCGCCAGGCGATCATGATGCTGGAGTCGATGGGCATCTCGGTGGAGTTCAGCCACCACGAGGGCGCCCCAGGCCAGCAGGAGATCGACCTGCGCTACGCCGACGCGCTCACCACCGCCGACAACATCATGACCTTCCGCCTGGTCATGAAGGAGGTCGCGCTGGAGCAGGGCATCTGGGCCTCCTTCATGCCCAAGCCGTTCACCGAGCACCCCGGCTCAGGCATGCACACCCACATGTCGCTGTTCGAGGGCGACCGCAACGCCTTCTACGAGGCCGGCGCCGACTACCAGCTGTCCAAGATCGGCCGGTCGTTCATCGCGGGCCTGCTCAAGCACGCCGCCGAGATCACCGCGGTCACCAACCAGTGGGTCAACTCCTACAAGCGCCTCTGGGGCGGCGCCGAGGCCATCGCGGGGATGGGCGGCGAGGCGCCCTCCTACATCTGCTGGGGGCACAACAACCGTTCGGCGCTGGTACGCGTGCCGATGTACAAGCCGCACAAGGGCGGCTCCACCCGCATCGAGTTCCGCTCGCTCGACTCGGCCTGCAACCCCTACCTGGCGTTCGCGCTGGTGCTGGCGGCCGGCCTGAAGGGCATCGAGGAGGGCTACGAGCTTCCTGCTCCCGCCGAGGACAACGTCTGGGCGCTGACCAGCGCCGAACGGCGCGCCCTCGGCATCCAGCCGCTGCCGCAGTCGCTCGACGAGGCCATCTCGGTGATGGAGCAGAGCGAGCTGGTCGCCGAGACGCTGGGCGAGCACGTCTTCGACTACTTCCTGCGCAACAAGCGCACCGAGTGGCGCGACTACCGCCGCCAGGTCACGGAGTTCGAGCTGGGCCGCTACCTGCCCGTGCTGTGAACAGGAAAAATGCCCTGCTGCTGAAAACCCCGTTGTGATCCGGAGTGGTTCAGCGGCAGGGCATCTTGCAGTTCTCATCATGATCAGGGCATATCCAGAGCACTCGCGCCGCCGTTGAAGAAGGCGTCCATTGCCCGCCGAGCGCGCTCTGTCGCGCTGGGCATGAGGTGGGTCGCTGTGCCCGAGATACTCGGCCACAGTCACGATGTCGACGCCGGCGGCCAGCCATGCCGACGCTGCGGTGTGACGGAGCTTGTGACAGCCGTGCTCCCGGTACGGCTTCCGCCGGGTTCCTGGGGGAGTGGGCGGCACGATCCCCGCGGTTTCGATCGCTCCGCGCCAGATGTAGTTGAACGAGCCCCTGTGCACCGCGAGACCCGTTCCCCGGACGAAGATCAAGGGCGGCGCAAGCGCCGCCACGCGGCCCGAGCTTGCGGGCCGCACGCTGCGCGTGCGGCCTGGGGGCCGTTCTCGCGCGCGCCCGCCACTCGGGCGGCGCAAGGCATGATCCCCCGCCGGCCGAACTCGCTTGCGCTCCCGCTTTCGCTTCGGATGGGAAGGAACGGCTCCCCTTCAACGATCCCGACAGCGCACGCCGAGCAAGCCGCCATTGATCTCGAATCACACCTGCCGTGATCGTTGAACCACGAAATATGCGAGCTCAACATTCACGGAGGCGTATCAATAAATTTCAATGCCAAGCCCTTGGCTTCGGTGATTATTGAGAATTCGATCTGGGCGCATGACGTCGACCCGCAAAGGGGGAAAGAAGCGGTCATCATTGCGCTTCTTGCTGCCTATCGTCGCAGCTCGCGAGGGGTGAGCGGCCGGACGCCTCTCTGTCTGCCAGCTGTGATGAATAGACCGAGATCATCGCTGGATCGGAGCCGGTAGATGTCGGGCCTGGCGTGGCCGCAGCCAGGAAGAGGGCGAAAGGCTCGTTGCGACATAAACCAGGTTTTCTTGGATGTTTCTTTGTGAATAGATTTCATAGGCCTCGGGTATCGGGACGATGCATCCCCCTCACAAACCTGGTGTGCTTATACCGGCGCTTGAAAGGAAATCCCATGACCGCTACCGCAGAGGCTCAGCGTACGGAGTCGACCGAGGGCGAAGGGCGATCCCTGGAGGCCCTGCTTCTCGCCGCGCTGGCCGCTCGCCGCGAACAAGGCGAGGAAGGCGGCATCGACCACCCCCTCCTCCTCGCCGCGCTCATGCGCCGCCGCAGGGGAGGCGAAGAGAGCGGTATCGACCACCCGCTCCTGCTCGCCATGCTCATGCGCCGCCGCGGGGAAGGCGAAGAGGAAGGCGGTATCGACCACCCCCTCCTCCTCTCCATGCTCATGCGCCGCCGCAGGGGAGGCGAAGAGAGCGGCATCGACCACCCGCTCCTGCTCGCCATGCTCATGCGCCGCCGCGGGGAAGGCGAAGAGGAAGGCGGCATCGACCACCCCCTCCTCCTCTCCATGCTCATGCGCCGCCGCCGGGGAGGCGAAGAGAGCGGCATCAATCACCCGCTCCTGCTCGCCATGCTCATGCGCCGCCGCGGGGAAGGCGAAGAGGAGAGCGGCATCGACCACCCCCTCCTCCTCTCCATGCTCATGCGCCGCCGCAGGGGAGGCGAAGAGAGCGGCATCAGCCACCCGCTCCTGCTCGCCATGCTCATGCGCCGCCGCGGGGAAGGCGAAGAGGAAGGCGGCATCGAGCACCCGCTCCTGCTCGCAGCCCTCGCGAACCGGTAGTGGCGCAACGCCCGATCGCAGGCAGAAAAGGTGTCCCTCGGCTCGTGCGAATCGGCAGCTAGGGACAGATCACATCGACCGCAGAGGAGCAACTCATGGCGTCAGAGGAAGCCGCCGAACCGACCGAGCATGACCCGGTGGAGTCGCTGATCGACGACGTCATTCGCGACATCCTCAACGAGGCGAGCCAGTCCACCAAGGTTCTTGCCCGCGGCGGGGACTCCATGGCCACCCTGATCGAAACAGCCCTCACATCAGCGCCGCGCGCGATGCTGAAGGCCTCGACTATTGAAAGGCTCCTGCTCGCACAGGTTCTGGCCTCCGCTCTGGCCGATGCTCTCGCGCCCGCGCTGGCAGAGGCGCTGACTCCCGAGATCATGAAGGTCCTGGAGCAGTACACCACCAACGCCAAGGCCGGCGGCTCGAAGGCCGCCAGGCCGACCACCACCACCGCCAGGGGAAGCAGCAGCAGAAAGAAGACGTGAGACGTCGGGGGGCGATGCTCTCAGCTTGGGTCGTGGGCACCAGACATCTGGGGCCCACGACTACGCTTTCTTCGGGCGTTGCCGACCGCCCGTCTCCACCCGCCATCCTGCTAAGGATGGGACGCCCACCTCCGCCTTGAGTCAAAGACAGTGCCGCTCACCGGGCAGAGGGCAGCTGACCTCAACCGCTTCACCAACAGAGCCTTATCGTGCGGGTCCGGTCCCGACACGACGTGGAGCCGCAGATCAGGGCCTTCCCGCTGGTACATCACCACGCAGTCGGCCCGAGCCATGAGATGCACAGCTCATTGGTGATCTCCGACGGCTCTCTGGTCGTCACAATTCCCCGCTGGCCATGCGCAGCGAATGAACGACGGGCAGTACGACCTCGCCACATGCCCCTCATCCTCGTTGTCGCACTGTGCGACGTTCAGGCGCGAGGGCGAGCCGTTGGAGAGGGAGAAGCCACCGGTCCTGACGGTGTCAGAGCAGGCGCTCCAGGAAGACCACGACCGTCATGAGCGTGATAGCGGTGACGATCAGGTTGACGGCCCAGCGCAGATTGCGGTGCTTGGTGCGCGCGACCCGGACGATCTGAAGGGCGTCGGCGGCAAGGAACAGCTCGTAGTCCTTCGTCTCGGCGTTCATCCGCTCGATCAGGGCTTCGGGCGTGGGCTCCTCGGCGTAGGCGAGGACTCTCTGCCCGCCCTGTTCGGACGACAGCGGGCGGATGGTGATCAGGATCAGCAGGACCGCCGCCGACAGCAGGATCAGCGCCAGGATGACGCCGAAGCGCCCGACTCCCGGGAAGCGGGCCGGACCGGTGACGATGAGGGTGACCATCACGCCGTAGGCGACGCCCGACCAGGACAGCAGAAGGCCGGCCCTCCTCTCGCTGGCGCTGACCAGCTCGGCGCGGGCCGTGGCGGTGGCGGCGTCGAGGCGGTCCCTGAGGAACGGGGACATGGACACACGCTGCGCGCCGCCGTCGTCTGCGGACTGGCCGCTGGATGGAGCCGGTTCGTGGTTCATGGTGGGCAGGTCCTTTCTGTCGCAGTCGCGAGCCGATGGAGCCGACCGGCGGCCGGTGAATGACGAGGCAGCCGACGCTTCAGACGTGGCGGAGGTGAGTTCACCTACCTTTGACTGTAGGTGTGGAGCCAGGACAGGACCGGAAAAGGCAGTCGATGCCGGCTCCAGTGTCCAATGACTCTGCCTGGGTGTGCGCCCTGCTCATGGGCTATGGGCGGGTGGAAGCCGGCTGCTTCTTTCCAACGAACCCCTCTGGGTGGGGCACTCCGCCTCCGGGATGATCGCCACGGCGTACTCGTGGCCGAAGGGGCGGTAGCGGGCTGAGGTGGAAGCCTGATCATCCCGCCCACCATCGACCCGGACAAGCCGAGCAGACCAGGGCTACGGACACCAGGTCGTTCGTCCAGTGGGGCGCTGCATTTGGTATCCGTAACCCTGGTCCGCCCCCTTCGGGCGGGTCGACGGGGCGGGGTGCGCGCCCATCAGGGCCACTCAGTCGATCTCCAGAGGTAGGCGAACGGTTCGAGTCCCCCAGGGACACCAAGTGATCTGAGTTGGGCGCGCGTGAAGGCCTCACGATCGCCTGGTTGTGGTGACCCCCGTACGTGGCTGGGGGCGATCGAAGGTCCAGGACTTCGTTCCTCAGCCCCGGCCCACCGAGAAGCGGGGTTGCGCAGGTGAAGATCGATGCGGGTTGCAATTCATCGACGTCCAACCGAGTTTCGGGCAGACCGCCGCAGGCCATAAGTCCACATGGTACGCCCCGGAACGATCAAGGCCCTAGCTGCTGATGCGGTTTGGAGGGGCGCCGACGCCGTGTGCCGCAGGAGGCTGAACAAGGGGGAGCCCGAGCAGGGCACCGAGTGGCGCGACTACCGCCGCCAGGTGACGGAGTTCGAGCTGCGCCGCTACCTGCCGGTGCTTGGCCAGTATCGTGCTGTGGGCCAGGCGTGGCCGTGATGGTGTGCCCCAGGACGGCATCGCCCTGTTGTATGCGAAGGCACAGGCGTCTCTGGTGCTGGTACTGCTCTTCGCCCAGGTCGTCCAGGTGGTCGCCGTGGAGCTGATGATGGCCACTTCGGGCGCGCCGACCGGCCTGCGTACTGTCGTCATGGCGGCTGATCTTTACAGCCTCGTGTTCGGGCTGGGGCTGGGCGCGGCCTGCGTCACGCGGCCGCACGTCGTGACCGCCGCAGAAGTGCGCCTCCGCTATGGCGCCTATTTCGATGTACGCATTCCACGCGAGCTCATCGCCTCGGTGCGAATGCGGCGTGACTACCCGAGCGGTGTGGTCACGGTGGAGGACGATCGCCTCATCGTGGCGGTGTCGTCCCAGGCCAACCTGGTCCTCGGACTAAGGTCATCGTGACGAGGCCTCTTGGCCGCCGCGTGCAGGTCACGTCGATCCGCTTCTTCGCCGACGACCCGGTCGCGGCCCTGAAACACGTGACGACCTGAGTGGCCCCTTGCGCCCTGGGCCGTCAGGCCGGCTCCGCCGGGGTGTCGCCTCGCACCCGGTCATCGGGTGCGAGGCTGCCGATCACGGTGTGACCATCGGCGGAGCCGGTTCAGCGCCGGTCGAAGCTCAGCGGGACGTCCTGGACGTGCCGATCGGAGCGCCCCAGGGGAGCTTGTCCGTCGGCCACAGCTCACGCTGGTCCTTCTTGAGCCTGAGCTCCGCTCTGCCGCCCACGGGGCAGCGGAAGCCGGGCGGCGGCACGGTGAGCGAGATCAGGTAGTTGTCGATCGGCACCGTGCTGCACTCGTCCTTGCCGTAGATGCGGTGACCCCAGCCCTCGTAGGTGATCAGGCGCGCGTTGGGGCCGAGCTGGCGGGCCACGTTGGCGGACCAGGAATACGGGGTGGACGGGTCGTGCAACGAGTTCCCCAGCAGGATCGGAGCGCTGCCCGTGTAGCGCAACCGGTGCTGCGGGTTGGTGGTCGGGTGGTTGAGGCAGACGGGCAGGTCCTCGATCGGCATCGGGTTGAACCGCATGTCAGGGGCCCGTCGGTGGGAGCTGCGCAACAGGGCGGCGTACTCCTTGTAGTTGCGCACCCGTAGCTTGTAGTCCTGGCAGAGGATCGCGGTGGGCAGGTGCGCGACCTCTCCCGAGACAGGCCCCCGGCCGGGCAGCGGGGGGATCCACTCGGGCGGCGCCCCGCCGTCCAGAGCGCGAAGCATCTCGCTCAGCAACTGCCAGGCAGGCCCTTCGTTGCCCAGCACGCCCTGCCACAGGACCTGGATCTCGGTCATCGGGCGGTCCTTGACGCCCGGGTAGTACAGCTGGCCGCTGCGCGCCTTGGCCAGGATCCTCTCCCACACCGCCCGGACGTCTTTCCCGTGGAGGGCGCAACCGGGTTCCTGGTCGCACCAGCCGACGAACTGGTCGAAGGCGTCCTCGACGGCGGCGGCCTCACTGTCGAGGAACGCCTTGACGCCGAGGCTGTGGTCCATGTTGCTGTCCAGGGCCATGGCCCGGATCCGGTTCGGGAACAGCTCGGCGTACATCTGGCCGATCAGCGTGCCGTACGAGATCCCGTAGTAGGTGAGCTTCTCCTCGCCGAGGGCGGCGCGGAGGGCGTCCAGGTCGCGCGCGACGTTGACCGAGTCGACGTGGTCGTACAGGGGGCCGGTCCGGGCCCGGCAATCCGCACGCAGCTTCTTGGTGTAGGCGGTCCACCTGACGAAGTCGGCCTGGCTCTTCATGACGGCGTGCGGCATCTGGTTGAACACCGATGCCGAGCAGATCACCGGATGGCTGCGGCCGACGCCCCGGGGGTCGAAGCCGACGATGTCGAACCGCTTCTGGAGCTCCGGGGTGAAGAAGCCGGGAGCGCCGTAGGCGGCCTCCACGCCCGATCCGCCAGGACCGCCGGGGTTGATCACCAGGGATCCGACGCGGGCCGCGGGGTCGGTGGCCTTACGGCGGGCGATGGCCAGGTCGATGGTGGGCCCAGTCGGACGGGACCAGTCGATCGGTACGGCCAGCTTGCCGCACTCGGCGCTGGGCTCCTCCTCGCAGGGCGCCCAGGCGATGCGACCCTTCCCGGTAGGCGTCGGGGTCGCTGTCGGAGTCGCTGAGGGCTTCGGGGTCGCCGAGGCCGTCGGGGTCGCCGTGGGTTTCTGGGTCGGGGTCGCCGTCGGGGTTGCCGTGGCTCCGCTTTCAGGGGCCGCGGCGACGGCCGACGATACTGGTAACAGCGTTGCCATCGTCACGAAGGCGGCGGCAAGCAGAGAAGATCTTCTTCGCACAGTGCTCCAATCGTCGATCAGCCAGGCGCCCGCTCATGCGGCACCCGACCAACCGACCTTGATCATCATCGGTCGATGGCCGCGAAGATCCGAAGCCGGCGGCGGCGAAAAGCGCGGCCCCGTCTTGATCGCGACAAATCGACGGCAGCACGATACAACAGCAGCCGCATCAAGATCCTGACAATGACGGTGAAGACCGCATAAACCGCCCCATTTGCCGGGGGGTTCTCCTCGTATGCACCCATGTCGAAGCCCAGACGGATCTGGTGGAAAGTAGCGGTATCACTCGCCGGCCTCGCCGTGCGTTGCGGGAGGAGCAGCGCGACAGGCACGCCGGTTGAGCGGCTCGGTGCGGTCAGAGGTACTTCGGGTACAGGTCGGTGGTCGGCCACGAGGTGACGGCGTCGTGCGCCTGCCACATCAGGCGGTCGATCACGTCGAAGTCCGGCGACCCCTCCTCCTCGCGCCGGTTGAACTGCACGCACCACGTCACCCCTGCCGCGTTCCTGACGAGCAGGGTGAAGGTGCCCGGCATCGACCCGGTGTGCCAGGTGTTGAGGCCGCTGCCCGACGTCCTGACGTACCAGCCGCAGCCGTACCACCAGCCGTCGCCGCTGACGCCGATCTCCGGCTTGGTGAAGGCGCGGGAGATGGAGGTGGCGTTCAGTACGGCGCCCGCCTTGTCGAACGCGCTCGCCCACCGGACCACGTCGACGGCCGAGGCCAGCCAGCCGCCGTTGGCGTCCTGGTTGGGCATGTTGAACCCGCCGTACGGGTACGGCACGACCTCGCCCGAGGAGTCGACCACGCTCTTGTTGGTGTACTTGGAGGCGTAGCCGACCTCGCTGGGCGACATGTCCTCGCGCAGGCTCTCGCCGAGCGTCATCCTGTCGATGCCCAGCGGCGCCAGCAGCTTCGAGCGCACGTACGACTCGTAGCTCTGCCCCGAGACCTTCTCGACGACCCGGCCCAGCAGCATGTAGCCGTAGTTGCTGTAGGACATCCGGCTGCCGGGCTCGAAGTCGAGCGGCTTGGCGGTGACGTACTTCGCGATGTCGGCGTGGCTGATCGGCAGCGGCGCGTCGAGCGAGGCGGAGATCGTGTGGTCGAGCCACAACGGGTCCTTGCTGACGGACCTGTCCCAGCCGCCGGTGTGCTGCATGAGCCGCCACAGCGTGACCTGTTCGAGGCGCGGGTCGGCGGCGGCGGACAGCCCGAGGAGCGTGGTGACGGGTGTGGTCAGCGAGAGCTTGCCGTCCTGGGCCAGGCGCAGGATCGCTCCTGAGGTGATGCTCTTGCTCAGGCTCGCGATGCGGAACAGCGAGGTCGGCTGGACGCGGGCGAGGCGCGCCATCGTGCTGGTGGTGTTCGGGCGGTAGACGCCGTAGCCGCGGGCGGCCAGCAGCTTGCCCTTCCTGGCGACGGCGAGCTGGCCGCAGCTGATGTTCCGCTCGGACATGTACTTCTGAAGGGTCTTGTCGAAGCTGGCCAACTGCGCCGGGACGACCCCGCTGGGCAGCAGGTCCGCTTCGGCTCTGGCGGGCTGCAGGCCCAGCGCCACGGTGGCGGCGCCCGCCTTGAGCAGGTTCCGACGGCTCAGCACAGTCACTTCTGACCCCCACGTCACATCTGTGTCAAGGGTCAGCATCTTACGGACAAGTCATCGCTTTCGCCGATTCCGTGGGAAGCTAGGCGGTCTGCGCCGCGTTACGCGTGCTTGGCAGGTCCCGACCTCACCCCCGGTTCCCTTGGTCTTGGGAGTTTCGGGTAAAATCGGTCTGTTCTAAATGATGTTTCCAGACATATTGGAGGGTGTGGCATGACGACGGCTGCCCTGCAGACCGTGCTGACCGTCCCCGAGCGCTTCCGCGGTCCCGCGGGCATCGCCAACGGCGGCTGGATCTCCGGCACCGTGGCCGAGGCGCTCAACGGTCTCCAATCGGCCGTGGAGGTCACCCTTCATGCACCCACCCCGCTCGAGACCGAGCTGCGGCTGGAGCACGTCGCCAACTCCGCCTCCCTCTCCCACGACGGCAAGGTGCTCGTCGAGGCCATCCCGGTCGCCGAGCACCTGAGCGGGCCCGGATTCGTCCCGTTCAACGACGCCGCACGGGCCGAGGCGGGCTTCCCCGGCTGGAACGGCCACGCCTTCCCCGAGTGCTTCGCCTGCGGCCTGCGCGAGCCGGGTGACGGCCTGCGCGTCTTCCCCGGCCCCGTCGAGGGCGCCGACGTCGTCGCGGCCGGATGGCGCGTGCCGTTCACGGTGACCGACGCGGACGGGGCCGTTCCCGCCGCCGTCGTGGCCTCCGTGCTCGACTGCGTGACTGGCTGGGCCCACTTCGCGCCCGGCGAGTACGCCCTGCTCGGCCGCCTGACCCTGCAGATCGACCGGCGCGTCTACCCCGGCGGCACGTACTCCGTCGTGGCCAAGGCCACCGGCCGCGAGGGCCGCAAGCTCTTCGGCGAGAGCGCCGTCTACGAGGTGGACGGCACGCTGGTGGCCGCGGCCAAGGCGACCTGGATCGCTCCACGCTGACGACTCGACGATCAGGGGCGGTCCGTACGGGCCGCCCCTGATTCGTTTCACCGCGTCAGTCGGTCGGCGACCAGCGACGCGCACCGGTCGTCGAACAGGATCGTGTAGTGGTTGCAGTCGGGCACCAGCTCGTCGCGCAGCCCCGGCACCCGCGCGCTCCACGCCGCGGCCAGCTCGTCGGGCAGCATCCCCACGTCCTGGTTGAGCAGGCCCCGCGGCGCGCGCAGCAGGGTCGTCGGCGCCTCGATGGCGGCCAGCGCCCCGCCGATGATCTCGCTGTTGACCTGCATCCATCTGCCATCCTCGCGTACGGCCTGGCCCACCGCCCGCGAGCGCAGCGCTCCTGAGGGCCCCATGAGGTCGTACCTGACGTACTCCTCCACCTCGGGCGTCCACTGCCCCGCGAACGCCGGGTGCGCCTGGAAGAAGGCGACGTAGTCGTCGGCCGTGGCGAACGTCTGGCTCAACCTCGCGATCGCGGGACCGAGCGCGGCCTCGATCCGCGCGTCCACGTCGGTGTCCGGCGGGAGCGGAGGGAACGGCAGGCCGCCGTCCACCAGCACGACCTTGCCGAAGCGCCGCCGCGCTCCCGCGAGCACGGCCACGTAGGCGCCCATCGAGTGTCCGGCGAGCACCGCGTCGGGTCCCGCGCCGACGTGCTCGGCCACCCGCAGCACGTCGGCGGCGTGCTTGGGCAGGCCGTACGGGCCCGGCAGGTCGCGGCTGTGACCGCGGCCCCGCAGGTCCATCGCCACCAGCGACCAGTCCTTCGGCAGCCTTCGCGCCACCGCCTGCCACGCCATCAGCGAGGCGGTGATGCCGTGGACCGCGATGACCAGCTTGGGGCCCGTCCCGAAAGTGGCGATACGCAGGCCTTCGACGTCTTCTTCCTTCATGCGCGAGATCCTAGGGGCAGCCCTTCCGGTACGGCGGAGCCGCGCATGAGCTCTGGCGTTCTCGGGGTGGCCGGGCGACACTGGAGTCCCCCACGAAGGGTGTCCGCGATGAGCAAACGCTCACGCCGGCGTCGCGCGCTGACCAGTGGCGCGCCCGCCTGGATGCCGGGGTTCGGCCCCGGCGAGCCGCACTGGACCGATGAATTCCCCGACGAGCCGCCGGGAGGCGAGGGCGGCGTCAGGGAGCCGAGGCGCCCCAAGCCGACGCTTCCCGGGATGGCGGAGCACCTGGACGAGCCCGAACCACCCATAGCCGTGAAGGTCGGATAATTGCGCACATGCGCATCACCGTTATCGAGCACGAGGCCGGGGCCGGTCTGGGGTACTTCGAGGACTGGCTCGGCGTCGACGCTCACGTCGTCCGGCCGTACCTGGGTGAGGAGGTGCCCTCGCACGCCGAGGACGGGCTGATCGTGCTCGGCGGCGAGGCCTCCGCGTGGGACGACGCGGGCTACCCCTGGCTGCCCGCCACCCGCGAGCTGCTGCGGGTCAGCGTGGCGGACGGCACGCCCACGCTGGGCATCTGCCTGGGCGCCCAGCTCATGACCATCGCGTGTGGCGGCACGGTGGAGCGCGGCGGCGACGGACTCGAGATCGGCGCCCGTGAGGTGGTGGCGCTGCCGGAGGCGGCGGCTGACGCGCTGCTCGGCGCCCTGGGCAGGGCCGTGGCCGTGCAGTACCACCAGGACGCCATGACCGTCCTGCCCGACGGCGCGGTACGGCTGGCCGGCAGCGCGCAGTACCCGAACCAGGCCTACCGGCTCGGCGACCGGGCGTGGGCGGTCCAGTTCCATCCCGAGGCCACGCCCGAGATCTTCGCGGCGTGGCAGGCTCCCGAGGAGCTGGTCGTCGAGGTGAAGGAGGCCGAGGACGACCTGGTCGCCGCGTGGCGGCCGCTCGCGTCGGCGTTCGGCGAGGTCGTCAGAACCAGCGGTCGCTCCACTTCCTGAGCAGGCGCGCTGAGACGCCGTCCCGAACCCTGCCGAGAGCGTGGTCGGGAGCGCCTGCCCGACCACGGGGCTTCGTGAGCGCGGTGGCGCTTGCCCGATCCCGAGGCCCCACGAGGGCGCAGGCGGCTGCCTGGTCCTGGGGCTTCATGGCGGTGGTGGCGGCTGCCTGGTCGCGGGGCTTCGTGAGGAGGTGGGCGGCGGTGTGGATGCCGCCGAGGACCAGCGGCAGCAGCAGCCAGCTCGACGATGACAGCCGCCGGTACTCCAGGCGCCGCCACGCCCACACCGAGTAGGGGATCACCACGAGCGGCGCGGTGACCACGCCGGGCGTGTAGCCGCGTACGACCGCCGCCTGGGCCAGGTGCACGACCCCGTGCGCGCCGAACGCGGCCAGCGCGGCCCGGTAGAAGCCGCTGCGCGGGCCACTGGCCGCCGCGGCCGCCACCACCCCGCCCATGAGCCCGATGGCCACGTTGACGTGCCGCTGGTCGACGTCCATGGCGTCCCACACCTGGTCGGGGACCCAGGGGAAGCGCTCGGCCAACCGGGGCCGCGCCCGGCGAGCCCAGCCCGCCATCGTCGCCAGTTCCTCGGCGTCGTGCAGCGCCCATGCGGCGAGCAGACCCCATGCTGCCATGACCTCACCCCTATCATTGCAACGCAACGGTGCGTTGCAGTTTTCACTATACGCGCACCTGACAAGATGAGAAGGTGCCGAGGATCGAGTCCACCGCCGCCCGCCTGGCCAAGCTCGGCTTCGCCGACCCGGCCCGCGCCGAACGCCTGGTCGCCGAGATCGACGCGGCATGGCTGCTCGACGCCTTCGCCGCCGTCGCCGACCCCGATCTGGCCCTGACGTCGCTGACCAGGCTGGCCGAGCGCGACCCCTCGGTGCTCGACGGACTGCGCTCGGACGAGGGGCTGCGCGCGCGCCTGCTGGGCGTGCTGGGGGTGAGCGCGGCGCTCGGAGAGCACGTGATCACCCATCCCGGCCACTGGCGGGCGCTGGCCGGTGACGATGCCCTCGCCAGACCGGGCGAGGGCGAACTACGCGCCACCCTCCTGCGCGCCGTCGCCGCCGACCCTGCCGACCCGGCACCCCGCGCGGGCAACCCAGGCCCGGCCGAGGCCGTGGGCAATCCAGGTCCGGTAGAGGCGCCAACCCATCCAGACCCGGCCGAGGCGCCTGCCGTACCACCGGAGGGGTTGAAAGCCGCCTACCGGCGGCGGCTCCTGCTGCTGGCCGCCCGCGACATCACCGGCGCCGCCTCCTTCGCCGAGGTCACCGCTGAACTGTCCGACCTGGCGGGTGCGGCGCTCGAAGCGGGCCTGGCCGTCGCGCGGGCCGAGGTCCCCGCCGACGACGTACGGCTGGCCGTCATCGGCATGGGCAAGTGCGGCGCCCGCGAGCTCAACTACATCAGCGACGTCGATGTGATCTTCGTGGCCGAGCCCGTCGAGGGCGCCGACGAGACCAAGGCCCTGCGCGCCGCCACCCGCCTGGCCCAGGCGATGATGCGCGCCTGCGCCGACCTGTGGGAGGTCGACGCGGGGCTGCGTCCCGAGGGCCGTTCGGGCCCGCTGGTGCGCACGCTGGCCAGCCACCTGGCCTACTACCAGCGCTGGGCCAAGACGTGGGAGTTCCAGGCGCTGCTCAAGGCCAGGCCCGTCGCAGGCGACGCGGCGCTCGGCGCGGCCTACGTCTCGGAGGTCGACGAGCTGGTCTGGGCCGCCGCGGCGAGGGACAACTTCGTCGAGGACGTCCAGGCGATGCGCCGCCGCGTCGAGGCGCACGCCCGTGACGACGGCGACCGCCAGCTCAAGCTCGGTCCCGGCGGGCTGCGCGACATCGAGTTCGCGGTGCAACTGCTGCAGCTCGTGCACGGGCGGCTCGACCCGATGCTGCGCCGCAGGGCCACGCTGCCCGCGCTGGCCGCCCTGTCGCGTGGCGGCTACGTCGGCAGGGACGACGCCAAGGGCCTGGCCGAGGCCTACACGTTCCTGCGCCAGGTCGAGCACCTGCTGCAGCTGCACCGGCTGCGCCGTACACACGTGGTGCCGTCGGGCACCGACGACCTGCGCAGGCTCGGCAGGGCGCTCAAGGCGGGCCCCGACCCCGCGGCCGAGTTCACCAAGCAGTGGAAGAAGCACGCGATGGAGGCGCGGCGGCTGCACGAGAAGCTGTTCTACCGGCCGCTCCTGCAGGCCGTGGCCAGGCTCCCGGAGACCGAGACGCGCCTGTCCGCGGCCGCGGCGACCGCCCGCCTGAAGGCGCTCGGCTACCACGACCCTTCGGGCGCGCTGCGCCACATCGCCGCGCTCACCACCGGCGTGTCCAGACGCGCGGCCATCCAGCGGACGCTGCTGCCCGTCATGCTGGGCTGGTTCGCCGACACCCCCGACCCCGACGCGGGCCTGCTCGGCTTCCGCCAGGTCAGCGACCAGCTCGGCACCACGCCGTGGTACCTGAGGCTGCTGCGCGACGAGACGGCGGTGGCCGCCCGCATGGCGCGCGTCCTGGGCGCCAGCCGCTACGCCACCGACCTGCTCACCCGCGCCCCCGAGGCCGTCGCCATGCTCGGCTCCGACGCCGAACTCGAGCCGAGACCGGTCGCGGCGCTGCTGGCCGAGGCGGGCGCGGCCGTGGCCAGGCAGGCGGGCGCCGAGGCCGCCGTCGGCTCCGTGCGGGCGCTGCGCCGCAGAGAGCTGTTCCGTACGGCGGTCGCCGACCTGTCCGGCCTGGCCGACATCGAACGCGTCGGTGTGGCCCTGTCGGAGCTGAACGACGTGACGATCCAGGCCGCGCTCGACGCCGCGCTCGCCAAGGTGCGCCTGGAGAACAGGGGAGAGCCGCCCGGCGCCTTCGCCGTCATCGCCATGGGCCGGCTGGGCGGCATGGAGTGCTCCTACGCCAGCGACGCCGACGTGATGTTCGTCTGCGAGCGCCCCGAGGCGGGCTTCGCCGTGGCCAACGAGCTGCGGCGGCTGCTGGCGCTGCCCGCGCCCGACCCGCCGCTGCTGATCGACCCCGACCTGCGCCCCGAGGGCAGGCAGGGCCCGCTGGTGCGCACGCTCGCCTCCTACCGTGCCTACTACGCCCGCTGGTCCTCGCCGTGGGAGTCGCAGGCGCTGCTGCGCGCCCGCTTCTGCGCGGGCGACGCCGAGCTCGGCAGGGCGTTCGTCGCCGTGATCGACGACCTGCGCTACCCGCGCGGCGGCCTCTCGCAGGAGGCGGTACGGGAGATCCGCAGGCTGAAGGCCCGCATGGAGGCCGAACGGCTGCCGCGCGGCGCCGATCCCGCCCTGCACACCAAGCTCGGCAGGGGAGGGCTGTCCGACGTGGAGTGGGTGGCCCAGCTGCTGCAGCTCCAGCACGCCGCCGCCGAGCCGGGCCTGCGCACCACCCGAACCCTTGAGGCGCTGCGCGCGGCCGTGTCCGCCGGGCTGCTCGACCAGGCCGACGCCGACGTGCTGGGCGAGGGCTGGCGGTTCGCCTCCCGCATCCGCGACGCGATCATGCTGGTGAAGGGCAGGGCGGGCGACATGGTGCCGACCGACACGCACGAGCGCCGCCTGATCGCCAGGACGCTCGGCTACCCGCCCGACGGCTCCGAGGACTTCGTCAACGACTACCGCAGGGTGACCCGCCGCGCCCGGCAGGTCGTGGAACGCATCTTCTACTGAGTCCGGCGAAAGCGTTGCGCCCGCCCCACCCGGCGTGTATCACAGCGTGGGGTGATCGCTTTGCTGTCTCTTTACGTCGATCTCGCGATCGGGCTCGTGCTGTGCTTCCTCCTGCTGTCCCTGGTGGTCAGCGGGCTGAACGAGGGCTTCGTCAGGCTGCTGTCGATCCGCAGCAAGTTCCTGTGGGCCTACCTCAGGGACACCATGGACGGCGCCGACGCCTCCGGCAGGGCGTGGCTGCCGAACAAGGTGGCCGACGTCTTCGCCAAGCTACCGTTCACGCACGACCCCAGGCCCGAGCACAACCAGCTGCCCGCGCCGCCCGAGGTCGCACCCGTGCCCGCCGAGGAGGGCGCCTCGAAGGAGGCCATGACCACGCTGTTCTACCAGCGGGTCCGCGAGATCGATCATCCCAAGGCCGGCCGTACCAGCATCGCCGACATCCCGCCCGAGCGGTTCGCTGTCGCGATGATGGAGATGGCCTCGGCAGAGCAGGACGGCGTCGAGGGGCTGCTGGCCAAGCTCAAGGGCATCGGCAGCCCGCTCCACGGCCACCTGCAGGGCCTGTGGGAGGGCGCCCAGCGCGACATGGACCGCTTCAGGCAGGGCGTCGAGACCTGGTTCGACGCCGAGATGCGGCGCCTGTCGATGCTCTACCGGCGTTACGTCAAGTGGGTCGTCAGCGTCGTCGGGATGGTGATCGTGCTGCTGCTCAGCGTCGACGGCCTCGAATACGCCAAGACGCTGCTGCGCGACAACGCCTACCGCTCGGCAGTGTCGGCGATCGCGGGCGGCGGCGCCGAGCGGATCGAGCCGCTGAAGCAGGAGTGCGACACGCCCGGCAACCCGTACCGGTGCGTCACGGAGACGCTCAGCTCGCCCGCCCTGGTCAAGGTGTTCGACCATGCGATCGTCAGCGTCGTCATCCCCGAGGAGGGCGACCCGTCCGTCTCGTGGAACGGCGGCGTCTGGTGGGAGCGGCTGACCACGCTCAGCCACTGGCCAGGCTTCCTGCTCACGTATCTCGCCCTGCTGTTCGGCGCGCCCTTCTGGTGGGACGTCTTCCGCCGCATCACGGGCCTGCGTTCCTCCAAGTAAGATCACCCCACTCCCCCCCACGTTCTCAGGGAGGAGTCCCCATGTGGATGATCGCCGGAATTGTCATGATGTCGAGCGTCCTGGCGCCGGTGCCCGACGTCTCGGGCCAGGAGCTGGTGCGGGCCATCGGGTCGCTCAGGGACGCGGGCTACGAGCGCGTCAAGACCACTGACGTCAGCGGGCGCGGACGCGTCGTGGTCCTGCGCCGCTCATGGAAGGTGTGCGCCCAGCGGCCCGCCGCCGGAGCCGCCCCCGTGCGGGAGCGGGTGGAACTGGCGGTGGTGAAGGTGGGCGAGAGCTGCCCCGTCGGCGCGCCCGAGCAGGTCAGGCCCGGGCTCATGCCGAACCTGCAAGGCAAGAGCGTCCGCGTCGCCCGCCGGTCGCTGCCCGGCCGTACCACGGTACGGATCAACGACGCCACGGGACGCAACCGCATCGTCTTCTGGGACACCGCCTGGCGCGTCTGCACCCAGACCCCGGCCGCCGCCGCGCGGCTGGAGGGTCCGGTGTCGCTCGGCGTGGTCAAGTACGGCGAGTCCTGCCCCTGAGCCGCCGCGCCCGCCTCACCGGCCCTTCGGTACGGCGAGGCGGGCGCCTTGGTGTTCGTGCGTCAGGCGAGCGCGCCGCGCGCGGACGCCAGTTCGCCGAGGGAGTCGGCCAGCTGGGGCTGGGGCCTCTGGAGGGGCTTCTGGCAGGGCCCATCGCTGCGTCCGAGGGCGGGTGATCTTTCCGCGAGCTCCAAAACGCGGTTGTCCAGGGGAGGCGCCGAACCCTAGGTTGTGGTGTTTCGTCGTTCGCGGAGAGGAACTCACGTGCTGGGCGCTGATGTGCATGCCTACCTCAGGTCGATGGCCGGGACCCGGGCGCACCGGGCAGGGCCGTTTCTGATCAGGTTCGACGAGCATGACGACGCGCCGCCGTTCAACTACGCCATTCCCGACGACGACGCCGCGCCCACGGCCGACGAGATCGTCGCACTGGTCGCGGCGTTCCGCGAACGGGCCAGGACACCCCGCCTCGAGTACGTGCCGCAGGCGGCGCCGAAGGTGGAGGACGCATTGCTCGCGGCCGGGTTCGCCCAGGAAGGCCGCTACCCGCTCCTGGTGTGCCCGCCGGGCGAGTCGATCGACGCGCCCGTGGACGCCGCCATCCTGGTCGAGCTCGTGACCGACGACTCCGGCCTCTGGCACGTCGCCCGAGTGATGAACGAAGCGTTCGAGGCCCCGGAGGCCACCGAGCACGACGTCGCGCGGCTGCGCCGGATCCTCGACGGCGGCGGACTCGTGGCCGCCGCCGTGGACACCACAACGAACGACGTTGTCGGCGCCGGGCAGATCGGCATCCCGCACCAGGGGGTCGCCGAGGTCGCGGGCATCGCCGTACGGGCCTCGCACCGGCGAAGGGGCATCGCGGGAGCGGTAACGGCGCTGCTGACCCGAGCGGGGGCGGACGTCCAGATCGCCAAGCCGTTCCTCACCCCGGCCGACGACAAGGCCGCGCGCGTCTACGCCCGTGTCGGCTACCGGAAGGTGGGCGAGGCCCTGTTCATCTCGCTCCGGTAGAGGGCGAGGTGGCCCAGCCTGTCACGGCGAGCCGGTGAGGCCGGAAAAGCTGTGTGGCCGGAAAGAGGAATCGCCCCGCCACCACACCTGACAACCAGCGGTAGCCGCCGCTGTCGGGTCTCCGTTGATCTGGCCATTTCTCGGGTGATGTGGCCAAACGGATGGCCAGTCTCAAATGTGCGAACCGTCACATTGAGCACGACTCGTGGGTAGCGGCCGTTAGCCAGTGGTAATCATGATCAAACCAATGGCAATCGAAAGGATATTCGTGCGCACACGTAAGCTGGCGACCCTCCTGGCTGGCGCGGCCCTGGCTGCCTCTACCACGCTGGTGGTGGGCGCCGCCCCGGCCAGCGCCGCCGGCCCCTGCGGCAGCAGCTACTCCCGGGTTGGCGTCTACCCCATCTCTAGAGGAGACGGGACCCGCACGGGCACGCTGGAGGTGTACTACAGCTCCAGCGCCGGAAAGAACTGCGCCCTGACCTACGGCTACGGCCCCTACGCCAACACCAGGAGCTGGAAGCGAGTCACGATCTCAAGAGGCGACGGCAGCGGGGAACACACCAATGCCGGGCAGTTCACGTACTACGCCGGCCCGGTGTACGTCTCGGCGCCCGGCCAGTGTATTGACGTTGCCGGAACGGTACCGGACTGGGTGACCCGCGAGCTCAACAACGTGCACTGCGGCTGACCCCCGACATGACGAAGACCCGTCGCGCGATGGTCGCGGCGGGCCTTCCTGCTGCTACGGACCTACAACTGGGGCTGCTCGGCTGGGGCTGCTCGGCGGCGTCGGCGGCCTCCTGGAGGACCGACTGCACCGCCCCGGCGGTACGCCGCTCCCCGGAAAAGGCCATTTCAGGTGAGACAGACGCCCACCGCGCGCATTCTCCGTTGAACACGCGAGAGCACCCCGCTCCTCCTTCGGGGGCGAATTCTAGGAGTCGTCGCAACACGGTGATCATTTGCTGGCGGCTGTCAGCATAGCGAGGTGGTCACCGCTGGTCCTTCTGAGGCGGTCGGTTCGCCCCGGAAAGAATGGCCGCCATGCCTGCCACTCGGTCTCCCCGCCGGGTAGCTACCGCGGGGCGACGCGCGATCTTCCTCCACCCTTGGCGCCAGGCTCGGGCATTCCGTCCGGGTGACGCGCATCCAGTGCGCGAGGAGGTCCGAATCAGCTTCGAGCAGCGCGGCTCAGAAGTAGACGGGCATGTCGGCGGCGACGGAGAACTCGTGGTGGCGGCCCATCTCGCTGCCCTGATCCCACGTCAGGGAGCGCCGGAGATGCGCCGGCAGCGTCGCGATAGTGTCCAGCAGGGCATCGCTCATGTTGATCGCACTGTGGTCGAGCGGCAGGTGGACGAGCATGACGTAGCGGGTGGTGCGCTCGACCAGGGTCCCGATGGCGGACAACTGGTTTTTGCCGATGATGAGGTCGCCTTCCCAATGTCCGGGAACGGCGCGGTCGTCGGCCTCGGCGGGCCGCTCGCTGATCATGACCATGGGTGCGCTGTAGCGGGGCTGGCGCTGCTGGGCCTGTCGGCGCGGCTTGCGCATCGCGCGACCGGTGCGCAGCGCCTTAGTCAGCTCGCGGCGCAGTTCGCCGCGGCCTTGGACGTAGAGGGCCTGGTAGATGGTCTCGTGGCACACGTGCATCTCCGGCCGCTCGGGGAAGGTCCTGCGTAGGCTCTGGACGATCTGCTCTGGGCTCCAGCGCTTGTGCAGGTGCTCCTGGATGTAGGCCCGTAACTCCGGGGTCTGCCCGATCTTGCTGGGCTTGGGCGGGGCCGGCGCGCGTCGGCTCGGGCCTGGGCCGCGTGCGGCCGGTACTGGCCGTTGGCAGGGTGTCGATTACGGCGGATCTCCCGGCTGATGGTCGAGGGCGTACGGCCCAGCTCGCGCGCGATCTCACGGATCGAAACCTTCTCCCGCACCCGGTCCGCGATATGGATGCGTTCGTCTTCCCGCAGGTAGCGGGACACGCCAGAAGGGGGCCCCGCCGGTCGTCTGACCGGCGGGGCCCCCTTCTTCTTTGCCTTATTGGGTGCCGAGCCATTCCGCCACCGCTTCCCGGTGCGGTAGTTGATCCCGACGATCCGGCACGCTTCCATGCTGCTGAAGCCTTGATCCATAAGGCGGAAGTATGCCTCTCGCTCACGGGTCAGCTTCTTGCGGCCCTGTGGCGTTCGGATCGTGCGGATCTCGAACTCTTCCATCGCACTCCCCAGGCTGGGGTGTTGCGACGACCGCTAGAACGGAAGGGGAGGGACGGGGCGCTTTTTTCGTGTCTTCGGCACGATTGTCAGGCAGGCAGGTCCCAGGATGGGCCGCCCGGTTCGCCCAGCCAGATGTGTTGGCGCTCCGGGGTGACCGTGAGCCCGAACGCTGACTGGTGCGGTGATCCGGCGTCCTGCCAGAGCAGGATGGCGTCCTCGACCGCGTCCCACAGGCGCAGCGGGCCATGCTGGTGGACTATCCACCCGCCGCCGGGGGCTGGCTTGGTGTCGGCCCGCGACCCGGTGCTGACGTCCAACAGGATCGTCGTGTCGCCGACCGATGCCCGCTGGGCGGCTGGCGCGGCGAGCTGGGCGACGAATAGCGCGGCTTCGTCATCCAGGACTGCCGGATCGATCCTGGACTCGCGGGCGTCGCCGATCCCCGTCTTGACCGGTGGCCGGGGCGGCGGCATGTGGGTTCGGGCGCGCATGAAGTACAGGTCGTCCGGCAGGAAGCGTCCGCTCGCCTCCTCGTTGTCGGTGAGGGTGAGGTGCGCGAACGCGACCCCACCCATCCAGCCCCACATGGGTGTGGTGATGGTTCCTCCGGCGCGTACCTGCCCCATCCAGGCTGGGGGGATGGTCCGTACTGAGCAGGTACCGATCAGCCGGTCGTAGCCGGCGTTGTCGTCGTAGCCGTGAAGGCCGTCACCCACTACAAGGGTCGGCGTGTATCCGGCCTCGGTGATCGCCTTCCTCGCGCGCTTGGCCACGGCCGGGTCGTACTCGATCGAGATGACCGAACTTTCGCCGAGGCGGTGGCACATCAGCGCCGTGGAGTAGCCGGTGCCGGTCCCGATCTCCAGCGCCCTGTCGCCCTCGGCTATCTGGGCGGCCTCCAGCATCCGCACGACCAGGCTCGGGGTCGTCGATGAGGAGCTGGGTGCGCCCGTCACCGCGCCGTTCGCCTCTTCGGCCAGGACGCCATCGACCTGGGTCACCCATGTCTCGTCCGTGTAGACCAGGCCCAGCCAGTCCATTTCGTCCATCTCGGCGCGGCGAGAGGCTGTCCACAGGTCGCCGCGGGCCGCGTCGCGCAGCAGGACGGCGTCGCCGACGAACAGCTCGCGGGGCACTGCCTCCAGCGCCGCGTGCCAGCCTGCGGATCCTACGGTGTCCGCCAGGGCGTGGCGGAGCTTTGCGGCTGTGTCGCTCACGACCACCATCCTTTCAAGATCACATCAGCGAGGGCGTGTGCCATCGCGTCGGAGTCAGGCAGCCAGGCCCATTGGCCGTTGGGGTTGCACTCGATGAAAGTCCATTGCTCGTCGGCGTTGAGCGCGAAGTCGAACGCGCCGAACACCAGCCCGAAGTGGTCCAGGTAGGCGTGCAGCGCACGTCTGATCGGCTCGGGCACGTTGATGGGCTCGTGGGCCAGCTTCTCCCAGCCGCCGCTGCGCCAGTCGAGCGCACCGTCAGGAGTGGTGATCCTACTGGCGAACACGCGCTGCCCGATCACTGTCACCCGCGCGTCGGCGACTTTGGGCACCTCCTGCTGGAACAGGTGGGCGGTCACTGACACCGAGTCGTCCAGGTCCTGCGGGGCGATCCGCTGCGTCCATATCGCGACGTGGCCATCTGGAGTGGATGGGGCGCCTCGGAATGACTTGTAGACGATCGGCCCGTGCTCGGCGGCGAACTTCTGCGCCTGTTCAAGGTCGTTGGTGATCAGGGTCAGCGGGATGGTCAGCCCGAGCTGGGTGGCCGCTTGGAGTTGGGCCGGTTTGTAGTCAGCGGAGTTGATCGCCGCAGGGTGGTTGACGTACGTCGCGCCGTGCAGGGTGCGCAGGATGCCGCCGAGTCCGTGCTGTGCTTCAGCGGTGGCGAAGGCGCTTTGCTGGGCGGGCAGGTGGGCGAATCGGGTCGAGTACGGGTTGGGGCGGCGGTAGTACACCGCCCCAACCTCTGCGAGTGCGATGTCGCGACTCGCCGTACGTAGCCGGCCCGCCCACTCCTTGCGGTCATCGCCGATGAAGGCGCTGAACGTCAGCTCGGCGCCGATATCGGCCGGATCGGTTCGGACGACCTGCACCTGGCGCTCGTGCAGCGCCTCGATCACCAGGTTGGCGGTGACGTCCTCTTCCGAGGTGATGACCAGCACGGTCTGTGGTGTGGGCTGCACGGGACTTACGAGTCGGTGGTGGAGTCGTCGGCGACGTTCGCGCTGCCGCCTGAGCCGTCGCTGCCGCCGCCCTTGGACGTGGTGACGGTGACCTTGTTGCCCATGTCCACGATCTCGCCGTCCGCGTCGCGGAACGTCGTGATCTGGGTCTCCGGGTCGAGGTGGACCGTGGTGTACAGCTGCGGAGAATCCGGAAGTGGATCGGTCACCCGGCTGAGCCCCAGGGGGCAACTGCTGTTGCTGCGGTCATGCTGTCCTTCTCTCTGCCGTTGTTGCTGCGGTTGAGTGGTGGTGCAGGGTGCCCTCGCCTGAGGAGGACTCCAGACAGGGGCACTTGGGCTCTTACAGGGACTTCATGCCGTGCAGCTCGACCACCTGGGCCACGGCCAGCGCGTACGCGTGGTAGCGGACGGCATCCCAGGCGACGAAAACGTTGTGCTTGGCGAGGATGGGCCGGTCGCATATGCCGTGGTCGTACAGGTCCGACAGGACGCCCGCGCTCGTGGTCGAGGCCACCGTGTAGAAGGTGAAGTCGTCGCGCAACATCGGGCACTGCTCCATGGCCTTGGGGATGCAGGACAAGCAGGACGGCGGCGCGTTGGTGCGTCCACTGTCCGGGCCGGTGCGCTCGAACACGGTCTTGGTCAGCGCCCACGGGATTCGGCCGGTCTCCCGGTCCGTCGCCGGCCCGCCGCACACCTGGCACAGCAGCCTGTCCATACAGCGCCATTGCCTGGCGGTGTTGAGCTTGCGCATCCGCTCGGGGCCGCGTCGGTCTGGCCTGTTCCTCCAATCACGGACGCGAGCGCGCAGGATGCCGTTCACCCAGTCACCGCGGCGGGGCTTGCCGTAGGTGAGGCGGTATTCGTGGGCGTGCCACTCGAAGTAGATCGGGTCCGCCACCAGCTCGTTGGCGTACGCGATCGTGTACGGCACGATGGTGTAGCCGCCCTCGGTCATGGCCGGTCGCCTGTCCGGAACGGGAGCTCCGGGTCGCGGCGCGGCCACCCGGCGGACACCCGCAGGATCACGCCCGCGATGACGGCGCGCTCCTCGGTGTCAGCCGTCTCCGTGTCGCCGGTGCGGTTGTGGGTGATGCGCATCAGTCCGTCATCAGTGCGTTCGACCGTGCAGTGAGGGATCTCCGGGAGACTCCATCCGGCAGGCGCCACCGCGGGGGTGCGGTCGCTGTGGTGGTCGGCGATCCGGGTGCCGTCCGGCTGCTCCTCGACGCTCCGAAACCCAGGGATTTCGGCCTGCCCACGCCGCGTCACGTCAGTGCCGGCAGGCCTGCTCGTGGCGCCCGTGCGGGCGGGTGATGGTGTGGAGGGCGTGGACCCGTGACTGTCCATATCTGGGAACGTAGGTAAGCCGCCGCGCGCAGGCCAGAATGTTGCGGAATGTTGCGACAATCAGTGGGCGCTAAGCTCCTCAATGACGGCCAGGACGAGGGTCCGCGCCGCGCGCCCGCTGAGCGCGACGCTAGCCAGATGCTCGAACATGCGGTCGTAGAGCTCGATCTCGCGGGGCCGGGTGACCTCAAGACTGGCGGTGGGGGTCTCCAAGGTCGCCAACTCATCGTCGTAGATCCAGAAGCCCGCCGAGGCAACGCAGGGCCGCTCGATCATCATGGGGATGATGCGCACCGATACGTGCGGGTGCGACATGACCGTCAGCAGTCGTTCCAGCTGCTCTCGCTGGACGACGGCCGAGCCGAACCAGGTCCGCAGCGCCTGCTCCTCCAGAAGTACGTCAAAGCGCTTGCCTGGCGCGTGGATGACTCGCTGGCGGTCCATGCGAGCCTCGACAGCCTCGTCGAGGTCGTTCGGCGCGTCGAGGAACCCGAACCAGAAAGTGAGCATGGAGCGCGCGTAGTCAGCCGTCTGGAACAGGCCCGGGATCACGTTGTGCTCATAGATGCGGAAGCGTCTGGTCCGCTCGTACAGCGGGACGGGCGCCTGCATGAGTCTCTTCATGCCCGCTCGCGTTTGCCGCCGCAACTCCTGGTACATGGACTGGATGGCGCGCACGGTCGCGATAAGGTCGGGAATCTGGTCCTCCGCGCCGCAGATCCGGCACCAGACGCGGATCTCCTCCTCCGTCGCGGTCTTGGCGCCGTGCTCCATGCGGCTGACCTTGGTGTAATGCCACCCCGCCTGCGCGGCGAGCGCGCGGCCCGTCAAGGCCGCATCCGCTCGGAGTTCACGCAGGCGGGCCCCCAGCTCTTCGGCGACCTGCTGGGCGGGGCTACTGGGGCGAGTAGTCACGGTGGGGGATGGCCAGCTTCCAGACGTCCGCGAAGGCGTCTTCGCAGGCAGCGATGTCCTTGGGATCGGTGGAGCTGACCATCTCCCGGGACAGGCCGTTGCCCGCGTAGGTGAGGAAGACGGCCAGGCGGCTGTCGAACACATAGAAGTCGTTGCCGGGCAGCATAACCACGTTGCCCGGCTCAGTGAGGCGTTGGCGCGGAACCCACCGGATGTCCTCGCCGGCGTCGACCATGGGTTGGGCGATGCTGTGGGACCACCGCTGATAGTCGCTCAGCGGTTCCGACACGATCCGGACCCGGCGCACTGATCGACCGGCGGCGACGTGCTCGCGCAGGGTGGCGCACCAGCCTTGCAGCCACTCCAGACCATCCAGCTCTCCAGCCGCCCACTTGGCCATGTAAGGCAGCTCGACCTCCGTTCCGTACGCGTCGCGAGTCTCCAGGTGGATGGCGTCGTGACGGAAGTCGGTCAGCAGCTTCTCGAACTCCTCGCTTGAGACGATCATGCGCCGTCCTGGAAGAACGGAATCATCCTGTCGGGGATCTCGACGACGGTCTCTCCGTCGGGGATGCGCATTTCCTGTAGGGCCTCGGGGTCGGTGACGACCCAGCCCTGCACCATCCATGTGCCCCGGTCGGTGCGGTAGAGAGTCGGCGACCCGGTCGGGTTGCTTTCGGGGTCCTTGGCCACGAGCGTGAGGCGCATGATCGCTCTCCTATCGAGTTGCGGATTGTTGCGCGCCTCGATCGTCTGGTTTGACGCGAGAGGCGTCAAGGGGGATGGCGAATCGGCTAATCAATCCGTTGGGAGCCGGGCCGTGTTCTCCGAAGCTGATCCCAGGATCTCCCAGAGTTGGAAGTTCAGGGCGAAGTGAGTGGCAGCCGCTGGTCGGTGATGTGGACCCGCTGCGGGTTGACGAGGCGGCTCAGCAGGTGGAGGGGCTGGCCGGTGTCGTCGTAGGTGATACGGGTGATGTCGAGCAGGGGACTGCCGCGGCTGACCTTGAGCTTCGACGCTTCCTTCGGGCCAGCGGGGCGGATCCGGGTGCGCAGGCCTTGGGCGACTTCCTGGGTCGCGGACTCGACACGTCCCGTCTGCGGCTTCAGGTGGCCTGTGCTTCCGGCTCGGCGGCAGGCAGCCGCCCACGCGGTAGCCTCGTCGCGCCGCTCGATGGCCATGGGGATCTCGATGATGACGGCCGGACCTTAGACGATCATGCCGCGGCGCTGCCACGGCTGCCCCTTCACCGGGCTGGCCGGTCCCTGCGTCGAGCGGACGCGGTTCCAGCCGTACGACCCGATCGGCGTCATCGGCGGCACCGACCACAAGCTGCGCCGCCGGCTCGGCATCGGCGCTGAGTTCGGCTACGACGAGGTGGCGGCGTAAAAGGACTCCTCGCGCCCAGCCCCGAACGTGAGCGCGCCCGGCTCGAAGCGGAGCAGCTCCGCATCGAGCCGGACAAGCTTCGCGACTTCTGTTCCGGCTGACGTTGCTCAGCAACGACAAACAACGACAACTAACGACAAGGTGCTCCCAGCTCAGCGCCCATTCTCGAGAAGATCACCAAGGCTGGGAAACCGTGCCGTCACACGTCGTAGTACATCTCAAACTCGTGCGGGTGCGGCCTCAGCCTGATCGGGTCGACCTCGTTCTCCCGCTTGTAGGTGATCCACGTCTCGATCAGGTCGGGCGTGAAAACGCCGCCCTCGAGCAGGTAGTCGTGGTCGGCCTCGAGCGCGTCGAGCACCTCCGACAGCGAGCCCGGCACCTGCGGAACCATCCGCGCCTCCTCGGGGGGAAGCTCGTACAGGTCCTTGTCGACCGGCTCCGGCGGCTCGATCTTGTTGCGGATGCCGTCGATGCCCGCCATCAGCATCGCCGCGAACGCGAAGTACGGGTTGCACGAAGGGTCGGGCACCCGGAACTCGATGCGCTTGGCCTTCGGGTTGGACCCGGTGATCGGGATGCGCACGCAGGCCGAGCGGTTGCGCTGGGAGTAGACCAGGTTGACGGGCGCCTCGTAGCCGGGCACGAGCCGGTGGTAGGAGTTGACCGTCGGGTTGGTGAAGGCCAGCAGCGAGGGCGCGTGCTTGAGCAGGCCGCCGATGTAGTAGCGGGCGGTGTCGGACAGGCCCGCGTAGCCGACCTCGTCGTAGAAGAGCGGCGAGCCGTCCTTCCACAGCGACTGGTGGCAGTGCATGCCCGAGCCGTTGTCACCGAAGATCGGCTTGGGCATGAAGGTGACCGTGTGGCCGTACTCCAGCGCCGTGCTCTTGATGACGTACTTGTAGAGCATCAGGTTGTCGGCCGTCTTGAGCAGCGTGCCGAACCTGAAGTCGATCTCCGCCTGGCCCGCGGTGCCGACCTCGTGGTGCTGCATCTCGACGTCGATGCCGCACTCGATGAGGTTGCGGACCATCTCCGAACGCAGGTCGGTGAAGTGGTCCATCGGCGGAACAGGGAAGTAGCCGCCCTTGTAGCGGGGCTTGTAGCCGAGGTTGCCACCCTCGGTGGCCTTGCCGGTGTTCCAGGCGCCCTCGATGGAGTCGATGTAGTAATAGCCGGCGTTCGCGCTCGTCTCGAAGCGCACGTCGTCGAAGATGTAGAACTCGGCCTCGGGCCCGAAGTAGGCCGTGTCGGCGATGCCGGTGCCCTTGAGGTACTCCTCGGCCTTGCGCGCGACGTTGCGCGGGTCGCGGCTGTAGGCCTCACCGGTCAGCGGGTCGTGCACGAAGAAGTTGATGTTGAGCGTCTTGTGCTGACGGAACGGGTCGAGCACCGCGCTGGAGGGGTCGGGCAGCAGGAGCATGTCCGACTCGTGGATGGCCTGGAAGCCGCGGATAGACGAGCCGTCGAACATGAGGCCGTCGGAGAAAACGTTGGCGCCGAAGTTCTCTACGGGAAAGGTGAAATGGTGCGTCGTCCCGGGCAGGTCGGTGAACCTGACATCGACGAACTGCACCCCTTCGTCCCTGATGAACTTCAGGACGTCGTCGGCGGAGTTGAACACTCTCGAACCTCCCGGGGCATGGGCTGTCAGGCCGACCCTAGGGGTCGGCCGTTTCCAGGTCGTGTCCCGATTGTTTCGCATGTGTTAAGGGGCCGTCAGGTCGGCTGGGAGTCCGTGCACTCGGCTTCGGCCCTCTTCCTGCCTGACTGCTCGCTTAGGTCGTAGGGGTCGGACGGGCCGCCGGACTCCCTGGGCGTGGTGTCGGGCGGCGAGTCGGCGTAGAAGGCGTGGATGAAGCCGTCGTTCACGTCGCAGCGCGCGGGGGTCGCCCCGTCCTGGTAGACACGCGACCACACGACATCGCGCCGGAGCAGGACCTCGCCCTTCGCATGGACGACCAGCCGCATGGCCGTGTCCGGCGCGCCGGGCCGCTGGATGGCGTAGACGAACAACTGGTTGACCTTGACGGTCACGCCGTCGGGGTCGTCGGCGAGCGTGATCCGTCCGGTGGTCTTGATCACGTCGGTGACCAGCTCGGCGGTCCCCGGCGCGAAGCTGGCCAGCATGTCGCGGCTGTGGTGACCATTCTTGGTGCGCACGTCGAGGTTCGCGCGGAACTCGGCGCGCTGCGCGGGGTCGAGAGCGGCGATGTACGCCTCGGGCCTGCCGCCCATGAGCGTCGCACGGTCGAGGAAGGCGGCGGCGAGGAGGGCCTTGGCCTGCTGGAGTCCTTTGGCGATCGCCTTCTTCGACAGCCCACCCATGGCCCTGGCCTGCGGCAGGACGATGCCCGCCGCGCCCTCGGCGTACCGCTCCGCGGGGGAGCCGTCGAAGGGGCCGACGTTTCCGGACGCCACGGGGGCTGGCCTGGTCTCGCCGGGGGTGGGCTCGGTCTCCTCGGTGGTGGGCTCGGTCTCCGCCAAGACAGGGCTGGTCTCCTCGGCGGCAGGTGATGCCTGCCGTACGGCGGGCGAGATCCCCGACAGCAGGTCGGGCCTGGTCGTCACGACCGCGCCCGCCACCACCACGACGGCGACCACGGCCCACACCGCAGGCCACCGGCGCCGCCGCGCACGGGCCCGGCGCGGCCCGCGCACCCCCTTGGTGGCAGCGGTCCGCATCCTGCGCTGTTCGCCCGCGTCGATCTGCGCGACGAGCGCGTTGAAGCGCTCGTCGAGATCGTCCCCGTCCATCCCCTGACTCCCCGTCCCTACGATCCGGCCTTGCGATCCGGCCTTGCGATCCGGCCTTGCGATCCGGCCGTGAAAACCGGCCCTGTCACCCGCCCCTGTACCAGGGGCAGGTGAAAGGTGCGCAGCCATGATGCTGGCGGGATGACCTTGGACTGAAGCGCGTTTGGATCACGATGTACGGCTGTCAGGACCGGCCACCCCTGCGGATACCGTTGATGGCATGAGCAGCAAGGAGCAGCAGCCCCGCTGGACCCAGACCTGGCTGGGCGGGGTGAGGTCCGCGGGCGTCGATCTCGGGTACCCAGGTGAGCGCCTCGGCCTGCCCGAGGAGGGCAGCGGCTCGGTCGCCAGGTACGGGCGCAGGATCGGCGCGCTGGTCATCGACTGGCTGATCTGTACGTGGGCGATCGCGCAGGCGCTGTTCAGGGTCAATCCCGCCGAGTCGCCGTGGGTGCCGGTGGCGATCTTCGCCGTGCAGTACCTGCTGCTCGTCGGGTTCCTCGGGCAGACGTTCGGGCATCGCCTGCTGGGCATCAGGGTCGCCGCGATGGACGGCGGGCGGCCCAGGTGGTTCCCCGTGCTGGTCCGCACGATCCTGCTGTGCCTGGCCGTACCAGCCGTGATCTTCGACAGGGACCAGCGCGGCGTGCACGACCGCGTGTCCAACACCGTGGTCGTCCGGATGTGACGCGCGCGGGCTACGCGCGGCAGCTGAAGATCGCCGTGCCGGGGAAGTGGCGGCCCCTGAGCGGGCTCCACCCGCCCCACACCCGGTCGTGGCCCGGCGGCCATTCGGGCTCCAGCAGCGAGGTCAACGTGAGCCCGCTCGCCGCGATCAGGCCGACCCAGTCGCCCATGGTCCTGTGGTGCTCGACGTAGGTGGGCGTGCCGTCGTCGTCGGCCTCGACGTACGGCGTGCGGTCGAAGTAGGAGCGGTCGGAGGTGAGCCCGCGCTCGCCCGGATCGTCGGGAAAGGCCCACCTGATCGGGTGGCTCACCGAGAACACGAACCGGCCGCCCCGCCTGAGCACCCGCTTGACCTCGGTGAAGACGCTCAGCGGCGCGGCCACGAACGGTAGTGCCCCGAAGGCCGAGCACGCCACATCGAAGGTGTCGTCGCCGAACGGCAGGCTCTCGGCGTCGGCCTGGAGCACCGGCACCCGCAGGCCCGTCTCCAGGTCGATCCGCTGGGAGTGGCGCAGTTGCCGGTGGGAGATGTCGAAGGCCGCCACGCGCGCGCCGCGCGTGGCGAGCCAGCGTGAGCACTGGGCGGCACCGCAGCCGATCTCCAGCACGTCCTTGCCCTCGACCGGGCCGAGCAGCCCCGCCTCGGCCTCGTCGACGCCCTCGGGGCACCAGACGAAGCCGGAGTCGCGCAGGAACTCGCCGTGCTCCACCTGGTAGTCGTCGGCGTTGCCGTCCCACCAGAAGCGGTTGGCCCGCGACGAAGGCGACAGCACTAGCGCATCTTCGGGCCGCGCGGCATGCGGGCGCCCTTGGGCATGGGGCCCTTGGGCATCGGCAGGTTCTTCGGCAGCGAGCGCAGCCGGTCCTTCACCTGGTTGACCGCGGGCTTCTTGAGGTTGCGGGGGAGCTTCATCAGGTGCCGCTGCAGCTTGCCGAGCGGGATCTGCCCCTCGCCGTCACCGCACTGGATGTCGTAGACGGGCACGTCCATGACGACGCGCTGCAGCCGCTTCTTCTCGCCCACGAGCATCTTCTGCACGCGGTTGCCAGGGCCCTCGGAGACCAGGACGATGCCCGGGTAGCCGACGACCAGGTGCACGAGGTCCTGGTCGCGGTTGGCGGCGATCGCCGGGGTCACCTCCCAGTTGCCGCGCATGCCCTGCAGTACGGCAGCGGCCGCGCCGGTCTGGCCGTCGAGCATGCGGTACTGGGCCCGCTGCGCGAGCTGGCCGAACACGACCAGGCCCACGGTGAACGCGAGCATGAGGCCGATGAAGATGGAATACCAGAAGAATCCCGTGACCAGGCCGATCACGATGACCACCGCCAGCGTGGCGACCGCCGAAAGAAAGACGATCGGCATCCCCTTGGGGTTGGCCTGCTGGATGATCTTCGCGATCATGCGGAGCTGCTTGATGCGCCCCGGCTTCTCTGGGTCTACGGGCTTCGCCATGTTGTGAAGGATACAAACACCCCCCGCCGGAGATGAAAACGTGACCCACCGAGTCGTACAAGGGGATCGGTTTCACCTCCGGGTAGCGGCGGCTCTGCCCGTCGAAGGGGTCCCAGTAGCAATGGAGCAACCCACCTCTGACCTGGGGTTATTTGGGTTGAGGGGACGCCTGACGATCTCTGCTACTACGGTTCGTACTGGTTTCTACCGGTCTCGGGCGTGGGCGGCCTGGTCGGCGACCGCCCACGTAGGTCCTTCGCAGACCAAGTGGCTGGACCCATGCCCCTGTCGGTCGGCGAGTCGGTTGGCTGTGGCGAAGACTGCGATGTCGGGCTGGTAGCCGTCGGAGGTGTCCACGGTGAGGGTAGGCAGGCCGAGGGAGATCGGGACGAACGATTCGATCGGGCTGCTGCCTGCCGCGATGGCGTTGAGCAGGTCGGTGTCGGCGTGTGCGGCGCGGTGGGCGTCATGGCCGGCGCGTCGGGCGATCCGGTCGTGAGCGGGGTCTCAGAGGAGGAACTGCTCCAGCAGTGGCGCCAGGACGTCGGGTGCCATGTCGTGTGGTGCGTCCACGCTGTGGCGCCGTCCGTGAGCCAGCAGGTCGGTGACCGTTTGTGCGGCGTCCCGTCGCCAGGCGGCACTGTGCGTGCCGTCGATGACCAAGGTGGGGACGGTGATGGTGGCGGCCCAGTGCACGGGCAGGGAGAAGTCGCCCATCACAGCCATGTCATAGGCCAGGGTGTGGGCCATGGCTTCGAGGCTTCGCCACTGGGGAGCCGAGCGCATCGCGGCGATGACCTCGGCCGGCGTCTCCACAGCGGTGGTCAGGAAGAGTTCGACCGCGTCGCCTCGGCGATCTGCCCGCACGAGCTTGTCGAGCTGTGCGCTGAAGTCCAGGGGCATGGCTGTGCGGGTGCCGTCGAGGATGAAGGGCGGCTCGATCAACACCAGTCCGGTGATCGGCACGCCGCGCGCAGCCGAGTCGGCGACAAGGACGGCGCCTGAGGAGACGCCGAGGGCGAACGCGGCCTCACCGGCCTGGCCGAGGACGGCTGTCAGGTCCTCGATCTCCCGGACGACCGTGTACGGCTTGGTGTCCCCGCTCCCGCCGCGGCCGCGGCGATCATAGGTGATCACGGTGAACCGCGGAGCTAGCCGTACGGCCAGCGAGGTGAAGTCCGTCCGCTCGTTCAGTGCGCCGCCGACCAGGATGAGTGGCGGGCCTTGGCCCCATCGCTCGACGGCAATAATCGTGCCGTCTGCCGAGATGGTGGTGGCCTTCGCGCCGCCATGCCCCCCGCCATCCGGGGTGCCCGTCGCCGGGCGCGGCTCACGGTAGAGGTCGCTGGCCTGGATGAGCAGGCCGCCGTGCCCGAAAAGCCGTGGCTCGTTACGGTCTGTCAGCTCCTCGTAATAGGCGACGTACTGCCTGCGGGTCTCCTCGAACTCGCCCGAGTCGCGCAGGCGGTCCAGGCAGAAGGCCCGTACGGTTTCCAGAAGCCGGTACCGCGAGCCGGTCGTCCCGGTCAGCGGCGAAACCAGGGAACGATCGACGAGGCGGATGAGCAGGTCGGCGACGTCACCGGGGCAGATCGCCTCCGCCGCCTGCAGGCTCCACGCGTCGGGGTGGATGGCCAATCGGCGCAGCACGGTCCGTTCTGGCTCGGTGAGCAGGTCCCAGCTCCATTCGATCATGGCCTGCAACGTCCGCTGCCGGTCCGGCGCGCCGCGACGGCCGGTGGCGAGCACCCGGAAACGATCGTCGAGACGCGTGGCGAGATCGTGGATCTCCAGGGCGCGGACGCGGGTCGCCGCCAGTTCGAGCGCGAGGGGCAGGCCGTCGAGTCTGCGGCAGATCTCCACCACGGCCGGGGTGTTGGCGGGAGTGAGCTGGAAGTCGGGCTTGGCGGCGGTGGCCCTGGCCACGAACAGCTGGATGGCGCTGGATCGCGCCACGGCGCCGGAGTCGGTGGCCGAGGACGGCAGGCCGAGCGGCGGGACCGGCCACACCTGCTCGCCGAGGATGCCAAGGGGTTCGCGGCTGGTGGCCAGGATCCGCAGATGCGGAGCGGTCCGCAGCAGCTTGTCGGCCACTGCGGCGACCTGCTCTACCACGTGCTCGCAGTTGTCCAGGACCAGCACGCGCTCCCCGTCGGGCTGGGTGAGGTTCCGGATCGCCTGGAGGAGGTCCTGCTCACCGGCGGAGGCGTCGAGGGCGGCCAGCTCCACCAGCCAGGCGTCGTCCAGATCCCGGGCGACCTCCAGGGCCAGGCTGGTCTTGCCCACGCCTCCCGGCCCGGTGAGCGTCACGAGCCTGCCGCTGCGCAGGCGGGCCCGAACACGTTCCACTGCCGTGGCCCGGCCGATCAACTCGGTCATGGCGGCGGGCAGATTCGTCTGAGCAGACGCTTCGGCCGGTACTGCGGCCAGCGCGGGATCCTGGCTGAGAATCTCCTGGTGGAGCCTGACGAGGTCGGCGGCGGGGTCCAGGCCCAGCTCGTCGGCTAGGCGGGTGCGGAGGTCATGGTAGGTGTCCAGCGCCTGGCTGTGCCGTCCTGACCGGTACAACACGCGCATGTAGACCGCGCGCAGGCGCTGCCGTAACGGATGTCCGGCTACGACCTCGGCGAGCTCGGCTGACAGCAGGTGGTGCTCACCCATCTCCAGGCGGGCCTCGGCGTGCTCCTCGATGACGACCATCCGTTCCTCTTCGAGCCGGTCGATGGCCGCGCGAGCGAAGGGCGCCTCGGATACGTCGGCGAAGGCCGGGCCCCGCCACAGCGCCAGCGCGTCGGCGAGAAGCGACCTGCGGGTACGTGGCTCGGCGACTGTCCGCGCACGCTGGGCCAGCCCCCGGAACCGGCCTACATCCACCGCGTCGGCGGCTACTCGCAGCACGTAGCCCGGCGGCTGAGTCACCACCAGGTCCCGGCTTCCCGGCTCCGCCTCCTCCAGCGCCCGCCGTAACTGGGAGACGCGGGTCTGCAGGGTGCTGGTGGGATTGACCGGAAGATCATCGCCCCACAGATCGTCGATCAGGGCGCTGATCGACACCGGGCGGCCCTCTCCCAGGAGAAGGTCGGCCAGCAGGGCGCGGACCTTCGTGTCGGGAACCCGAACCAGTGCACCGTCATCTGTCCAGACGGCAAGCGGACCAAGCACGCCGAATCGCATGCCTCAGGCTAAGTGGTTCAAGGTCACCGGAAGTAGTTCTGAAGCTGTTCTGAAGCCTCCGCCGACAAGCTGTGGATATCAGCAAGAGGGACGGAAGGAACCCCGAGATGACCGCCATCGCAGCCGCCCGCCGTACCGACTGTTCGCCTCAGGCCCGGATCACCAAGTCCCTGCTGGGCTGGGGGGTGGTCGCAGGTCCGCTGTATGTGGTCGTGACCGCCGTGCAGGCACTGACCCGCGACGGGTTCGACCTCACCCGGCACCCGGCCAGCCTGCTGGCCAACGGCGGCCTCGGCTGGGTCCAGATCGCCAACCTCATCCTGGCAGGCCTGATGACCGTCGCCGCCGCGGTCGGAATGCGGCGGGCACTGCGGGCGGGCAGTGGCCGCGTCTGGGGGCCGCGGCTGGTCGCCCTGTACGGCGCGGGCCTGATCTCCGGCGGGATCTTCCGCGCCGACCCGGCTCTCGGCTTCCCGGTCGGAACGCCCGACGGGCCCGGGCCGGTCAGCTGGCACGGTCTGCTGCACTTCGTCGGCGGCGGGATCGGCTTCCTCGGGTTGATCGGCGCCTGCCTGGTGTTCGCCCGCGCCTACGCCGCCCTCGGCCGCCGTGGATGGGCGATCTACAGCGGGGCTACCGGGATCGTCTTCTTCGCCGCCTTCGCCGGGATCGCTTCCGGCCCCGGGAACGCCGTCATCAACCTCGCCTTCACCGCCGCTGTGGTGCTCGGCTGGGCCTGGATCTGCGCCACCTCCGCCCACCTGATGCGACAGGCGGCCTAGGTCAAATCGAGGGCGCCAAGACCGAGGCCACCCGCCAGCGGCGCATCGACAAATCCGTCTCCACGCTGGCCGCCGGGAACATCCGCTAACCGGCCCAGTCACACCCGCTTGGCCCCCCTGGCTCCGAAGAGTTCCAGCTCGTCGCACGTCAATCGTCCAGCACTGCCAAACGAATCGGAAGAGATCATCATGACCTTCGTCACCTCCCAGGACGGCACTCGCATCGCCTACGACAGCATCGGTTCGGGCCCGGCGGTCATCGTGATCGGCGGAGGGCCGGTCGATCGGACAGCCGAGTCGCCGCTGGCCGCACTGCTGGCCGAACACTTCACCGTCTACAGCTACGACCGGCGCGGCCGCGGTGAGACGGTAGACACCGCTCCGTACTCGGTCGACCGCGAGTTCGACGACCTCCAGGCCCTGATCACCGAGGCCGGCGGGTCCGCGATGGTCTACGGCACCTCCGGCGGCGGAATGATCGCGATCCAGGCCGCCGCCCGCGGCCTGCCCATCACCAAGCTGGCCCTATGGGAGGTCCCTTACATCCTGCCCGGTACCCGCGAGCCCGTCCCCGCCGACTATCGCGACCAGCAATACGCCCTGCGCGCAGAAGGCCGCTTCGGCGACATGATGGAACTATTCATGGTCAAGGCCGTGCTCATGCCCGCCGAGTTCGTCGAAGGCATGAAGGCCGCTCCGTTCTGGGAGGCGATGGCGGCCGGGGCGAGCTGCCTGGCCTACGACGCCGACGTCGCCGCAGACTTCGCCCTGCCCTCCGAGGTGCTGAAGTCAATCACCATCCCTACCGTCGTCATAGACGGCGCGACGACCCCCTGGATCACCGCCGCGGCCGAGGCGATCGCCGATGCCCTGTCCGACGCCCACCGCACCACGCTTCACGGCCAACCCCACGACGTCGACGCGGCGGCCATCGCCCCCGCCGTCGCCGAGTTCTTCGGGGCGAACCGATGAGGAAGATCGTCGCGCAGTTGTTCGTGTCCGTCGACGGTGTCATGCAAGCGCCTGAGGACTGGCACTTCCCCTACTACGACGAGCGGATGGCCGAAGTGGTCGCCGAGCAGTTCCACCAGTCCGACATCCTGCTTCTGGGCCGGACCACCTACCAGGTGTTCGCCGGCTCCTGGCCCGAACACGGCAGCGAAGTGCCGCTCGCGGACCGGATCAACACGATGCCCAAACTGGTCGCCTCCACCACCCTGAACACCGTGGCATGGCAGAACAGCACCCTGATCAGCGGCACCGTCGCCGACGAGCTCACCAAGCTCAAGCAGCAGCCCGGCCGCAACATCACCATCGCCGGCAGCCCCACCCTGGTGCGCTCACTGCTGCATGACGACGTCCTGGACGAACTCCAACTGCTGGTTCACCCGGTGGTTCTCGGCCACGGCCGGCGCCTTTTCGAGGAGGACGACTTGAACAAGTCACTACGCCTGGCCGGCTCTGAGGTCTTCAGGACCGGCGTCGTCCACCTGACCTATCAGCCGGCGGTTCCCCAGTAGAGGACACCCTCGTAGCCGGTATCCCGCAACGGGATACCGGCTACGACAAGGTCGGCCACTATGACGAGGCGACCCTACGTTTCGAGCGGGGCCGGCCGTCGCGCAGGACCCGATACCGCCACCTGCAGCGGCTGCGCGTTCAGGCCCCCACCGACCGCAGGCCCGGCACCCCGCCGCCCGCCCCGGTCGACCCCGACCGGCCCACGGCCGACATCCGCATCGGCTACGCCCGCGGCTCCTCCCTCACCCAGGAACTCCAGTCCCCGTCAGTCGGAGGACTACGGCCGTGTCAGATTTTGACGGTCGCGCTCGCCCTGAGGTCGGCGACGCTGCGGCCCGCCTCGACCGTGTACTCGCCGGGCACGGTGCTCCAGCCGTCCTCCGTCCACACCTGGAAGGCCCGCTCGGGCAGGAACAGCGTGGTCAGCACCGTCTCGCCCGGCCCCGCCTCCACCACGTCGAACCCGGCCAGCCACCTGGCGGGCCGGTCGTCGGGCGTGGCCGCCGACAGGTACACCTGCACGACCTCCCGGCCGCGGCGCGTGCCCGTGTTGGTGACCGCGACCGTCACGGTCGAGCCCTCGGCCGCGATCGAGTCGTAGGACCAGGACGTGTAGCCGAGGCCGTGGCCGAACCAGAAGGCGGGCACCCGCCCCTGCTTCTCCCACGCCCGGTAACCGATGAAGACGCCCTCCTCGTAGGGGACCTGGCCCTCGACCGGCGTGACATTGACGACGGGGCTGTCGGCCAGCCGTACCGGCCAGGTGGTGGGCAGACGGCCACCGGGCTCGGCGTCGCCGTACAGGACGTCGGCCAGCGCCAGCCCCGCCTCCTGGCCGGGGAACCAGGTCAGCAGCACGGCCGCCACCTCGGACACCCACGGCATCTCGACCGGCGAGCCCGCGTTCACCACGACGATCGTGCGCGGGTTGGCGGCGGCGACGGCGGCGATGAGCTCGTCCTGACGGCCTGGCAGGCGCAGGTCCTCACGGTCGAAGCCCTCGCTCTCGACCTCCAGCGTCGTCGAGGCCACCACCACGGCCACCTCGCACGCGCGCGCCGCCTCCACGGCCTCGGCGATGAGCGCGTCCTCGCCGGGGGAGGGGTTGGCGTGGCCGAGGGTGTAGGCGACGAACGCCATGCCGCCGAAGGCGCCCGCGGGATGCGTCACCTCCAGCTCGTACGGCCGGCCCGCGACCAGCTCGGCGACGACGCGCTTCTCCGGCGGTGCCAGGAACGCGGCGCCCGGGTCGTCGCCCTCCAGCTCGATCGCCTCGTCGAACACGGTCGTGCCGTCCACCCGCACGGTGAACGGCCCCACGCCCGCCACGGACAGCTCGTGCTCGCCCGAGACGTCGGGGACATAGGTGGCGCGCAGCCGTACCGCGCTCAGCCGATCGGCGTCCACGTCGGGCGGCAGCTGGCCGACCCACCGCGCCTCCGTGGTGGCCAGCGGGTGCTCGGCGAGCACCTCGCCGTCGGCGTCCAGGAACTGCGCCGTCGTCGGTACGGCGAGCGGCGCCAGACGCACCCGGGGATCGGTGCCGAGCGCGTACCTGACCTCGCCCCTGGCCCCGAGCCCCTCCAGCGGGGAGACCGTGCGGTCGGGGAAGACCTGGGCGCTGCCGCCGCCCATGATCCGCGCCTCGGCGGCGGCCGAGCCGATGAGGGCCAGCGTCGGCGTCCCGGACAGGGGGAGCAGGTCGCCCTCGTTGCGCAGCAGCGTGAAGGAGCGTGCCGCGACCTCGCGGGCCAGCGCCATGCCGTCGATCGGCTCGTCCGCCGCGGGTTCTCCTGCGGAGGGGCGCAGCGCGCCCACGCGGGAGGCCAGGCGCAGGATGCGCCGCACCTTGTCGTCGACGACCGACTCGGGCACCCGCCCCTCGCGGACCGCCTCCTCCAGCTTGTCGCCCCACGGCCCGAACGGCCCCGGCATGGCCACGTCGGTGCCGCCGACCGCCGCCGCCTCGGTGGAGCGCACGGCCGTCCAGTCGGAGACGACCAACCCGTCGAAGCCCCACTCGTCCTTGAGCACGCCGTTCACCAGCGCGGAGTGCTCGGACATCGTGGTCCCGTTGACCGCGTTGTAGGCCGTCATCATGCCCCACGCGCCCGCCTCGACCACCCGCTCGAAGGGCGCCAGGTAAGCCTCCCTGAGCACCCGGTCGGTGACCTTGACGTCGACGGTGAAGCGGTCGGTCTCGAAGTCGTTGGCCACGAAGTGCTTCGGCGTGGTGGCCACGCCACCCTCCTGGACGCCCTCGACGTAGGCGGCTCCCAGCTCGCCTGTGAGGTAGGGGTCCTCGGACAGGCACTCGAAGTGCCGCCCGCCGAGAGGGGAGCGGTGCAGGTTGATCGTGGGCGCGAGCAGCACGTGCACGCCCTTGCGCCTGGCCTCCTGCGCGAGCAGGCGGCCCACCTGACGGATCAGGTCGACGTCCCACGTCGCGGCCAGCGCGGTCGGGCTCGGCAGCGCGATCGAGGGGTCGGCGGAGGTCCACTGCTCGCCGCGCACGCCGATGGGCCCGTCGCTCATGACGAGCCGGTCGAGGCCGATCTCGGGTACGGCGGGCAGCGACCACATGTCCGCGCCGGTGAGCAGGCGGATCTTGGTGGGCAGGTCCAGCTGGTTGATCAGTTCGTCGAAGTCCACGCAGCCAGTGTCACCAGAAAACCTACCGATAGATAGGTTTGTGACTATTACGTTACTTTTGCGGTTTCTGTGGCCCAGGGTGAATCCTTTGGCGATGCCGGCGCCTCTCATACATGTGCCGACAACAGCGTCGGAACAGGACCAGGAGGTTGTCATGATCATTGGTGCCATCGTCGTCGCCGCCGCCGTACTCGTCTGCACGTGCGTGGTCGTGCTGCGTCGGCGGGCTCGCTCCCGTGGCTGACCCCGCCTGGCCCGCCGAGCGGCTGATCGTCGCCGCTCAGGGCGGGGACGTCGAGTCGATCGCCGCGCTGGTGTCCGGATCGCACCCGCACGTACGGCGATTCGCCCATGCCCTGTGCGCCACGCCCGAGGACGCCGAGGACGCCGCACAGGAAGCGCTGATCATCCTCTACCGAAAGATCGGGATGCTGCGGGCCACGGGGGCGCTCGCGTCGTGGATGTTCCGCATCGTCCGCCATGAGTGCCTACGGCGGTCGCAGCTGATGCTGCGGCAGCGGGTCCCGGACACTGTCACGCCAGCTGAGCCCTCTGGGCCCTCGGCGGAGGAAGAGGTGTTGCAACGCCTGGAGGCCGAACGGGTGGCGACCGCCATCGCCGCCCTGCCCGCCGACCAGCGGCGCGTGCTCATCATGCGGGACGTCCAGGGCTACAGCGGCCGGATGGTCGCCGACGCGCTCGGCCTCAGCACCGCCGCGATGAAGTCGCGGTTGCATCGCGCCCGTGCAGCGGTTCACCGCACGCTGCAGGGCATACCCGACTCGGCCCGTGGAGGCGTCGATGACTGACGGTGGAAGTTTCGCGAGCACGTCGCTGCCCCGCCACCTGGCCCGCGGGGTGGTGGGATTCGGCGCGCTGATCGGCTCGGTCGCGCTCATACCGGTGGCCGGGGTCGTCAGCCTGCTGCTCGCGCCGGTCGGGCTGCTCGCCCTGCGCGGGTGTCCGACCTGCTGGACGATCGGGCTGATACAGACCATCTCGATGGGACGGTTGAAGCGCTCGTGCGTTGACGGCCGCTGCGAGCTGACCGTCGCACGCCCGGCTGGCTCCCACGGGGACCACGACAGCTAGCCCCCCGCCCCGGCACCCCCGCCGCCGTTCTCGCACGCCGTCTGAGAAAACCGGTCGCGCGGCGTCCGGCAAAACACGAGAAGGCCGCACATCGTGCGGCCTTCTCGTCGTTGGGGTGTCACGCGCTCTGGCGGGCCTCCATGGCCTGCTGGTAGAGCCGGCCCGCGCGGTACGACGAGCGCACCAGCGGCCCCGACATGACGCCGGCGAAGCCGATCGCCTCGGCCTCGGCCTGCAGCTCGACGAACTCCTCCGGCTTCACCCACCGGTCGACCGGGTGGTGGCGCGGCGTCGGGCGCAGGTACTGGGTGATCGTCAGCAGGTCGCAGCCCGCCTCGTGCAGGTCGCGCATCGCCTGGACCACCTCGGACCGCTCCTCGCCCATGCCCAGGATCAGGTTGGACTTGGTGACGAGCCCGGCCGCACGCGCCTTGGTGATCACCAGGAGGGAGCGCTCGTAGCGGAAGGCGGGACGGATCCGCTTGAAGATCCGCGGCACCGTCTCGATGTTGTGCGCGAACACCTCGGGCTTGCTGGAGAAGACCTCCTCCAACTGCTCCTGGTTGGCGTTGAAGTCGGGGACCAGCAGCTCGACGCCGCAACCCGGCAGCAGCGAGTGGATCTGCCTGGCGGTCTCCGCGTAGAGCCACGCGCCGCCGTCGGGCAGGTCGTCACGGGCGACACCGGTCACCGTGGCGTACTTCAGGCCCATCTGCTGGACGGACTCGGCGACCCTGCGCGGCTCGTCCTTGTCGTACTCCTTGGGCTTGCCCGTGTCGATCTGGCAGAAGTCGCAGCGGCGGGTGCACTGGTCGCCGCCGATGAGGAAGGTCGCCTCGCGGTCCTCCCAGCATTCGTAGATGTTGGGACAGCCCGCCTCTTCACAGACCGTGTGCAGGCCCTCACGGCGCACCAGCGATTTCAGCTCGGTGTACTCGGGACCGGTCTTGAGCTTGGTCTTGATCCACGGGGGCTTGCGCTCAATAGGGGTTTCGGCGTTTCGCACTTCCAGGCGGAGGAGCTTACGGCCTTCAGGAGCAACGGTCACCGTTAAAGCTTACGTCGCTCACGTTATGAGACCGAATCCGCGTGCGGCCCTGGCGTAGTGCCTGCTCAGCTCGGTGTCGATGACCGCGGAGTCGGCCGCGCCGAGCAGCGGCGAGCCCGGCGCGGAGGTGAGCACGCCGTCCTCGGCCAGCCTCGACCTCGTCAGCGCCGCCTGCCTGATCTCTTCCACGCTCTCGCCGCGCAGCACCGCCGCCTGCATCGGCGCGAGATAGCTGCGGTTGGCGATCAGCTCCTCCATCTCGGCAAGGTCGTCCTCGGTCACCGCCCGCAGCGCGAGCGCCCGCCGCCTCGCGGCCGCCCGGGGGTCGCCCGAGTGGGCCAGCCGCCGCAGCGCGTGCTCCACCACCAGCACCGGCCAGCCGAGGACCCTGCCGACGATCCGGCCAAGCAGACCTGCGGCGTTGTAGGAGCTGTTCGGGCTCCAGGCGCCCAGCGACATCGCCATCGTGACGTCGGCCTCCCTGCGGGCGCTCAGCGGCTCGGCGCCGAGCAGCGTGTGGCGCCACTCGCCGAGCGTCGACAGCGCCCCCTCGACGACCAGCCCGTCGAAGGACTCCGCGCCGGCGTAGGCGCCCGCCAGCAGCGTCACCCGTTGCCTCGGCGACAGCGTCAGCCACAGTGGCAGGCCCACGACCAGCACGGGGGTCCTGCGCACGCCGACCCGCACATAGGTCGCGGCCGTGGCCAGATCCATCACCGCCACCCGGACGGGCCTGGCCACTCCCGTCTCGTCGGCCACGCGCTCGGCCGCGCCGTACAGCATGGGCGCGGCGGCCCTGTCGAGCACCTCGGCCTCGGCGGGCAGGCGGCCCAGGCGCGGGCGCAGCAGCACCCCGATCGCCACCAGCAGCGCCCCGAGCAGCCAGGACAGGAAGAGGCTCGCACCGTTGACGACGATCACCACGCCGAGCACGACGAAACCCAAGGTCAGAGCATGAACAGCGAGGGAAAGGACGAGAGCGGCGCTCCTTCGCATGCCGCGATCCTAAGGGCCGCTCATCCCGATTTCACCGCAGTTTCGCCACCGCTTGGAGAAGGTCCTCCTCGTGCATGTCCTGCGGCTCGGCCTCCAGCGCCTCGGCCAGCCGCTTCTCCGCGTACGGCATGACCTCGTCGACCACGATGCGCCGCCCCGACTCCTGCGACAGCGACGTGACGCCCGCGTCGGTGATGCCGCACGGCACGATCCTGTTGAACCAGCTCGGGTCGTTGGCGCAGTTGAGCGCGAAGCCGTGCATGGTGACGCCGCCCACGATCCTGATGCCGACCGCGCCGAGAGCGCGTTCGGGGCCGCCCTCGTCGCGCACCCAGACGCCGCTGCGCCCCGCGACCCTGTGCACGCTCACGCCGAAGTCGGCGCAGATCTGGATCATCGCCTCTTCGAGCGCGTGCACATAGGCGCCGACGTCGCCCACCCGCATGATCGGGTAGCCGACGAGCTGACCCGGCCCGTGCCAGGTGATACGGCCGCCCCTGTCGACGTCGACGACCGGGGTGCCGTCGGCGGGCCGCTCGTGCGCCGCCGTACGCCTGCCCGCGGTGTAGACCGGCGCATGCTCCAGCAACAGCGCGGTGTCGCCGAGCGACCCCGCGACCCGGTGGGCGTGGACGCGTCGTTGGAGTTCCCAGGCCTGTTCGTACGGCACGTCCACACCAAGACGGACAATCGTCAGCTTCGCCACAGATAAAGGTTACTCACAAGAAACGACCACGGGACCGCAATGGCCCGGCCGTCGGCCGGTTATGCCGTGAGCAGGCGCGGCTCGATCCTGAACTCCTTCACCCCGCCCGCGCCGTCGTGCTCGATCCGGTAGGCGTAGCCCGCCGGGTCGACGGTGACCGCCTGGATGAACTCGGTGCCGACGTAGTGCAGGCCCACGCCCTCGTCGGCGGCGTAGCCGTCGGGCAGCTCGCCGCTGGCCACCGACTCGTGCAGCAGCTGCCTGCGCTGCGGGTCGGAGTTGTAGTGGACGCCGCACGAGTACGGCAGCAGCGCCAGGCCGTCGGCCCACGCCCGCAGCCGGGGGCCGAAGGAGTCGGTGTTGCCGCCGACGTGCCAGCACAGCGCTCCGGCGCTCTGCCCCGCCAGCACCACACCCGACCGCCACGCCTCCTCGAAGGCCTCGTCGAGGCCGTGCAGCCGCCACAGGGCCGCCAGGTTGGCCACGCTGCCACCACTGACGTAGATCATGTCCTGGTCGAGCATCCACGCCCTCGGGTCCTCGACGTTGGGCATCGGGAACACCGTCAGGTGGCTCACCTCGACGTCCCAACCGGCGAACGCGCCATACATCTTCAGCAGCCAGTCGGAGTCGTCACCTGTCGCGGTGGCGAGCAGGCCGAGCTTGGGCCGGTCCTGGCCGGTGAGATCAAGCGCGTAGCGCAGCAGCGGGCTGGCCTGAAGGAAGCTGTAGCGTTCGGTCGCTCTGAAGGATCCGCCGCCGATGGCGAGGATGTGGGACTGCCCTGTCCTGGTCATTGTGCTACCCCCCACGGTGAGTCGGACGAATGGCTCACTAGAGTACGGCCGCCAGCGCCTCGTCGAGGGTCGGATGCAGGAACCTGAAGCCGCTGTCAAGCAGTTTCGCCGGTACGGCACGCTGTCCGATCAGCAGCCCCTCGTCTGCGAAACCGCCGAGCCCGGTCCGCAGCGCGAACCCCGGCACGGCGATCGGCATCGTCGGTTTCTTCAGCGCTCTGCCCAGCGCCTTCGTGAACTCCTTGTTGGTCACGGGCTCGGGCGCGGCCACGTTCACCGGCCCCGCGATATCCCGATTTCTCAGGATATGGAGTACGGCACGCACCCAGTCGTCGAGCGAGATCCACGCCCACCACTGCCCGCCAGAACCGAGCGGCGCGCCCAGCCCCAGCTTGAAGATCGGCAGCATCTGCTTGAGCGCCCCGCCACGGGACGACAGCGTGATCGCGGTCCTGAGTCGGACGGTCCTGATGCCCGCCGACTCGGCCTGCGCCGCCTCCGCCTCCCACTGCTCGCACAGCTCCGCCAGGAAGCCCTCGCCGCGTGGGCCGCTCTCATCGGTCGCCCGGTCGCCCGTGTCGCCGTAGAAGCCCGCTCCAGAGGCCGACAGGAGCACGTGGGGCGGGCGCTCCAGCTTCTTCAGCGCCGTGACCAGCGTCCTGGTGCCCGCCACCCTGCTGTCGACGATCTCCCGCCGGTAGGCCTCGCTCCACCGGCGTTCGCCGAGCCCCGCGCCCGCCAGGTGCACCACCGCCTGCGCGCCGTCCAGCGCGGCCTGGTCGACGAGGCCCTTGTCGGGTTGCCAGAGCGCCTCGTCGCTGCTCGTGGGCGGGCGCCTTACCAGCCGGACGACCCGCTCACCCTCCTCGGTGAGCGCGCCGACCAGCGCCCTGCCGAGCAGCCCCGACGCCCCCGTCACGATGATCGCCATCCTCCCACCCTACGCGTCCCACCCCCGCCCACCAGGCTCCCCCGCCCGCCACCGCCACACCCGCTCGCGGCCCACCCCACACCCCCAGGCGGGCGGCGGGGACCGCTCGTGCGGGTTCGGCTCTACGTGGCGAGTGGTGTTGGCCGGATGACTTACCCCGGAGTGCGCGGGGCGCGGCGTCGGCCGGGGTGTCAGGCGGGGGCGGGCCAGGCGGTGACGGAGCGGGCAGGACGGGAGCCGCGTGGGGAGTCCGTGAAGGTGCGATGTGACGGCGGGTCGCGAAGTCCCGCTGGAGTGGCGTGGAGGACGGGCGGTCAGCGGTGACCACGGTGGGCTTGACCTGGCTTGCCGTACAGAAGAGAAAGAAATGCCGCGGGCGCCCGCGGAGAGAATCCGCGGGCGCCCGTCGACAAAACAGAGCTGGCTACGCCAGGCCCAGCTGGGCCTCGAAGCGGCCTTCTTCGAGGCGGCGCTTGATCGTGGTCAGGAAGCGCGCCGCGTCGGCGCCGTCGACCAGGCGGTGGTCGTAGGTCAGCGCCAGGTAGACCATCGACCTGACCGCGATGACCTCGCCCTCCGGCGTGTCGAGCACGACGGGACGCTTGACGACCGCGCCGGTGCCGAGCATGCCGACCTGCGGCTGGTTCAGGATCGGCGTGTCGAACAGCGCGCCGCGGCTGCCGGTGTTGGTCAGCGTGAACGTGCCGCCAGTGAGCTCGTCAGGGGTCACCTTGTTGTCGCGGGTGCGCTCGGCCACGTCGGTGATCTTCCTGGCCAGGCCGGCCAGGTTGAGGTCGCCGGCGTGGTGGACGACCGCCGCGAGCAGGCCACGCTCGGTGTCGACCGCGACGCCGAGGTTCTCGACGTCGAAGTAGGTCACCTCGTTGGTCTCGTTGTTGATCGTGGCGTTGAGCTTCGGGTGCTGCTTGAGCGCCTCGACCGCGGCCATCGCGAAGAACGGAGTGAAGGTCAGCTTGACGCCCTCGCGGCGGAAGAACTCGTCCTTCGCCTTCGCTCGCAGCTTGGCGATCTTGGTGACGTCGACCTCGACGACCGACGTGAGCTGCGCCGCGGTCTGCAGCGACTCGACCATGCGCTTGGCGATGGTCTGCCGCAGGCGCGACATCTTCTCGGTACGGCCCCGCAGCGTCGTGTCGACCTGGACCGCCTCGGGCGCGGCGGCCACCGGAGCCTGAGCGGCGGCGGCCGGAGCGGCAGGGGCGGCGGGCGCGGCCTGAGCAGGCGCGGCCTGGGCGGGCGCGGCTGCCTGAGCGGCGGGAGCGGGGGCGGCCTGCTCGCGCTGCGTCTTGGCGGCCTCGAGCACGTCCTGCTTGCGGATGCGGCCACCGACGCCGGTGCCGTTCAGCGAGTCGAGGTCGACCCCGTGCTCGTTGGCCAGCTTGCGCACCAGCGGCGTCACGTACGGGCTCTCGCCCGAGGGCAGCGGCGCGGCGGCGGGAGCCTGCGCGGGCGCCTGGGCCTGCACGGGAGCCGGAGCCGGAGCCGGTGCGGCAGGGGCAGGGGCCGCGGCGGCGGGCGCGGGCTGCGGGATGGAGGAGACCGGTGCGGGAGCGGGCTCAGGCTCGGGCTCAGGGGCGGGCGCGGGAGCCGCGGCAGCCTCGGGAGCGGGAGCGGCGGCGCCGGCCGTGCCGTTCTCGTCAATGACCGCAAGCTCGGCGCCGACCTCGACGGTCTCGTCCTCGGCGACGACAATCTTGGTGAGAACACCCGCCGAAGGCGACGGGATCTCGGTGTCAACCTTGTCGGTGGACACTTCGAGGAGCGGCTCGTCAGCCTCGACGCGCTCGCCCTCCTTCTTCAGCCAACGGGTTACCGTGCCCTCGGTCACGCTCTCGCCGAGCTGGGGCATCTGTACGGAGACCGGCATGGGTTTGTCTTCCTCGAGGTGTTAGTTGTGGACGTGCAGGGGCTTGCCGGCCAGCGCCAGCATGGCCTCGCCCATGGCTTCGGACTGGGTCGGGTGAGCGTGGATCAGCTGGGCGACCTCCGCGGGGAGCGCCTCCCAGTTGTAGATCAGCTGGCCCTCGGTGACGAGCTCGCCGATACGGCGGCCGACCATGTGGACGCCCACGACGGGGCCGTCCTTCTCGGCCAGCACCTTGACGGCCCCGGCGGTGCCGAGAATCTGGCTCTTGGGGTTGCCCGCCAGGTCGTAGACCTGCTCGACGATCTCGATGCCCCGCTCGGCCGCCTGCTTGGAGGTGATGCCCACCGAGGCGACCTCGGGGTCGGAGTAGGTGATGCGCGGCACGCCGTCGTAGTCGATCGGCGGCGGGTTGAGGCCCGCGATGTGCTCGGCCACCATGATGCCCTCGGCGAAACCGGCGTGCGCCAGCTGCAGGGTGTCGATCAGGTCGCCGATCGCGTAGACGCCGGGCAGGCTGGTCTGGCAGTGCTCGTCGACGACCACGGTGCCGCGCTCGATCGCGACGCCCTGCTCCTCGAAGCCGATGCCCGCGCTCACCGCGCCGCGGCCCACGGCCACCAGCAGCAGCTCCGCGTCGAGGGTCTTGCCGTTGGCCAGCGTGACGACCACGCCGGTGTCGGTGGTCTTGACGCTGTCGAAGAAGACGCCCAGCTCGTACTTGATGCCCCTGCGGCGGAAGGCGCGCTCCAGCAGCTTGGAGCTGGACTCCTCCTCCAGGGGAAGCAGGTGGGGCAGGGCCTCGACGATCGTGACCTCGGCGCCGAAGGAACGGTAGACGCTGGCCAGCTCCACGCCGATGACGCCGCCGCCGAGCACGATGACCGAGGAGGGAACGCGGTCCATCTTCAGCGTGTGCTCGCTGGTGATGACCCGCTCGCCGTCGATCTCCAGGCCGGGCAGCGACTTGGGCGCGCTGCCCGTGGCCAGGACGAGGTTGGCGCCCTCGTAGACCTCGTCGCCCACCTGGATCCGGTTGGGGCCGACGAGCCTGCCCTCGCCCTCGACGATCGTGACGCCCGCTGACTTGAGCAGGCCCTGCACACCCTTCCACGCCCGGGTGACGATCTTGTCCTTGAAGGCGTGGACGCCGGGCACGTCGATGCCGTCGAACCGGGCCTTGACGCCGTAGGCCTCGCTCTCGCGGGTCTCGTCGGCGATCTCGGCAGAGTGCAGCAGCGCCTTGGTGGGGATGCAGCCGCGGTGGAGGCAGGTGCCGCCGATCTTGTCCTTCTCGATCAGCGCGACCGTCTTGCCCAGCTCTGCCGCCCGCAGTGCGCAGGCATAGCCGCCGCTACCGCCACCTAGGACGACGATGTCGTAGGCCACAGGAAAGCTCCTTGTCGGATGGTGATGCCGTCATCTTTTCACTTGTTAAGGCCCGTTGCGGCCCTCTCGGCCAGTCCGATGAGGGTGCGGGTGATAGCGCCCGTGCCGCCCTTCGGCGTGTAGCCGTGCGGCTCGCCCTTGTTGAAGGCGGGCCCCGCCATGTCGATGTGGGCCCAGCGCCTGCCCTCGGGCACGAACTCCTTCAGGAAGATCCCCGCAGCGAGCATGCTGCCCCAGCGCTCGGGCTGGAGGTTGGCGATGTCGGCGATCGGCGAGTCGAGGCCCTTGCGCAGCTCCTCGGGCAGCGGCATGCCCCACGCGCCCTCGCCCGCCTCGTCGGCGACGGAGACGACCAGTTCGCGGATGGCGTCGTCGTTGGACATGACGCCCGCCGTACGCCAGCCGAGCGCGACGATCTGCGCGCCGGTCAGGGTGGCGACGTCGACGATGAGGTCGGGGTCGTCCTCGAGGGCGCGGGCGATGCCGTCCATGAGGACCAGGCGGCCCTCGGCGTCGGTGTCGAGCACCTCGACGGTCTTGCCGCTGTAGCTGGTCAGCACGTCGGACGGGCGGGTGGCGGTGCCGCTGGGCAGGTTCTCGGCCAGGCAGAGGTAGCCGACGGCGTTCACCTTGAGGCCGAGGCGGGCGATGCCGAGGAGGGCGCCGAACACCGCGCCCGCGCCGCCCATGTCGGACTTCATCCAGTCCATGGCGGCGGACGGCTTGAGCGACAGGCCGCCGGAGTCGAAGGTGATGCCCTTGCCGACGTAGGCCAGCGTCTGGGTCGCCTCGGGGTGGGAGTAGGCCAGGCGCACCAGGCGCGGCGGGTTGGCCGAGCCCTGGCCGACGCCGACGATGCCGCCGTAGCCGCCGTCCTTGAGCTGCTTCTCGTCGAGGACCTCGACGCTCAGGCCCACCTTGGCGCCCTCCTGCTCGGCGATCTCGGCGAACTTGGCGGGCCACAGGTCCATCGGCGGGGTGTTGACCAGGTCGCGCACCATCGCGACGGCGTCGGCCAGGATCGAGACGCGCTCGGCCGAGCCCTCGGCGGAGGTCAGCACGACCAGCTCACCGACGGGGGCCTTCTGCTCGCCGTTGGTGCGGTACCTGGCGTAGCTGTAGGCGCCGAGCAGGCCGCCGAGCGCGATCGCCTCGGCCTCCCGCTCGGAGGCGGCGGGCAGCGTGAGGGCGGCGCGTGCCGTACCGGCGAGGGAGCGGACGGCCGTGCCCGCGGCGCGGCGCAGCGACTCGGGGTCGGCGGACTCACCGAGCCCGACGGCGACCAGGAGCGGCGCGGTGATGGCGCCGAACGTCGGGATCTTGGCGATCTCGCCGGGCTTTCCCGCGAAGCCGAGGGCGTTCAGCGAGGCGCCCAGCTTGCCGTCGAAGGCGGCGTCGAGGCCCTTCGCGGTGGGGCGCGGGCCCTCGGAACCTGACAGGAAACCGACGACCAGAGCGTCGGTGTCGAACGAGACGGGATCTGCTGAGTTCAGCCGCACAGTGGTCACGTAGACCGATGCTATCCACGGTTGGCGGCTTATTCATAAACAGGGGTTCATCCCACCAATGCCCCATCGCAAAATGATGCTAGTGTTAATAGCACCATGTTGCTCACGCTCGATCTCAACGATCCCCGGCCCCTGCACGAACAGGTGGCGGGAGCGATCAGGCGCGCCATAGGCGAGGGCTCCTATCAGGCAGGCGACCGCCTCCCGCCGGCCAAGGACCTCGCCGACGCGCTCGGCATCAACGCCAACACCGTGCTGCGCGCCCTGCGCGACCTGCGCGACGAGGGCCTCCTGGAGTTCAGGAGAGGCAGGGGGGTGAGCGTGGCGGGCGTCCCGACCGGCCGCGCGCTCATCGTCCAGCGCGCCCGCGACCTGCTCGAGGAGGCCAAGAAGTACGGCTACAGCCGCGACGACCTCATTGACGTACTGAAGGAGCTGCCATGACCAGCAGGAACCGCGCGCTGCTCGCCACGGGGGTGTGGGGACTGACCGTCTCCGCCGTCCTCGTGGCGCTGCCCCTCGCCGTGCGCGACAGGCTGCCCGACCCCATTGCCACCCACTGGAGCGGCTCCGTCCCCGACGGCAGCATGTCCTTCACCCAGAACCTGCTGTTCACCGCCGCCATGGCACTCGCGGCCCTGGCCCTCATGGCCGGCATCGCCCTGCACGGCAGGGCCTTCGAGCGCAGGCTGAGCCGCGCCTACTGGTGGGGCGGCCTGTTCGGCTGGGGCTGCCTCGTGATCGGCATGGAGCTGTCGATCGTCTTCGCCAACCTCGACATCCCGGTCTGGACCCAGGCCAGGAACGTCGGCTGGCACGTCGTGGCCGTCCTGACCGTGGCCGCCGCCGTGGGCGTGCTCGCGGGCTTCCTCCTCAGGGGCGAGCCCGACCAGTCCGCGCCCGACGGCGAGGCGCCGCCCAGGCTGCGGCTGCGTCCCGGCCAGCGTTCGGTGTGGGTCAGCCGCGTCTCCAACGCGTGGCTGGTCGCGGTCACCGTGGGCGCCGCGCTGCTGACCGTGGCCTGCGGCGTCCTCACGCTCATGGGGCTGATGCCGGGCGCGGGCTGGCCGCTGCTCGGCGTGGCGGCCTTCGTGCTCGCGTGCGGCCTGCTGACCTCCTCCGCCACTGTGCGGATCACCGAGGACGGCGTCGCCGTCGGCTTCGGCCCCCTCGGCTGGCCGGTGCGCCGGATCAGACTCTCCAAGATCGAGCGCGCCTGGTCGGAGCAGCGCGTCCCGAGCCAGGTGGGCGGCTGGGGCATCAGGGGCCTCCCCGGCGCCGCGGCGATCATGCTGCGCGGTGGCGACTGCCTGATCCTGCGTTACCGGTCCGGAGGTCAGCTCCTGATCAGCGTCGACGACGCCGCACGCGGCGCCGCCCTGCTCAACGCCCTCATCGACGAAAGGGTCAGCGCGTGATGGCGCTCTTCCTCCTGGTCACCTTCGGTACGGCGTGGCTGGCCGCGCTACCCCTGTGGCTCGGCCAAGGACTGGCCGACCCCCTGTTCGGCCCGCTGATCGGGCTCATGATGTTCACCCCCACCCTGGGCGTGCTGGCCGTCTGGCTGGCCAGGCGCACGCCGTTCCGCGCATGGGCGAGGCAGACGGGCCTCACTCTCGGCGAGCGCCCGCGCCGCACCGTCGGCCTGCTGCTGGCCGCGTGGGCGGCCGTCCCCCTGATCGTGTACGGCACGCTCGCCCTGACCGCGGCCCTCGGCCTGGTCACCCTCGACCTCGGCCGCAGCCTCTTCGCCTCGGTGCTCGGGGCCTCGGCCGACCCGCACACCGCGCTGATCGTCCAACTGCTGGTCTCGACCCTGCTGCTGCCGATCCTCAACATCGTCCCCATGCTGGGGGAGGAGTGGGGCTGGCGCGGCTGGCTGCTGCCGAACCTGGTCGCCTCGCGCGGAGTGTCCGGCGGGCTGGTGCTGTCCGGGGTGATCTGGGGGCTCTGGCACGCGCCCGCGACCGCGCTCGGCTACAACTACCCGGCCATCGGCCCGTGGTCCGCCCTCCTGTTCGTGGGGTTCTGCGTGCTGGCCGGGATGCTGTTCGGCTGGCTGCGCCTGCGCACGGGCAGCCTCTGGCCCGCCGTGATCGGCCACGCGGCGCTCAACCCTGCCGCCGCTCTCGCCCTCCTGCTCGGCGACGCGGCCGACCCGCCCAACACGGTGTTCGCGGGCATCACCGGCCTCGTCGGGTGGGCGGTGCTGGCCGTCATCGCGGCGCTGGTGTTCAAACTGTCGCCGGTACGGCAAGCGCAGCCGGTCACCTGAACTGTTGTCGCAGTTGGGCAGGACAGCGCGCACCGGCTGTCGCTGTAGGGCAGGCGCAGCCGGTCAGCTGAACAGCGCGCACACGACGAGCACCACGGTCGTCGCGGTCTCGACGAGCGCGCCCAGCACGTCGCCCGTGACGCCACCGAGCCTGCGCACCGCGTGGGCGAGCAACCCCACCGCCGCACCCAGGCCCGCGAGCACGGCCAGCGGGAGGACGACCCCTCCCGCTCCGCCGAGTCCGGCGAGCCCGCCGAGTCCGGCGAGTAGGGCCGCGACCAGCACGGCCAGGGTGGCGGCGAGCGCCGTGCCACGCCGTACCGTGCCGGCCACCATGTCGCCGAGCCCGCCCGGCCGTGCGGACGGCACCCCCCGCGTGCACGCCCATGTCAGCGCCAGCCGCCCGGTCACGCAGGCCGCGACCAGCGCGACCGGGCCGGTCTCGGCCAGCGCCGCGCACTGCACGATCAACGTGAAGACCAGCGTGACGACCCCGAACGGCCCGATGTCCGACTTTTTCATCACATCGAGGGCTTGGGCGGCGGGCCTGCCGCTGCCCAGCCCGTCCGCCAGGTCCGCCAGCCCGTCCAGATGCAGGCCCCTGGTCAGCAGCGCGAGCAGACCGAGCGCCAGCGCCGCCCCGAGCAGGTCCGAACCCGGCAGGGCAAGCGGCAGGCAGCTCACGGCCCCGAGCACCAGCCCGACCACCGGCGCCAGGACCATCGCCTGCCCCGCCACCTCACGGTCGACCCGATCGACTCTGACGGGGAGGACGCTCAACGTCCCCACCGCGAACCGCAACCCGTCCGCCCACCCGGTCATGACCGCCGATCCTACGGTCACCGCGCCCGCCTCCCTCGCCCCGCCGAAGTCTCAGTGCGTCCGCCGAGTCCCTAGGCGTCCCTCATGGCGTCCCCTCAGACGTCCGTCGGAGTCTCGGGACGTCCGCCGAGTCCCGGGCGCTCCCGGGAAACTCGGGGCATTCCCTGGAGTCCCGTGTGTCCCCAGCGTCCCTCGGGGCGCGTCCCTCTAGTCCCTCGGCGTCCACGGGCGTCCTCCCGGTCCCAGGGGGTGCCGAAGTCCCGCCCGGCGGGTGGGGCGGCCGCCGACATCGAGAGGACCCGCGGGCAGGATCGGGCCCGGATGGTCGTTAGGGTGTGCGGATGCATGCCGTGGAACTCGAAGGTGTCAGTGTCAGGGCGGTCGGCAAGACCCTGCTGGCAGGGATCGACTGGCAGGTCGCCTACGGTCAGCACTGGGTGATCCTCGGTCCCAACGGGGCCGGCAAGACGACCCTGCTGTCGCTGGCCGCCGCCGTACGGCATCCCAGCGAGGGCACGGCCACCGTCCTCGGCCGCCGGATGGGCAGGGTGGACCTCCGCGAGCTGCGCAGGGACATCGGCCTGGTCGCGGCCAGCCAGCGCCTGGTGGACGAGGCGCTGCTGGAGGAGGAGGCCGCGACCGCGCACACCGTGGTGCTCACCGGTCACACGGGCACGAGCGCGCCGCTCTGGGACAGGTACGGCGAGGCCGAACACGACAGGGCCCACGCGCTGCTGGCCGAGATGGGCTGCAAGGATCTGGCCGACCGGCTGTTCGTGGTGTGCTCGCAGGGGGAGCGGGCCAGGATCAGGGTGGCCAGGGCGCTCATGGCCGATCCGGCGATCCTGCTGCTGGACGAGCCGTTCGCGGGGCTCGACTTCCCCGCCCGCGAGGACCTCATCACCGCGATCGAGGACCTGGCTGGACGCGACGGGCTCACGACGGTGACCGTCACGCACCACCTGGAGGAGGTGCCCGCCACGACCACGCACGCGCTGCTCATGCGCGACACCCGCATCCTGGCAGCGGGCCCGGTGGAGGAGACGCTGACCGAGCAGGCGCTGTCGGAGTGCTTCGGGCGCGAGCTGCGCGTGGACCGGCTGGACGGCCGCTGGTCGGCCCGCGCCGTCCGAAACGCCCGTCCCTGACCACGGGTTCTTCCCACCCGGCGGTGCGCGCCCTGCCACCGTCTCGGGGTGCCGCCTCAGGTAAGGGCGCAGGCAGCTGGCCATCGGCACCCGGGGTGCGGATCAGGTGAGGGGGAGCAGGCGGCCTGCCACGACGAGCGTGACGTCTTCCGACTCGGCCGCCAGTCGCTGGTTCAGGCGGCCGAGCGCGTCGCGGAAGGCGCGTCCGCTGGGGGTGGAGGGGACGACGCCGAGCCCCACCTCGTCCGACACCGCGACGATCCGCTGAGGGGTCGAGCGCCAGGCCTCGACCAGCTCGTCGCAGCGCCGTACCACCTCTTCGCGGCGTGAAGGCTCCTCCCACGCGCCGGCCTCGTCGAACATCGCCGCCAGCCACGTCCCGAGCCCGTCGACCAGCAGCGGCGTCGTGGCCCGCGCGATCGCGTCGGCCAGCCGGGTGGTCTCCTCGTTCGCCCAGTGGGCCGGACGTCTGGCGCGGTGGGCGGCCACCCGCGCGGCCCACTCGGGGTCGCCGTCGCCCGAGGGGCCGGTGGCGAGGTAGGTGACGTGGGGCTCGGCCGCCAGCCGTAGCTCGGCCTCGTCGGACTTGCCCGAACGCGAGCCGCCGAGCAGCAGCGTGCGGCGGGGCGGAGCGGGGGCGGGCGGGGGAGCGTGCGCGGTGTCCAGGACGGTCCCGTCCGGTACGGCCCGCGCCCCCCACATCGCGAGGCGCCTGGCCAGCTCCGGCTCCGACCTGACGCGGTGGTCCAGGCCGACGGCGATCACATGGGTCGTGTCGGTGACGAGCCCGCGCCTGCGCAGGTCGCCGAGCACGGAAGGGTCGGCGAGCAGGTCTGCCAAAACGAGATCACACGTGACGGGAGGAACGGGAGCGCTCGACGACAGGTCGAGGAGCCTGGAGCCGTCAGGGGCGACGACGAGGGAGCCGCGGACCTCGTAGCCGGGCGGGGGCGCCTCCTGCCCCAGCGTCAGCACGCCGTCGACCTCGACCCGCAGCGGGGCGCGCCAGCCCGGCGGCAGTCCCGCGCACGAGACGCATCCACACCCGGGCGCGGGCCAGCCGTCGCGCCCCGCCGTACCGATGAACCTGACAAGCACGCCTCACAGCGTGGCACGCCTGCCCGACCGGCGCGCACGGCGGTGTCCAGAGACGATCGCCGATAATCACGCGGCGGTATGGTGCGGGTGACGATGTGTGTGAGCTCGGCGATCCCGCGGACAAGGAGCGTATGGCATGACATGGCGCTGGCGTTATGAAAACGCGAACGGCGGCGAAGTGACCGACCGCCAACTGCCGCGCGAGGTTTTCCCCAGCCAGGCCGACGCCGAGTCGTGGCTCGGCGAGAACTATCGTGACCTGCTGGAATCGGGGGTCGAGCAGGTCGCTCTGCTCGACGAGGAACGGGTTGAATACGCGGGTTTGTCGTTGCGAGCCGAGTGAATGAAAAACCCCTTGGACGCCAAGGGGTTTTTCGTTTCATGGCTGACCGCTATGGCCGTGTGGCCGGAGAGACGGTCTTGGCCGGGTCGCGCTCGATGATGGGGCCGAGCACGTCGTCGATCTGCTTGAGCACCGCGGCGTCGAGCTTGACGCCCGCCGCCTTGACGTTGTCGCGCACCTGCTCGGGCCTGGACGCCCCGACGATGGCGCTGGCGACGTTGGGGTTCTGCAGCACCCACGCGATCGCGAGCTGGGCCATGGACAGGCCGAGGTCGGCGGCGATCGGCTTGAGCTCCTGGACGCGGGTCAGCACGTCGTCGTTCATGAACCTGTCGATCATCTTGGCGCCGGTCTCGTCGGTGGCGCGCGAGCCCGCGGGCACGGCCTGGCCCGGCAGGTACTTGCCGGTCAGCACACCCTGCGCGATGGGCGACCAGACGATCTGGCTGACGCCCTCCTCCTCGCTCAGCGGCACGATCTCCGTCTCGATGACCCGCCAGATGGCGTTGTACTGCGGCTGGTTGGACACGATGCGGTCGAAGCCCATGTCGTCGGCGATCTTCAGCGCCTGGGCGATCTGGTCGGCGGTCCACTCGCTGACGCCGACGTAGAGGACCTTGCCCTGCCGTACGAGGTCGTCGAAGGTCTTGAGGGTCTCTTCGAGCGGCGTCGTGTAGTCGAAGCGGTGGGCCTGGTAGAGGTCGACGTAGTCGGTCTGCAGGCGGCGCAGCGAGCCGTTGATCGACTCGGTGATGTGCTTGCGCGACAGGCCGCGGTTGTTGGGGCCGGGGCCCGTGGGCCAGTAGACCTTGGTGAAGATCTCCAGCGACTCGCGCCTGAGCCCCTTCAGCGCCCGGCCCAGCACCTCCTCGGCGCGCGTGCCCGCGTAGACGTCCGCGGTGTCGAAAGTGGTGATCCCCTCGTCGAGAGCGGCCTTGACGCACTCGTTGGCGGCCTCCTCCTCGACCTGGGAGCCGTGGGTGATCCAGTTGCCGTAGCTGATCTCGCTGACCAGGAGACCGCTGCGGCCGAGGTGACGGAATTCCATGCACTCGACTGTATCGGTTCGGGATAGTGTGCCCCGTGTGGTGAAGCTTGTACGGCTCGCGCTGACCGCCGCCATCCTGGCCGCCATCGCGGTACGGCTGCGCCGCCGCCGCGCGGGCGTCACACGGGAAGGCCGGGCCGAGGAAGCGCCCAGACGGCGGTGGTGGCCACGCTGGATGATCGCGGGGGTGGCGCTGGGGGCGCTCGCGACGGGCTCGCTCGCGCTGGACGCGTGGGTCTTCGGCAAGCCGCGGGAGCAGCCACGGAGGTGGACGCCCGAGGCGACACCCGTGGTCATCGAGCCCTTCTCCTGCGCGGATCTGGACGGCATCTGCAAGACAGCCATAGCGATCGCGATTGAATCGCTCCCTCCGTGCCCGGACGAGGACGGCGAGTGCTTCTTGTCGGGCGTGAGAAAGAAGGAGCCGCTGGAGTTCGAGACGTCCGCGCCGCCATCTCGGCCCGAGCTCCTGTTCGAGGCCATCACCACGGACGACGCCTCGTGCCACCCCGAGCGGCGCCCGCCCGCTGTACGGCCTGTCGACCCCCGCGTGAAGCGCCTGGTGGAGCGGCAGTGGCGGCGCATCGAGGGCTGGCTGGCCGCCAACGCGCCCAGGTCCCACAGCAGCCTTGGCCGCCCGGCACGCGCGAGCACGATCGCGCTGGCCGAGTCCCAGATGGGCCTGCGCTTCCCCGACGACCTGCGCGCCTCCCTCCTGCGCCACAACGGCGGCCTCTCCCTGCCCTCCCACCACACCACCGGCATCCGCGAGATCAGGGACACCTGGCGCTCCCTGTGCGAGTCAGACGACTTCGACGACGGCGGCGACCCGAGAGGCGAGTCGTGGGACGGCCAGATGATCCCCCTCGGCCCCGTAGGCTTGGGCGGCTACCTGGTGCTGGACTCCGAGCGAGGCGACCTCGGCAGGATCCTGAAGGCCGAGTCCATGTACTTCGGCGGCGAGCCGTGGGCACGCTCCTTCCACGCCCTGCTCAAGCACACCGCCGACGCGCTGGAGTCGGGAGGCGTCGTCGACGGCCACCGGCCGACGGTGATCTCCGGTGAGCTTGTCTGGGAGTACGTCGGGTAGGGTGCCGCGGGTGCTCAAGCTCCTGCGGTTGGCGCTGACCGCGTCCGACAGCTGGCGGCAGATGTGCGCGGGCGACACCGTGACGGCCGCCGACCCCCGCGCCGAGTACTGGAACGGCAGGATGATCCCGTTCCAGTACTTCCACGACCCCGTCAACGACGAGCGGCAGCCCTACGGCGTGATCGACTCCGCGGTGGGCGACACCGGGTGGGACGACGGCACGGCTTCGGTCTTCCCCGGACGGTCGTATGTGGAGCTGCTGCGGGCCAACGCCGACGCCCTGCGCGACGGCACCGCGATCGACGGATGGCGGCCCCGCGTGGTCCGCGGGGCGCTCCGGTGGGAGCCGCCCGAGTGACCTGCCGCTTTTGCGGAAACTTTGCCGCACATGCCGGTGCGGCCCACGCCTGAGGGGCGCGGGCCGTACCGGATGAGGCTGAGGTCAGGCCTTGGGCGGCGCGGGCTTGCCGCCCGGCAGGAACTGCGGCGGAGGGAAGCGGAGCCGGCGGATCTGCAGCGCCCGCATGGCCGCGTAGAAGCCGACGCCCCGCAGCTCCTCGTTCGGGAACTTCTCCGCGGCGAGCTTCTTGACCTTCCACGACACCCAGATCGAGGTGGCCAGCACGCCGACCATCATGACCGGCCAGCCGACCGTGATGACGCCGAAGTAGACCAGGTTGCGGATGTCCGGCGGGAAGGGAATCCACGTCAGCAGCAGGATCACCAGCGAGAACGGCAGGAAGTACTGGCTGATGACACGCCGCGAGTCGACCCAGTCGCGGGCGAACTTGCGCACGGGGCCCTTGTCGCGGGCGGGAAGGTAGCGCTCCTCGCCGCGCAGCATGCCCTGGCGGGCCTTGTCCCGGTCGGACGCCTGCCTGGCCCGCATCTGCCTGACGGCCTCTTTGCGGTTGGCAGGCGCGGTCACCGGTTGGCGCCGACGCCCTTCGGCGTCACGGCGCTTCGGGGTGGGACGTCCTTTGCCCTGGGGCTTAGGATCGTCAGTGGGGACGGGGGATTCGTCCACTGAGGTCTGGGAACGGCGTCGCAACACAGCGTCAACCCTACCTGGAGTGCAACTTAGTGACGCCCCCGTGCGTTATGCGTAGGGTAATCCCAAGGCGGCTGCGCTGCACTGGGTGACCACAGCACGACCTAAGAAGGGGACGGCCGACGCGCATGAGCGTGATGAAGAGACTTTCGATGATCTTCAAGTCCAAGGCCAACAAGGCCCTGGACAAAATGGAGGATCCGCGCGAAACCCTTGACTACTCCTATCAGCGGCAGCTCGAACTGCTGCAGAAGGTGCGCAGGGGTGTGGCTGACGTCGCCACGTCGCGCAAGCGGGTGGAGTTGCAGATCAACCAGATCGAGCAGCAGGCCACCCGCCTTGAGGACCAGGGGCGCAAGGCGCTGTCGGTCGGGCGCGAAGACCTGGCGCGCGAGGCGCTGACCCGCCGCTCCAGCCTGCAGACCCAGATCGCCGACCTCCGGGTTCAGCATGACAACTTGCAGGCCGAGGAGGAGAAGCTCACCACGGCCTCCCAGCGGTTGCAGGCGAAGGTCGACTCCTTCCGGCACAAGAAGGAGACCATCAAGGCCACCTACACCGCGGCCGAGGCGCAGACCCGCATCAACGAGGCGTTCTCCGGCATCTCCGAGGAGATGGGCGACGTCGGCCTGGCGATCCAGCGGGCCGAGGACAAGACCGCGCAGATGCAGGCCAGGGCCGGCGCGATCGACGAGCTGCTGGCCTCAGGCGCGCTCGACGACTTCAGCGGCAGCCGTACCGACGACATCCAGGCCGAGCTCGACCGCATGGGCGGCGGCCGCGACGTCGAGCTGGAGCTGGCCAAGATGAAGGCCGAGCTCGGCCAGGGTTCGGCGCCCCAGTCCTCGATCGAGCAGGGGCAGCCGCAGGCCCAGCCCCAGCCGCAGTCGCAGACCCAGCAGTTGCGCCAGCCCGGGGAGCCCGCATGATCGTCAGAATCATGGGCGAGGGGCAGGTGCAGATCGCCGACTCCGACCTCGGAGTGCTGAACGAACTCGACGGTGAGCTCGAGGCGGCCATCGAGGCCGACAACGAGCCGGAGTTTCGCGAGAAGCTCCACGCTCTGCTCGACAAGGTGCGCCACGTGGGCAAGGCGCTGCCTGACGACAGCCTGGAGCCGTCCGAGCTGATCCTTCCCCCCGCTGACGCCTCGATCGAGGAAGTCAGGGAGATGCTGGGCGACTCGGGGCTCATCCCGGGCTAGCCCGTGAGCACCCGGTTCGCGTCCGACCGCGGCCTCACCAGCCGCATGGTCGTGACGATGTTCCTGCTGGGGTTGCTCTACGTCGTCTTCGTCGGCGCCCTCATCGCCTTGGGCGTGCGGGCGCTGAGCGTTCTGCTGATCGCCGGTGTGATGCTGCTGGCGCAGTACTTCCTGTCCGACCGGATCGCGTTGTTCGCGATGGGCGGGCGGGAGGTCTCGCCGCAGGAGGCCCCGGAACTCCACGGCCTGATCGACAGGCTGTGCGCGATGGCCGATATGCCCAAGCCGAGGGTCGCCGTCGCCGACTCCGACGTGCCCAACGCCTTCGCGACGGGCCGTAACCAGAAGAAGGCCGTCGTCTGCGTGACGACCGGCATCCTGCGCCGCCTGGAGCCGAAAGAGCTCGAAGGCGTGCTGGCGCACGAACTCTCGCACGTCGCCCACCGCGACGTCGCCGTCATGACGATCGCCTCCTTCCTGGGCATCGTGGCCGGCCTCATGACGCGTTTCGCCCTCTACAGCGGCCTGGGCAGCCGCCGCGACGGCAACCAGGGCGGCCTGCCCATCGGGCTGATCGTCATGCTGGTCTCGATCGCCGTCTACGCCGTCAGCTTCCTGCTGACCCGCGCCCTGTCCCGCTACCGGGAACTGGCCGCCGACCGGGCGGGCGCGCTGCTGACGCAGCAGCCGTCAGCGCTGGCCAGCGCGCTGACCAAGGTGAGCGGCGAGATGGCCAGGATCCCCACCCGCGACCTGCGCGAGGCCGAGCCGTTCAACGCCTTCTACTTCGCGCCCGCGCTGGCTCCCGGCAAGGCGCTGGCGCACCTGTTCTCCACCCACCCGCCGCTTGAGCGCCGCCTGGAGAACCTGGCGAAGATCTCCGCGCAACTCGGGAAGGGCTGAGCGATGGGCTGGCTCGACGTGATCCTCGGCAGGTCCAAGCCGGTCAAGCCCAACCTCGACGCCTTGTTCGCGCTGCCGTCCGCGGCCGTCACACTGCAGGCGGCCACCGGGCTCGCCCCGACGGGAGTGGGATCGGTCAGCTACCGGGCGGCCGAGGGTGGCGCGTTCGCGACGCTGGAGGGCGATGTGAAGGCGCTGCTCGGCGACCGCGTGGAGGAGACGCGCGACGACTACGGGTACTCGTGGCTGGTGGTCAGGCGCGCGCCCGAGGCGGTCGGCGACCTGGTCACCGAGCTGCACGCGGTCAACTCGTCGCTGGAGGACGCGGGCTTCGGTCCCTCCCTGCTGTGTTCGCTGGTGTCCTTCGCCGACCCGCGGGGACGTCGGCTGGCGGTCGTCTACCTGTACAAGCGGGGCACGTTCTATCCCTTCGCTCCGCTACGCGGCCAGACCAGGGACAACGCGCTGGAACTGGAGGCGAGGGCGGCTCTGTCGGGCGAGCTGAAGATCGAGGAGGACCTCAGCCGGTGGTTCCCCGTGTGGGGCGCGCCCGGCCTCTGACCCCCTGCCCATTGTGTGTCACTTTGGGTGATTTAATGGTGACATGGAGCGACGGCTTACTCTGGGCGCCGCCTACGCGTTCGTCGTCGGGGCCGTCCTCTACAGCGCCTGGCTGCCGGGCCAGCTGGCCGCGCCCGCCCTCGACCGGCTCGACGGCTACATCGGCGAGCTGGCCGCCCGCGACCAGCCGTGGTCCAGGATGTTCAGGGCGTGCGACGGCCTGGCCGGGCTGGCCTGCATCGGGGCCGTCGCCCTGGTGGCCAGGGTGCGCGAGGAATGGCAGGGCTGGCTGGCGATGGCCCTGTTCGGGCTGTTCACCGCCCTCGCCGCGCTCTTCCCGCTCGACTGCGCCGACTGCGGGCGCGCACCCTCCCCGCAGGCCTGGCTGCACGTCCTGTCCGGCGGCGCCGCCAACGCGGCCGTGCTGGTCGCGATGGTGCTGCTGAGCGCCGCGTGGCGGTCGGCGGTCGGCTGGGGGTTCACCGCCGTCATGTTCACCGCCAGCGGCGTCACGCTCGTCGCCGACGTGCTCGGCGGCTACGCGGGGCTGGCCCAGCGCGTCCAGGCGACGCTGATCGCCGTCTGGCTGATCTACCTGGCCACCAGGCTGCTCGGCGCGGCCACTCCGCGGGTGGTGACGGGGCCGATGCACGTCGTCAACGAGGGCGCGGGCCACCCCGTCCTGGTCAGCTCGGGTCCCGCGGGCGCGTGGTTCCACGCCGACGAGGTGGCCGAGGGGCTGCGCGATGGCCGCAGCGTCATCCGCTTCGACCGGCCGGGTCTCGGCCGCAGCCCCGCCGCCCTCACCCCACCCACCCTGTACGGCGAGGCTGCCCGCCTGGCCGCCCTCGTTCCCGACCCGATCAGGGCCACGGTCGTGGCGCACTCGGTGGCCGCCTGGCACGCCGAGGCCTTCGCCAGGCTCCACCCGTTGCGCGTGGCGGGCCTCGTCCTCGTCGAGCCCGCGTGCGAGCTGCGCAGGCACCGCAGGGCGCTGCCTGCGGGGCTCGGCCGGTGGCTGCCCGCCTTCGGCGCCACCTGGGGCGCGACCGCGCTGGCCAGGGTGCTGGGGCCGCCGCTCCACCGGCTGAGGCGCGGCGCGGTGGACCCGTACGGCGTCTACGCCACCGGCAGGGTGGCCGCGGCGGCGGTGGGGGAGTGGCTGGCCCACAGGGACATGGCTCGCACGCTGTGGAAGCTCAGGCGGGAGCGCCCTCTTCCCGCCGTGCCCGTGACGGTCATCAGCGGCGGACGGCGGAACTCAGGCCACGAACGGCTGGCGGCGGCGCTCGGCGCGCGGCTGGTGCGAGTGCCGCACCGGGAGCTGCCCGCCGCGGTCGTCGAGGCCTGCCGGTAGTCGGCGGGCTGCTCGTTCCATGATCTGGTCAAGTGGCCGCGTCGGTTCACGCGCACGCATCGGACCGATGGTGACATGGCGCCTATGATCAAACTTGCTGACGCGCTGGCGGCCTCGGCCCTGGCGATCGGGATGATGAGCACGCTCGGCGGCACGGCTCAGGCGGCATCCGCGGGGCCGGAATCAGCGAGGGTGGTTGTGGACGAGACGAGAAACCAGATCGCCGTCGTCGGACAGGGCGCGATCTCCGCGGCTCCCGACATCATGCGGCTGTCGGTGGGCGTCGAGGTACGCAGGGCCACCGCGGGCGAAGCGTTCAAGGCGGCCAGATCCGCTTCGGCGACGCTCACCAGGGCGCTGGTCAGGGCCGGGGTGTCCGCCGACGACCTGACCACCAACGAACTGTCGCTCGGCCCCGAGTACGAGAGCTACCCGAAGGTGACCGGCTACCGCGGAGCCCAGGGCGTCGACGCGATCGTCCGCGACCTGTCGAAGGCCGACAAGATCATCGACGCGGCCGCCGCGGTCGGCAACGAGGTCAGGCTCAACGGCATCACCTTCGAGGTGTCCAACCCGGGCAGGCAACTGGAGGCGGCGCGCGCCGCCGCGTTCAAGGACGCGGGCGTCAAGGCCAAGCAGTACGCAGCGCTGGCCGGACGCCAGCTCGGCGAGGTGCTCGAGATCAGCGAGGAGGTCACGGGCGGTCCCACGCCCGTGCACCTCACCGGGGCGCTCGTCGAGGACAAGGCGTCGGTGAGCCCCGGCCGCCAGACGCTGGGGGTCAACGTCCGGGTGGTCTACCGGCTCCGCTAGTCCTCCGAGGGCCGCCGCCGACCACCTGCCAAGGGCCGTCTCCCCAGGAGACGGCCCTTGATCATTCTCCTTGACCCGACTACGGCAGGGCCAGCATGCGGTCGAGGGCGACCTTGGCCCAGTGGGTGGTGTCGGCGTCGACCGTGATCTGGTTGACCACCTCGCCGAGCGCCAGCGACTCCAGCGCCCACACCAGGTGCGGCAGGTCGATGCGGTTCATGGTGGAGCAGTAGCAGACCGTCTTGTCCAGGAACGAGACGCCCTTGTCGGGGAACATCTGCGCCAGCCGCTTGACCAGGTTCAGTTCGGTGCCGATGGCCCACTGCGAGCCCGACGGCGCGGCCTCGAGCTTCTTGATGATGTATTCGGTCGAGCCCACATGGTCGGCCTTCAGCACGACCTCATGCTTGCACTCCGGGTGGACCAGGACGTTGACGCCGGGGATGCGCCGCCGTACGTCGTCGACCGAGTCGGCGGTGAAGCGGCCGTGCACCGAGCAGTGGCCCTTCCACAGGATCATCTTGGCGTCGCGCAACTCCTGGGCGCTCGGCGGCCGGTGCGGGTTGTAGACCACGCAGTCGTCCAGCGACATGCCCATCTCCAGCACGGCGGTGTTGCGGCCCAGGTGCTGGTCGGGCAGGAAGAGCACCTTCTGGCCCTGCTCGAAGGCCCATTCCAGGGCCCGCCTGGCGTTGGAGGAGGTGCACACGGCGCCGCCGTGCCTGCCGCAGAAGGCCTTGATGTCGGCGCTGGAGTTCATGTAGGTGACCGGCACGGTGACGTCGGCGATTCCGGCGTCCTCCAGCAGTTCCCACGCCTCCTCGACCTGGTCGAAAGTCGCCATGTCGGCCATCGAGCACCCGGCCGCCAGGTCCGGCAGGATCACCTTCTGGGAGTCGCTGGTCAGGATGTCGGCCGACTCGGCCATGAAGTGCACACCGCAGAAGACGATGTACTCCGCCTCGGGGCGGGCGGCGGCCTGCTGGGCGAGCTTGAAGGAGTCGCCGGTCACGTCGGCGAACTGGATGACCTCGTCACGCTGGTAGTGGTGGCCCAGGACGAACAGCTTGTCGCCGAGCGCTTCCTTCGCCTTGCGCGCCCGCTCCACCAGCCCCGGGTCGGAGGCCGGGGGAAGCTCGCCGGGACAGTCGACGCCCTTCTCGCTGTGCGGATCGGTGCCCTGCCCGAGGACGAAGAGCGGCAGCCCTGTCTGGGTGGCCATGGCCGTACCCCCTTATCGTCGAAGTGACGACTAATGATGACACACGGCTTGGGCCCTTTTATTCCGGGCACCCGTTTCGCCCTGATCCCGCACGTGGGAGGCCCCACCTGCGGGCAGGGTTCCGTTTTCCGGTTTTTCTGGACGATCCATAACAACCCCACAGACGCGGAATGCATAGCAAGCCTCCGGTGTTGGTAGCGTCTGAGTAGGACGTCAGAAACAGACAGCCGTGACACTGCGGCTGATCCAGACGCGGGAGTCAGCACATGACGGTTGAGAGCAGCGAGACCACGACGCAGGGCCTGGTCCTGACCGACGCGGCCGCGGCCAAGGTCAAGAGCCTGCTGGAGCAGCAGGGTGAAGAGGGCCTCCAGCTGCGCGTGGCCGTGCAGCCGGGCGGCTGTTCCGGTCTGCGCTACCAGCTCTTCTTCGACGACCGCTCGATGGACGGCGACATCGTGTCCGACTTCGACGGCGTCGGCGTCGTGACCGACAGGATGAGCGCGCCGTACCTGATCGGCGCCACGATCGACTTCGTCGACACGATCGAGAAGCAGGGCTTCACCATCGACAACCCCAACGCCACGGGCTCATGCGCCTGCGGCGACTCGTTCAACTAGGTCGGCGCCCGCAAGGTCCCGCTCGCCTTTGTGCGCGCGGGACCTTCGCGTATTCTCTTGGGGCTCATTGGCTTGCTGACAACGAGGAAGAAGAATCCCGTGCGCATCGCCGTCACCGGCTCCATCGCGACCGACCATCTGATGACCTTCCCCGGAAGCTTCGGGGACCAGCTCATCGCCGACCAGCTCGACCGGGTCTCCCTGTCGTTCCTCGTCGACGATCTGCAGGTCAGGCGCGGAGGTTGCGCGGCAAACATCACCTTCGGGATGGGCTGTCTCGGCCTCAACCCCATCCTCGTGGGCGCGGTCGGCGCCGACTTCGCCGACTACCGCTCGTGGCTGGAGCGGCACAGGGTCGACTGCGACTCGGTGCACATCTCCGACACCCACCACACCGCTCGTTTCCTGTGCACCACCGACGAGCACCACAACCAGATCGCCTCGTTCTACACCGGCGCGATGGCCGAGGCGCGGCTCATCGAACTGAAGCCGATCGCCGACCGGGTCGGCGGGCTTGACCTGGTGCTGATCAGCCCGAACGACCCCGACGCCATGCTCCGCCACACCGACGAGTGCCGCCAGCGCGCCATCCCGTTCGCCGCCGACCCGTCGCAGCAGCTGGCGAGGATGACGGGCGAGCAGATCCGCCAGCTCGTCGACGGCGCGGCCTACCTGTTCTCCAACGACTACGAGAAGGGCCTCATCGAGCAGAAGACCGGCTGGTCCGACGCCGAGGTCCTCGACAGGGTCGGCGTGCGGGTGACGACGCTCGGGCCGAAGGGCGCGGTCATCGACCGCAAGGGGGAGCCGTCGATCCACGTGACCCCCGCGCCGGAGCTGGGCAAGGCCGACCCGACGGGCGTAGGCGACGCGTTCAGGGCGGGCTTCCTGGCGGGCGTCGCGTGGGGGCTGTCGCTGGAGCGGGCGGGCCAGGTGGGCAACCTGACGGCCACACACGTGCTGGAGCGGGTCGGCTGCCAGGAGTACGAGCTCGGGCAGCGGGTGTTCCTGGAGCGCTTCGCCGCCGCCTACGGCCAGGCCGCCGCCGACGAGGTCGCCGCCCACCTCCACTGCCACTACGCCTAGCCCACCATGTGACCGGCCCGCCCCGTTCGTTCCTTCACCGGCGCGCCATTGGCTCGGTCTTTTCACGGGCGCGCCTTGGGCTCGTTCCTTCACGGGCGTGCCTTGGGCTCGTTCCTTCACGGGCGCGCCTTGGGGGCGGCCCTTCACGCTGCCCATCCTGTACGGCAGGCACGGTAACGGCCACCGGGGTCACCGGTGGCCGTCCGTCCGTCACGCCACTCCAGCAGGACTTCGCTTCCCGCCGTCACATCGGGATTTGACGTCCTCCCCCGTCTGAAGGCGGGGGATTCCAACTCCCGACCTTGCGGTCGGGTCTGGTGGTTCGCGGTTCACCGACTCGGGCAACCCCTAGAAGTCTCCCCGCGCTGCGACCGCCCGCCCGGCGGCCGTCCAGCATGTCCCGCTTGGCTATCGCGGAAGGAGCCGACTCTAGCGGAACTGTGCTGGATGTCGTGTCGGATATCCGTGCTGGGCTCTGTGTCGGATGTTCCTGCTGGGTGTTCGTGCTGGGTGTCAGGGTGCGTAGACCCGGTGGCAGAATTCGGCGAGCTTGTCGTCGGGCAGGTGCTTGGCGAGGTCGGCCTCGGTGATCATGCCGATGATGCGGTGCTGGTCGATCACCGGCAGGCGTCTGATCTGGTTCTCCTCCATGCGGGTCAGCGTCTCCTCGACCGTCGCTTCGGCCGGCACCCAGACGAGTCCCGTCGCCAGGTCGGACGCCGTCATGCGCGAGGCGTCGTGCCCTTGCGCGATGCACTTCACGACGATGTCCCTGTCGGTGATGATGCCCTTGAGGCGGTCGTCGGGCCCGCAGACAGGCAGGGCGCCGACTCCCATGTCGCGCATCATCTGCGCCGCGCGGTCGAGCGTCTCGTGGGCGGCTATGCACTCCACGCCCGGGTTCATGAGGTCACGCGCGGTGTTGTGCGGATGTCCGCTTGTCATCTGGTTCCCCCTGAAGTCGATGACGTTTGTCCCGGGGGGTTCCTACCCATTTAGCACGATTTGTGACCCCTCGGGTAGCCCCGGTCCACCTACCTCACCGCTCCCGCCAGCGTTGCCGCCCCAGCCATCCCTCGCCTCGCCGGGCGCCGCTCTGACCGGGCGCCGCTCTCTCGCCGGGGCGCTGCTCTCGCCGGGCGCCGTTCTGGCCGGGCGCCGTTCTGGCCGAGCGCTGCGCTGGCGGGGCGCTGCTGTGGCCGGATGCCGCTCTCTCGCCGAGGGGCTGCTCTCGCTGGGCGCTGTGCTGGCCGGGCGCTGCTCTGGCTGGATGCCGCTCTCTCGCCGGGGCGCCGCTCTCTCGCTGGGGCGCCGCTCTCGCCGGGCGCTGTTCTGGCCAAGTGCCGGTTTGGGGGCGCCGTGACGGCGGGAGGCGAAGTCCTGCTGGGCGGCGCGCCTGCGACGGACGGGACCCCGTGACCACGGAGGCGCCAGACCGGCCTGCCGTACGAGATGGAGGGCTTGAGTGGCCGCGCGGAGGGTTCGGCCCGCGAGACGAGCCGTGTGGGCCTTCCCCGCGGAGGTCCCGCGCTGGGAGCGCCGGTAGGTCAGTAGTTGCGGCGGACGTGGATCTCCCAGCCGCCGTTCGGCAGCTCGTAGGTGCCGACGTGCGGGTGCGACTTCAGCCTGCACCAGGCGGGCACGTCGGTGTAGGCGGCGGGGTCGTCGGCGAGAACGGCAACGATGGCGTTCAGCGGCACGAAGTTGATCTGCTCGGCGAGCATGATGATCGGGATCGGGCACTTCTTGCCGAGCGCGTCGATGGTCAGGGTCGGCTGAGCTGCGACGGTCACGATGCCCCCTTCGTCGGTCTCATGACCACCGTGCCGCGTCCCTGACGGACGATCTCAACAAGCCCGGTCATACGACCCCTGCGTCTTGACGGATCCGGCGCACCACCTCGGGGAGGACGGTGAGGAACTTGTCCACCTCGGCCGCGGAAGCGCCCCTGGGCAGCGATACCCGGACGTTTCCATGCGTAAGCACGCCCATCGCCTCCAAAACATGCGATGGACGAAGCGTACTAGCCGTGCACGAACTACCGGAGGATACCGCGAAACCCGCTTTGTCCAGCTCGGTCAGCAGCGCCTCCCCGTCGACGTAGAGGCAGGAGAACGTGACGATGTGCGGGGCCCTGCCGACCGGGTCGCCGATCACCTCCACGTCGGGCACGAGTTGCGGGACGCGCTCCCTGATCACGTCGACGAGCGCGGACAGGCGGGCGTTCTCCTGCGTCGACTCCCGCGTCATCGCCTTCAGCGCGGCGGCGGCGGCGACGATCGCGGGGACGTTCTCGAAGCCCGGCACCCTGCGGCGCTCGCGCTCGTCCTCCGGCAGGAAGGAGCGGAAGCGCGTGCCCTTCCTGACGGCCAGCACGCCGACTCCCGCGGGTCCGCCCCACTTGTGCGCACTCGCGGTCAGCACCGACCAGCCCTGCGGAACCGGCAGGCGGCCCGCGCTCTGGGCGGCGTCGACCAGCAGCGGAACCCCGTGCTCACGGCACCTCGCGGCCGCCTCGGCGACCGGCTGGAGCGTACCGACCTCGTGGTTGGCCGTCTGGAGGCAGGCCAGCGCGGTGCCCTCGGCGGCGACGGCCGCCGCGAAGGCGTCGAGGTCGACGCGACCTGCCAGGTCGACGCCCACGCTGGTGACCGTGCCGCCCTCGCTCTCGTGCACCGCGGCGGCGTGCAGGACGCTGGAGTGCTCCACCGCGCTGGTGACGAGGTGACGACCGGCCCTCCGCCTGCCGTGTAGGGTGCCGAGCACGCCGAGATGCACGGCCTGGGTGCCGGAAGAGGTGAAGGAGACCTCGTCCGGCCGGGCACCGAGCGCCTCGGCCACCTCCGTGCGCGCCTGTTCGAGCAGCAGGTGGGCACGGCGGGCCTGGCCGTACAACCGCGCGGGGTCGGCCCAGCCCGCGTCCATGGTCGCGATGAGCGCCTCACGCGCCTGGGGATGCAGAGGCTCGGTCGATGCCGCGTCGAAGTAAGGCACATCGAGACATTAACGGGGGTGAGCGGGGAGCCGACCACCCCCCACGCTAATGTGTCTGCAATCAGCTGTGCATATGGAAATACGAGCGCCCAGGAGCGACTTCTGGGCTTCATCTGTGGGGTAGGCGATCCGTGAGTCCGACCCGCCGTACTGAGCGGCGTCCGTTGGGCCGGCGCAGAGTGTCCAGCGCCGCCGGTTTGGCGATGCTGCTGGTCTCCGCGACGGCCTGTGCAAATGACGTGCCCGAGGCCGACTGGTCGCGTGGTCTCCTTCCTGAGGGGATCACCGAACAGGCCGACATCGTCACGAACCTGTGGAACGGGGCCTGGATCGCGGCGCTGGCCACGGGAGCCGTCGTCACCGTCCTGATCATCTGGGCGTGCATCTTCCATCGCAAGCGCAAGACCTCGGCCGAGCTTCCTCCGCAGGTTCGCTACAACCTGCCGATCGAGATCCTCTACACGGTCGTGCCGCTGGTCATGGTGTCGGTGTTCTTCTTCTTCACCGCCCGCGACGAGACGAAGATCATGGCGACCTCGGAGACGGCCGACGTCACGGTCCACGTGGAAGGTTTCCAGTGGAGCTGGCGGTTCACCACCGACGCCGGTGGCAAGACCGCCCAGGTCGTCGGCATGCCGGTCAGCGACTACCGGGCCGCGCAGTCGCCCGAGCTGGTGCTGCCGGTGAACAAGAAGGTGCTGTTCAAGCTCGACGCCGACGACGTGATCCACTCGTTCTGGGTCCCCGCCTTCATGTTCAAGCGCGACGTGATCCCCGGCATCTCCGGCGAGAAGAACAAGTTCGAGATCACCACGCTGAACAAGCCGGGCGTCTACGCGGGCCGCTGCGCCGAGCTGTGCGGCGTCGACCACAGCCGCATGCTCTTCAAGGTCAAGCTCGTTTCGCAGGCTGAGTTCGACCAGTACATGACGACCCAGGCTGGGAGAACCCAGTGACCGCCATCCAAACCCCCTCGATCATCGCGCAGCCGACCCGTAAGGGCCTGGTCATCGCCAAGTGGCTGTCCTCCACCGACCACAAGGTCATCGGACACCTCTACCTGATCACGTCGTTCGTGTTCTTCCTGATCGGCGGCGTCATGGCGCTGATCATGCGTGCCGAGCTGGCCCAGCCGGGGCTGCAGGTCACCACGAACGAGCAGTTCAACCAGCTGTTCACCATGCACGGCACGATCATGCTGCTGATGTTCGCGACGCCGCTGTTCGCCGGCTTCGCCAACGAGCTGATGCCGCTGCAGATCGGCGCCCCTGACGTGGCGTTCCCGCGCCTCAACATGGTCAGCTACTGGCTCTACCTGTTCGGCAGCATCATCGCGGTCAGCGGCTTCCTGACCCCGAACGGCGCGGCCAGCTTCGGCTGGTTCGCCTACACCCCGCTGTCGAACGCGATCAGCTCGCCCGGCATGGGCGGCGACCTGTGGATCATGGGTCTGGCCCTGTCGGGTCTGGGCACGATCCTCGGCTCGGTGAACTTCATCACCACCATCATCTGCATGCGCGCGCCCGGCATGACGATGTTCCGGATGCCGATCTTCACCTGGAACGTCCTGCTGACCAGCATGCTCGTGCTGATGGCCTTCCCGGTGCTGGCCGCCGCGCTGCTGGCCCTGGAGGCCGACCGCAAGCTCGGCACCCACATCTTCGCCCCCGAGACCGGTGGCGCGATGCTGTGGCAGCACCTGTTCTGGTTCTTCGGCCACCCCGAGGTCTACATCATCGCGCTGCCGTTCTTCGGCATCGTGACCGAGGTGCTGCCGGTCTTCAGCCGTAAGCCGATCTTCGGCTACATCGGCCTGGTGGCCGCCACCATCGCCATCGCCGGTCTGTCGATCACGGTGTGGGCGCACCACATGTTCGCCACGGGCCAGGTCCTGCTGCCGTTCTTCTCGTTCATGACGTTCCTCATCGCGGTGCCGACGGGCGTGAAGTTCTTCAACTGGATCGGCACGATGTGGCGAGGCCATCTGAGCTTCGAGTCGCCGATGCTGTTCTCGGTGGGCTTCCTGATCACCTTCCTCCTCGGTGGTCTGACCGGCGTCATCCTGGCCTCGCCGCCGCTGGACTTCCAGATCAGCGACAGCTACTTCGTCGTGGCCCACTTCCACTACGTGGTCTTCGGCACCGTCGTGTTCGCGATGTTCGCGGGCTTCTACTTCTGGTGGCCCAAGTTCACCGGCAAGATGCTCAACGACACGATGGGCAAGATCCACTTCTGGACGCTGTTCATCGGCTTCCACACCACGTTCCTGGTGCAGCACTGGCTGGGCATGCTGGGCTTCCCGCGCCGCTACGCCGACTACGCCGCGGCCGACGGCTTCACCGACCTGAACATGATCTCGTCGGTGGGCGCCTTCATCCTCGGCGCCTCGATGCTGCCGTTCTTCTACAACGTCTGGCAGACCTGGCGCAGCGCGCCCAAGGTCACCGTCGACGACCCGTGGGGCTACTGCGGCTCGCTCGAGTGGGCGACCTCCTGCCCGCCGCCGCGGCACAACTTCACCTCGCTGCCGCGCATCAGGTCCGAGCGCCCCGCGTTCGACCTCCACTACCCGCACGTGTCGGCCAAGCCGCAGGAGGTTGAGGCCCGATGAAGGTTCAGGGTTGGCTGTTCCTGCTCTGCGGACTGTTCTTCGCGGGCGTGGACGTCGTCTACTGGTTCTGGTCCAGGGAGCCCGTCGGCACCACGGCCATGGCCATCTCCGTCGGCTTCGCCTTCATGATCGGCTACTACCTGATGTTCACGGCTCGTCGCATCGGCGACCAGCCCGAAGACAACAAGATGGGCGAGATCAGCGACGGCGCCGGTGAGATCGGCTTCTTCAGCCCGAGCAGCTGGTGGCCGCTGTTCGTCTGCCTCGCGGCGGCGTTCGCGTTCGTCGGCTTCGTGATCGGCCTGTGGATGTTCCTGATCGGTGTGTTCATGGTGATCATGGCGATGGTCGGGTTCGTCTTCCAGTACTACCGGGGCAACTTCTCTCACTGACCCCATCCACCGCAGAAGCGGGTGCCCTGTCCGAGGGCGCCCGCTTTTGGTGTTTTTTACTCCCTGCCGAATGTGGCGAAACGATCACTGAGGGTAGTAAGTGGACGTTAGGGGTTCGGAGGAGAGAGGTGTACCCGTGGGGCGGATGACTCAAGGTTCGGCTGGAGTTCTGGCCCTCGCCGTACTCACAGCGTGTTCGGCGGGGACACCGGTGGGGATCGCCTCGCCCAGCGCGGCGCTGCCCCCGCCCGCGACCGTGGCGATCGTCCCCGCGGACAAGGCGGGCAACGTGCCCACGGACCAGACCGTCCTGATCTCCGCGCGCGGCGGCACGCTCAGGAACGTCACCATCACCGGCCCGGACGGCGGCCTGGCCGGCGAGCTGAGCGCGGACAGCACGCAGTGGCGCAGCAAGCGCTACGCCCGCCCCGGCGCCACGTACACCGTCAGCGCGCTCGCCGCCAACCCCGCGGGCCAGACCACCAAGACCACCAGCACCTTCACCACGGTCAAGGCGAAGAGCACCTACAGCATCGAGCAGTTGCTGCCGCACAAGTACGACACGGGGCTGACGGTCGGCGTCGGCATGCCCATCATGATCACCTTCGACAAGGACATCACCGACCGCGTGTCCGTCGAGCGCAACCTCACCGTCAGGACCTCCAAGCCGGTCGAGGGGGCCTGGCACTGGTTCGACGACAGGCACGTGGACTTCCGGCCGAAGGTCTACTGGCCCGCGCGCACCAAGGTCCGCCTGGAGGCGCGCCTGGAGGGGGTGCCGGGCGGCGACGGCATGTACGGCAAGCGCGACTACACCCTCGACTTCACCATCGGCAGGTCGCAGATCACCTCAGGCAGCACCCAGAACCACCACCTCAAGGTGAAGCGCGACGGCAAGGTCGTCAGGAACATGCCGATGAGCGCCGGCCAGGGCGGGGTTTGGAAGTACTACACGACCTCGGGCATCCACCTGGCGATGTCCAGGGAGCCGGTGACCGTCATGACCTCGCCGGGGATCGGACCAGGTCAGGCCGGCTACTACCAGCTGACCGTCTACAACACCGTCAGGATCTCCAGCTCGGGCGAGTACGTGCACAGCGCGCCGTGGTCGGTCGGGTCGCAGGGCTACGCCAACGTGAGCCACGGGTGCGTGAACGTCAGCCCGGCCAACGCCGCCTGGTTCATCAAGAACACGCTGATCGGCGACCCGATCATCATCACCGGCTCGCCGCGGCCGCTGGAGCCGACCAACGGGTGGGGGCACTGGCAGGAGAACTGGAAGCAGTGGCTCCAGTGGAGCTCGCTGAAGGCGTCCCACACCGAGTCGCTCTGACCCCTTCGGAGCCGACTCAGTGGAGCGGGAGCCGGGCGTGGATCGCGCTTCCTTCGATCGTGATCGTGCCGCCGACCAGGGCGGCCCGCTCGCGCACCGGCTGACCGGCGGGCCTGGAAGGGCCGTCGGCGCTCACCAGGACCTCCAGGAAGCCCTGTCGCCACTTCAGGGTCACTGTGGCCGAGGACGCCCCCTCGGCGACTCTGAGGGCCTCCTGGACGATGCGAAAGGCGGACAACTCCACCCCCGGGGCGACTGGCGCGGGTGAGCCGTCCTGGACGAGGTCCACCCGCAGGCCGCTCACGCGGGCCTCGTCGAGCAGGTCGGGCAGGTCGGCGAGGCGGGGCTGCGGCGCACGCGAAGGTGGGACGCCGGTGAAGGCGCTCAGGACGGCCAGCATGCGCTGCAGCTCGGCGAGCGCCTGGCGGCCCGACTCCTCGGCGTCCCTCAGGGTGCCGGCGGCCCTGTCCGGGTCCTTGCCCATGGTCATCCTGCCCGCGCCGATGCCGAGCGTCATGACGCTCACGCGATGCGCCACGACCTCGTGCAGCTCCTGGACGAACAGGGCGCGCCGTACGGTCGCCGCGCTCGCACTCCGCTCGGCGGCGAGCTCGGCCGTCAGGCGGGCGCGGGAGCGGAGCAAGAGGAGGACGGCCGGGCACAGGACTGCCGTGGTCACGGCGGCCAGCCAGGACAGGAGAGGCGGCATGGCCCGGAGCGTAGGCGCGGGGCCGGTGGTGCGGCATCCGCTTGGCGGAGGACCTCCGCTCCACCCCCGAGCGGAGGCCTCCCCGCCCAGCGGCGTGGGGACGGGTGGTCAGGCGGGGCTGAGGGTGCGGCTGACCTCGATCCACCGGTCGAGCGTCGCCGCGGCGCGACCGGAGTCGACCGCCTGTACGGCACGCGCGTACCCGTCGATCATCGCCGAGTCGAGGTCGTCGCCGGGACCGTCGGCCGCCACCAGCGCCGCCGCCGCGTTGAGCAGCACCGCGTCGCGCACCGGCCCGGTCTTGCCGCGCAGCAGGTCGTGCACCGCCTGCGCGTTGAAGGCCACGTCGCCGCCGCGCAGCGCCCCGACCTCCGCGCGCGGGATGCCCAGCACCGCGGGGTCGAACACGGTCTGCGTCGCCGTACCGTCACGCACCACCCACACCGTCGAGGTGGTGGCGATGGTCAGCTCGTCGAGCCCGTCGTCGCCGCGGAAGACCAGCGCGGAGACGCCGCGCTCGGCGAAGACCCCGGCCAGGACGGGCAGCATGCGGGCGTCGTAGACGCCGATGGCCTGCGCGGCGGGCCGGGCCGGGTTGGTCAGCGGGCCCAGGAAGTTGAAGACCGTCGGGACACCCAGCTCCTTGCGCGGCGGCCCGGCGAAGCGCAGCGCGGGGTGGTAGACGGGCGCGAAGCAGAACGCGATGCCCGCCTCGGCCGCCACCCGCGCGGTCGACTCGGGCGGCAGGTCGAGCCTGATGCCGAGATACTCAAGGACGTCCGCGGCACCACAGGAGGAGGAGGCTGCCCTGTTGCCGTGCTTGACCACGCGCACTCCGGCCGCCGCGGCGACGATCGCCGCCATCGTCGAGACGTTGACCGTGTGAGCGCGGTCGCCTCCCGTGCCGACGATGTCGACGACAGGCCCCTCCACCTTCAGCGGGGTGGCCAGGTCAAGCATCGTCCGCGCCAGGCCCGTCACCTCGGCGACGGTCTCGCCCTTGGCGCGCAGCGCCACCGCGAACCCGGCGATCTGCGCGGGGGTGGCCGAGCCCGACATGATCTCCCGCATCGCCCACGCCGTCTCGTCGGCGGTCAGATGCTCTCCCGACAGGAGGGCCGACAGCAGCGCGGGCCAGGTGGTGCGAGCGTCCATGGCGAACCTACTTCGCGTTGAGTCGAGTGGAGGAGCGCTGGCGCATGAGGGTGGCGACGGCGTCGGCCACGGCGATCGGCTCCAGCGGCTGCGGGACGACGGCGTCGGCGCGCGACCAGTTGGCCAGCCAGCGGTCGTCCTTGCGCGCGACCAGCAGCAGGATCGGCGGGCAGTCGTAGACCTCGTCCTTGGCCTGCTTGCTGACGCCCATGCCACCCGCGGGCTGGGTCTCACCGTCGAGCACGGCGACGTCGATCGTGCCCGAGTCGAGCAGCTGCAGGACCTTGGGCTGGGTGGCGCACTCCACGATCTCCACCAGCGGGACGTCGGCTGCGGGACGGCGCCCGATGGCCTGCCGTACCTGGTCGCGGGTCCTGGCATCGTCGCTGTAGACGAGGACCCTCATGGTGTCGTCGGTGCTCACGGTCACAGCTCACTATCAGTGGTAGCAGTATGGTCACCTGGGATCGTACCGGTGCCTTCACGCGGAAACCCAGGCCGCCGTGGTCGGCGGGCGTTTTGTACTAATTCTCCCAGGCTGTGGGCGTGTCCGGGGCCGCTAACGGGGGGTCGTGCGGCGACCCGACCACCAGAGCCGCAATAATGCTGCCCGTGGCGACAGCATCCGCAATTACGACGACGACGGCTCACGCGTCCCGCCGGCCAAATCTGGTCAGCGTGGGGACGATCGTGTGGCTGTCCTCTGAGCTCATGTTCTTCGCGGCGCTGTTCGCGATGTACTTCACCATCCGGTCAGTGAGTCTCGGCGAGGGCAAGCCCTGGCCCGAGGCAGAGCTGAATGTTCCGTTCTCTACGGTCAACACGATCATCCTGGTCCTGTCGAGTGTGACGTGTCAGCTTGGCGTGTGGGCCGCGGAAAAGGGTCAGGTCGGCAAGCTCCGCTTCTGGTACCTCGTCAGCTTCCTCATGGGCGCCGTCTTCGTCGGCGGCCAGATCTACGAGTACATGCAGCTCGCCCACGAGGGTGCGACGCTCTCCGCGAACCCGTACACCTCGGTGTTCTACCTGACCACAGGCTTCCACGGCCTGCACGTGACCGGTGGACTGATCGCGTTCCTGTTCATGCTGGGACGCACGTACGCCGCGAAGCGCTTCACACATGAGCAGGCGACCAGCGCGATCGTCGTGTCCTACTACTGGCACTTCGTTGACGTTGTCTGGATCGGCCTTTTCGCGACCATCTACATCATCCAGTAAGGAAACGGGGATCTCTGTGACTAGGATCACCGCTCGGCGGCGGCATCCGCTCGCGAGATACGCCGTCCTGCTTTTCGCGTTGGCGCTGGTCGGGGGGGTGTACACCCTCATCACGCCGGCCAGCAGGCCGGCTGACGCCGCCCTGGCGTCCGGCAAGGCCGACGACGTCGCTGAAGGCAAGAAGCTCTTCGAAGCGCACTGCTCGAGCTGCCACGGCCTCAACGCCGAGGGCACGTCCACCGGGCCCACGCTCGTCGGCGTGGGCGCGGCGGCGGTCGACTTCCAGGTGAGCAGCGGCCGTATGCCCGCCGCCAACCCTGGCGCCCAGGCACCGCGCAAGCCCACCCCCACGTGGGTCAACGAGGACACCACCCGCCAGCTGTCCGCCTACGTGCAGTCGCTCGGCGGCGGGCCGGTCATCCCCGACAAGAACGCGGTCGACCCCGCACAGGGCGACGTGGCCAGGGGTGGTGAGCTCTTCCGCGCCAACTGCATCCAGTGCCACAACTGGACCGGTGCCGGCGGCGCCCTCACCCAGGGCAAGTACGCGCCGAACCTGAACCTGGCGACGCCGAAGCAGATCTACGAGGCGATGGCCACCGGCCCGCAGGCGATGCCGGTCTTCAACGACTCCACGATCACGCCCAAGGAGAAGCGCGACATGATCGCGTACATCGTCGATGTGCGCGAGCAGAAGGACCCCGGAGGCTTCGGTCTTGGCCGCATCGGCCCGGTCACCGAGGGCCTCGTGGCGTGGCTCGTGGGCATCAGCGCCCTCGTACTTGCCGCCATCTGGATCACCGCTAAGAAGCGACAGGCGTCATGACAGACAACGGACATGAGATCGAGCAGCCCGACGAGCGCGTCCCCAAGCGCGTCATCGGGACCCCTCCGCACGGCAAGACGCTGATCCCCGCGGAGCAGAAGCCGGAGGACGTGGAGGTTCCCGGCGTCTACTACCCCGACGAGGCCAAGGCCCGCAAGGGTGAGAAGATCGTGGCGCTCTGCTTCACGGTCACCTTCATCGCGGCCATCGTGTTCATCGTCAACTACGTGGTCTTCCAGGTGGGCGACGTCGACAGCACGGCGATCTCCAACCTCGCGCTCGGCGCGCCGCTGACGGTGGCGCTGCTCGGCCTCGCGGTGGGCATCGTGGTATGGGTCCGCCAGGTCATGCCGAAGTACACGCTGGTCCAGGAGCGCCACGCGATGGCCTCCGACAGCGACACCAGGGGCTACGTCGCCGAGACGTTCCTGCAGGGCGCCAAGGAGAGCGGCTTCGTCAAGCGGCCGCTGCTGCGCCGTACGCTGCTGCTGGCCTCGGCCCCGCTGGGGCTGATCCCGCTGGTGCTGCTGCGTGACCTCGACAACTCCAAGATGCCCGCCTCCGCCTTCCACAAGGAGCTCCGCCACACGGTGTGGGGGGAGAAGACCAAGGAGGGCAAGCCGCTCAAGCTCGTCGTCGAGGGCACGGGTCAGCCGATCCGCGCCGCCGACTTCAACTCGCCCGGCGGCATCCTCTCGGTGGTTCCCGAGGGCTACGAGCACGACCTCAACGCCCTGGCGAAGGCCACGCTGATCCTGATCAAGTTCCGCCCTGACGAGATCAAGTCGGGCACGAACCTGAACTGGACCCACGACGGCATCGTCGCCTACTCCAAGATCTGCACGCACGTCGGCTGCCCCGCGGCCCTGTACGAGCAGACCACGCACCACATCCTGTGCCCCTGCCACCAGTCGACGTTCGACGCCGCCGACGGCGCCAAGGTCGTCTTCGGCCCGGCCGCCAGGCCGCTGCCGCAGCTGCCCATCGCGGTCGACGAGCAGGGCTACCTCATCGCCAAGGGTGACTTCGCGGTGCCCGTCGGCCCCAGCTTCTGGGAGCGCGGCGACGCCGAGGCGAAGGTCCGCTCCGAGGGAGGCCACGCATGAGCGACCTGAAGACGGTTCCCAAGCCCATCAGCGGCACGTCGAGCTACCTCGACGACCGGATCGGCGCGGGCACCTTCCTCAAGCGCAACCTGCGCAAGGTCTTCCCCGACCACTGGTCGTTCCTGCTGGGCGAGATCGCGCTCTACTCGTTCGTCATCCTGCTGCTGAGCGGCACGTTCCTGACGTTCTTCTTCAAGCCCAGCATGATGCACGTCGTCTACGACGGCTCCTACGAGCCGCTCAAGGGCGTCGTGATGTCGGAGGCCTACGCCTCCGCGCTGGAGATCAGCTTCGAGGTCCGCGGCGGTCTGCTCATGCGGCAGATCCACCACTGGGCCGCCCTGCTGTTCGTCGCCGGCATGATGGTGCACATGCTCCGCGTGTTCTTCACGGGTGCATACCGCAAGCCGCGCGAGCTCAACTGGCTGATCGGTGTCCTGCTGCTGACGCTGGCGCTGGCCGAGGGCCTGACCGGCTACTCGCTGCCCGACGACCTGCTGTCCGGCGCCGGTCTGCGGATCACCGAGGGCGTGGCGATCTCGCTGCCGCTGGTCGGCACGTACATCACGTTCTTCCTGTTCGGCGGGGAGTACCCGGGTGAGGATGTCATCTCCCGGTTCTACTCGCTGCACATCCTGCTGATCCCCGGCATCCTGCTGGCGCTGATCTCGGCCCACATGGTGCTGATGTGGGTGCAGAAGCACACGCAGATGCCCGGCAAGGGCCGCGACAACCACAACGTGGTCGGCGCGCCGTTCTACCCGGCGTTCATGCTCAAGGCCGGTGCTTATTTCCTGTTCACCTTCGCGGTGGTGGCGGGCCTGGCGACCTTCGCGCAGATCAACCCGATCTGGGCGTTCGGTCCCTACACTCCCGCCGACATCTCCGCCGGTTCGCAGCCCGACTTCTACATGGGCTTCCTCGAAGGCTCCCTGCGGTTGATGCCGCCATGGGAGATCAACATCTTCGGGGCCAGCGAGTTCGGCACGCTGCCGCTGAGCGTGATCATCCCGGCGCTGGTGCCCATGGGCATCGTGATGACCGGCCTGGCGCTGTACCCGTTCATGGAGCGGTGGATCACCGGCGACAAGCGCGAGCACCACATCGCCGAGCGTCCCCGCAACAACCCGCACCGCACCTCGATCGGCATGGCGGCCATCACGTTCTACGGCGTGCTGTGGCTGCTTGGCGCCAACGACGAACTGTCGGCCAACTTCCAGATCAGCCTGAACTGGACGACCTACATCGGCCGCGTCGCGGTGATCGTCGCCCCGGTGATCGCCTACATCGTCACCTACCGCATCTGCCTGGGTCTGCAGCGTGCCGACGCCGCGATCATCGGGCACGGCGTGGAGTCGGGCGTCATCAAGCGGCTGCCGCACGGTGAGTTCATCGAGATCCACACGCCTCCGGCGGAGGACATCGAGGCCCACATGCGCGGCAAGGAAGCCATCCAGCAGGTCGACGTCGACGCCGACACCGACGGCATCCCGCCGAAGGGGATGCGCGGCCCGATCGGCAAGCTGCGCGGTCGCATGTCGAAGGCGTACGGCGGGGAGAAGATCCCGCTGGACGACGGTCACGGCCATGGTCACGGCGACGAGCACGCCGAGATCACCCCCGGCGACGACCACACCCTGACGCACTAGGCGCACCACAGCGAAACGCCCCGACCCGGACACTATCCGTCCGAGCCGGGGCGTTTCCCTGTCTCCGGCGGCGTCTCTAGCGGCGTGCCTGGGGCTCTTTTTGTGGGCCTGTGGGCGCGTGCTCTCTGGCGCGCGTGGAGGTCGTATACCGGGCGTGGTCTCTGGCGCGCGTGGTGTCGGTCTGTACGGCAGGCCGCGTGGTCCCTTGCGCGCGTAAGGTCGGTCTGTACGGCTGGCCGGGTCATGCGCCACCCTCGGCACGTGGCTGGCGCCTGTCCAGGGATACGCGTCACCGAGCGTGCGTGGCGGGGGCGGCCAACGGACCGCGTTTCAGGGACGACGCGACGGTGGCTGGCCGGGGATATGCGTCAGCGAGCGGGCGTTGCGGGCCTGGGTAACGGACTGGGTTTTACGGGCGACGTGACGGTGGCCAGCCGGAGTCCTGCTGGAGCGGCGTGATGGACAGGCCCCGGCCACGCGCCTGCGGTGGCCTTGACTGGGCTTGCCGTACGGACTCGATGGACGGCAAAGCGGCGTCGGCCCGTACAGACGCGCGGACGGCCACCAGCGGTCAATACTCAGCGTGGACTCGTGGTGGCCGGGTTAGTCGGACTCGGTGAGGCCGATGGAGAAGGCGGCGTCGAGGTCGTGCTTGGAGTACGTGCGGAACGCGATGTGCGTCGAGGTGTCGAGAACGCCGGGCACCTTGTTGATCCGCCCGGGGATCACCTCGGCGATCTCCTCGTAGGCGGCGACGCGCACCATGGCCATCAGGTCGTATTCGCCGGTGATCGAGTAGACCTCGCTGACGCCGTCGATCTCGGCGATCGTCTGCGCGATCTCCGGGATCCGGTCCACCTCGGCGTTGATGTGAACGATTGCCGTGACCATGACCCAACTGTATCGGGTCACCGCAATGGCCGCCCCTCACGCCTGCTGCGGTGGTCGAGCCGCTGGTAGGCCAGCTCGATGCGGGAATTGTGGCGGGCGGCGCCGTGGGCGGGCAGCGCCCAGTCGCCGTCGACCTCGACCAGGCGCACCCCCGGCGACTCCAGCCACCGCAGGATGCATTCGCTCTCCTCGGCGCTGGCGGCGTGGATGGGCCCCGGCCCGGGGGCGACGACCTCGGCGGTGGCGACGAGCGCCTCGACGAACGGGGTGGGGTGGGCGCCGCGCGGCATGTGCCCCGCGGCGGTGAGCCTGCCGTACCGGATGACGTGGATGTCCCAGCCGCCGTCGAAGGCCGGGCTGGCGGCGACCATCTGCGGGATGCGGGTCAGGGAGGTCAGCCGCTGCATGCGGGCGGCGGTGCGGACGTAGGAGGCGAGCCGGTCGCGGTCGACCGAGGCCTCCTCGTAGCGCTGCTCGACCGACAGCCGCTCCATGCGGGCCTCCAGGGTGGTGAAGACGAGGGAGACATCGGTGGCCATGGCCCTGCGCGCGCTGTCGACGTGGAGGGAGTAGTCGGCGGGCGTCTCCTTGCCCTCGCAGGGGGCGCCGCACCGGCCCATCTCGTGCAGCACGCAGGCGGGCCGCCACGTCTTGGCAGTGAGCCGCTCGGTGCACTGGCGTAGCGGCACGGCCTCGTGGAGCGCGGTGCGGGCGTCGTCGGCGGCCTTGGCGCTGGTGAAGGGGCCGAGGTAGGCGGCGCCGTCGTCCTTGAGCTCGCGGACGATCGACAGGCGCGGGAAGGCCTCGTCGGTCAGCTTGAGCCAGACGACCTTCTCAGGGAAGCGGGACCTGCGGTTGTAGCGGGGTTTGCTGCCGCCGATCAGGCGCAGCTCCCTGACCTCGGCCTCCAGCGGGGTGGCGCAGACGATGTGGCGGACCCGCTCGGCGATGCCGATCATCTCGCGGATGCGCGGCCTGGTCTCGCTGGCGGTGAAGTAGGAGCGGACGCGGTTGCGCAGGTTGGTGGACTTGCCGATGTAGAGGACCTCGCCGCGGACGTCTTCGAAAAGGTAGACGCCTGGGGCATGGGGCACCGTCTCGGCGAGGTGGCGCTTGCGCTGCTGCTCGGGCGTGGGGGCGCGGACGAACGACTTGAGCTCTTCGAGCGTGTGCACCTGGAAGGAGCCCGCGCGGGCGATCAGGCCGTGGAGCACGTCGACGGTCGCCCTGGCGTCCTGCAGGGCCCGGTGGCACGGCTCGACGGGGCTGTGGAAGAACCTGGCGAGCGTGGAGAGCTTGGCGTTGGGGATCTCGTCGCGGGTCAGCACCCTGCGAGCCAGGTCGACGGTGTCGACGACGGGGTTGGCGGGCGGCGGATAGCCCTGCGCGGCGCAGGCGGCCTTGATGAAGCCGGTGTCGAAGGCGGCGTTGTGGGCGACCAGCGTCGCACCGGCGATGAACTCGAGAAAGCTCGGCAGCACCGACTCGAGCCGCGGGGCGGCCATCACCATCGAGTCGGTGATGCCGGTCAGCACGGAGATGAACGGCGGGATCGGCCCACCGGGGTCGACGAGGGTGGCGAACTCGCCGATCACCTCGCCCGCGCGCACCTTGACCGCGCCGATCTCGGTGATCGCGTGCTCGTGCGCCGAGCCGCCGGTGGTCTCCAGGTCGAATACGACGAAGGTGACCTGGCTCAGCGGGGTGCCGAGCTCGTCGAGAGTGCCTTGAACCGCGTCCACGTCCAAGACCATAGACACGCGCACCGACAGTTATCCGGGCGGCCCAGGGATCACCGGACGGACCGGCGGGCCTCATCAGGGGAGATTATTCGTTACTCTCCCCTTTATGTCCGGGGGACGACTCGCCGGCCGCTACACCCTGATCAGGCCGCTGGGCAGCGGCGGAATGGGCAAGGTCTGGCTGGCCAGAGATGAGATGCTTGACCGCGAGGTGGCGGTCAAGGAGCTCACGCTGCCCGAAGGCCTCGGCGAGCAGGACAGGTCAGAGGCGGTCGCGAGGGCGGTGCGCGAGGCGCAGGCCACCGCACAGCTGCGCCACCCCGGGATTGTCGCGCTCCACGACGTCATCGTCGAGTACGGCAGGCCATGGCTGATCATGGAGCTGCTGCGCGGCCGTACCCTCGGCGACGCCATCGCGCAGGACGGCCCGATGCCCACCGCGACGGTCGCCAGGATCGGCGCCGACGTGCTGGAGGCGCTGACCGCCGCCCACTCGCGCGGCCTGCAGCACCGCGACGTCAAGCCGGGCAACATCTTCCTCACCGACAGCGGCAGGGTCGTGCTGACCGACTTCGGCATCGCCCGGCAGGAGGGGGAGGCGCCGCTCACCCAGGCGGGCCTGATGATCGGCTCGCCGGGGTTCATCGCGCCCGAGCGGCTGGAGGGCGAGCCGGGCGGGCCGCCGAGCGACCTGTGGTCGCTGGGCGCGACGCTGTTCGCCGCGGCCGAGGGCGTCTCCGCCTACGAGGGCACGGCGATGGAGCGCATCAAGGCGACGCTCACCATGCCGCCCAGGCCGGCTCAGCGCTCCGGCCCGCTGGCGCCCGTGCTGAGCGCGATGATGGCCAGGCACCCGGCCGCTCGCCCCGACCCGTGGAGCACGGTGCACGCTCTGCGCCAGGTCGCCGCGGGCCAGGCCGCCCCGCCGCTGGCCGTCCAGGACCTGACCGTCCCCGGCCGGGTCGCGAAGCGGCGGCGCAGGCGGCTGGTGTGGCTGGTTCCCGCGGGCGCCGTGGCCGTCGCGGGCGCGATCACCGCGGCCCTGCTGTTCTGGAGGGGCGGTACGGCCACGCCCACCGCTTTCACGCTGCCCGTCGACATGTGCGGGCTGCTGACGCCCTCCCAGGTGGGTGAGGTGCTCGGCACGGGCCAGCCGCCCAAGGGCGGGCAGAGCGTCGCCGAGAGCGACGACAGGCTCGGCGTGGTCTGCCAGTGGACCGTCAGCGGCAGGGGCGTCTCGCTGACCGCGCAGCGCGACTCCGACACTCCGCAGCCGTGGTCGATGACGACGGACTCGGCGCGCAGGCTGATGCAGAGCCAGCGGGCGTGGATCGGCAGGTACCCGCAGTTGCAGTGGTCGTGGAAGGAGATCGGCGCGAAGGGGCCGTTCACCGCCCAGATCGGCAAGACGCGGCCCCTGCAGGGCGTGGGTGAGGAGGGCTACGCCTACGAGCTGAGCGCCCAGGGCAGGGTCCACACCGCCGTCGTCATGTATCGCGTGGCCAACCTGGTGGTCCAGGTGGAGTTCACCACGCTGGCCAGCAGGCCCACCGACGACCAGGTCAGGCAGAGCGCGCTGACCGTCGCCCGGCAGAGCGCGCAGGCGCTGCGGGACGGGGGCTAGCGACGTGGAGTACGTGCTCGCCGGGCGCTACCGGCTGGTCGAACGGCTCGGCGAGGGCGGCGCGGGCACCGTGTGGCACGCCCGCGACGAACGGCTCGGCCGCGACGTCGCCGTCAAGCAGGTCCGCATCCCCGACCACCTCGACGCGGCGAGCCGGGCGGCCTTCGTCGAGCAGGCCATCCACGAGGCGAGGTCGGCGGGCAGGCTGCGCGACCCGTCGATCGTCATGGTCCACGACGTGGTGCTCGACCAGGGGCTGCCCTGGATCATCATGGACCTGGCCACGGGCCGCTCCCTCGACAAGATCATCAAAGAGAGCGGGCCGCTGCCGCCGCACATCGTGGCCCGCATCGGCCTGCAGGTGCTGTCGGCCCTGGAGGTCGCGCACGCGCACGGCATCCTCCACCAGGACGTCAAGCCCGCCAACATCCTGCTCGACGCCGACGGCACCGCCATGCTCACCGACTTCGGCGTGGCCGCGCCCGTCGGCGGCGTCGGCGGCGGCGGATCGCCCGGCTACATGCCTCCCGAGCGCCTGAACGGCCTGCCCGCCGGTCCCCCCTCCGACCTGTTCTCGCTGGGCGCGAGCCTCTACACCGCGGTCGAGGGCCGCCCGCCGTTCCACAGGGAGATGCAGGCGGCGGTGGCCGCCGCCGTGCTGCTGCACGACCCGCCGCCGCCCGAGCGGGCCGGTCGCGAACTGGGCAGGCTGATCCTCGACCTGCTGGCCAAGCAGCCCGAACGGCGCCCGCAGCCGCGTGAGGCGCGCGAACGGCTGACCGCCTCGGTCAACACCGCGCCCGTCGCCTACCGGCCGCGCCGCAGATGGAAACTGCCCGCGGCGCTGGCGCTCGCGGCGGTGGCCGTCGTGGGCGGGGTGACCTACGCCTTCGCCGTGCCAGGCGCGGGGGAGCAGGGCAGGTTCGCCGACGTGCCTGACGCCTGCGCGCTGCTCGGCGACGCCCAGGCCAAGGCCCTGCTGGGCGGCGGCAAGGTGGACAGGCAGGCGCCGATGCCGGGCGAATGCGCCTGGAAGGTATGGAAGGGATCGCGCGCCGAGCTTTCGATCAGCGTGCGGCTGGCCGTACACGGGCCGCAGGGCGGCCATGACGGGCCGCAGGTCGCCGCGCTGGTGTTCGACAACGACCGGACGGCCGCCGCCGCGTCCGACGGCACGGCCTTCAGGAAGACCACCTACAAGATCAGAGACCTCCGGGGCGTGGGCGAGGCGGCCTTCGCCCAGGACTCCTACGAGACCTACCAGATGGGCGGGGACGACTCGGGCCAGGCGTGGTATCGCGTGGCCCTGCGCGACAGCAACCTCACTGCGGAGATCGTCTACAACGTCCATGACGTGAAGGGGGTCGACGGCCGGCGGCAGCGGGTGGCGGAGGAGGCGGCGCGCCAGGTCACATCATCGCTTCGGCCGTGACCAGTGCAAGTCAATTGCAAGCCCAGCGGATAGCATCCATGCCCATGTCTTGGAATCAGGACGATCCCCCGCCCACCAACCCATACCGCGCGCCGGACTGGCAGTCCCATCAGTTCCAGCAGGTGCCGACCATGCCGTCGCCGCCGCCCCAGCCGCCGAAGCGTCGCTCATGGGTGCTGCCGACGGTGGCGGCAGGGGCCGCGGTCGTGCTGATCGCCGGTGGCGCGGGCGCGTTCCTCCTGTACGGCAAGCCCGCCAAGACCACCTCGGGTGACGCGGCCTCACCCGCGACCAGCCAGTCCGCCACCCCGTCCCCGACCAGGCCGGTGATGGACGTCTGCGCCATGCTTCCCGCCGCGGAGGCCGAGCGCCTGGTGCCGGCGGCGACCGTGGACAAGCGGTCGAGGGAGGCAGACTACGCCGTCTACTCCTACTGCGACTGGAGCAACCGCCGCATCTCTCACGGCGAGTTCTGGCGCAGCCGCGAGATCAAGGTCTCCATCGCCCAGCACAAGCCCGATGGGCCGAGCACCGGCAGGGCCGAGGCGCAGCAGTCGTTCGAGTCGGAGCGGGGCTTCTTCAACTACAAGGCGAAGAACCAGGACAAGCCCGACGAGCCTGGCGAGAAGAACTACAACTCGCCCGTCAGGGACTACGCGGGGGTGGGTGACGGCGCCGCCTTCGGCCAGTACACGTGGCGGCGTGACAAGCTGCTCTGGTACTCCTTCGGCGAGGGCCGCGTCCGCGTCGACGACCTGGTCATCGAGGTTCGCTACCAGGCGAGCCAGCAGCGCAAGGACGCCAAGATGCTCTCGAACGAGGGCACCCAGTCGATCAGCGAGGAGAACGCGCTGCGCGAGGTCGGCCTCCTGCTGACCCACCTGGCCAAGTCGGCGGCGGAGTGGAAGAAGGCGCACCCCGGCCAGCTCGCCCATGCCGAGCCCAGCCCGTCGCCGTCCGCGACCCCGACCGCCGCCCCGACTCCCGCGCCGACGCCGTCGTCCTCGCCCACGGTGATGGCCCAGCTGCCCCCTGCGTGCAAGCGGATGACACCGGCGATGATCAAGCTGGTGCCTGGCGCCACCGAGCGCGCCAGGGCCAACGGCGCCGCGGGCATGAAGGAGACCGAGTGCCGCTGGCTCAACCTGAACGTCCCCGCCGGCGAGGGCAGGCGCAGGATCCGCAGCGTGCTCCTCACCATCCAGGTGTTCAGCAACCGCGCGGGCGCCGGCGACCCGACCGCCGCGCTGAGCAACTACTCCACCAAACTCGGCGGCGCCAGGTTCTCGGAGAGCAGCGGGATCGGCGGCGTCACCTGGGGCAAGATCGAGGAGCTGAAGGGGCTCGGCGACGCCGCCTACGTCCAATACCGGGTCGACAAGAAGAACACCGTGTTCAACGGCAGCGCCGACGTCGTGGTCAGGTTGGGTCCCACGGTCATCCAGGCCTCCTACGCCGGATCCGATCTCGGCGCCGACGAGCCGACCAACTCGCCCAAGGTCAAGGTGCTGGGCGAGAAGGAGGCTCGTGACGGTGCCATGACGGTCGCCAGGGAGATCCTCGCCTCCCTCGCCAAGGCGGGGCTGAAGAACGACTGACGCGTCGGCGGGGCTGGGCGGGGATGGCGGATCCGCCACCCGCGCTCCTCCCCGCCGAGGCGGTCAGGGGGCGCTTTCGACGAGGAAGGGCCCGAGCAGTCCTGGTACGGCGCGGGCCGCCAGGTCGAGCCCCTCGGTGGTGCCCACGTCGAGCACGTCGTAGTGGCCGTCGCCCGCGGCGGTCGTGGCGGCCACGGTGATGAGGCCGAGGCGGCGTTGGAAGAAGGACTGCCTGATCCGCCAGCCGACGATGCCGCCGGTGTCGAGCGCGACAGTGGTGCGTCCCGCCGAACCCGCTCGGGTGAGCAGGTGTCCACCGGTGAGCCGGTGTCCGAGCCCTCGGTAGGCGTCGGCGGCCAGGGCCAGCGCGACCGGCACGGCGAGGACAGGCAGTGCCCACGCGGCGACCGGGATCCAGCCGGTCAGCCACTCGGTGACGCCCATGGCCGCGGCGAGCACCACCACCGTGACGAGCGCCTGACGGGTGCGCCGCCCCTTCGCGGCTCTCGGGTGCGGCTCCAGCTCGCCCCACCCGACACTCGCCCACCCGCCCGGGCCCGGGACGTGCGGGACAGCCTCCCGCCCGGCGACCGGTACGGCGTGCGGATCCCACCCGCCCGGGGGCGGTACGGCGTGCGGATCCCATCCACCCGGGGGCGGTACGGCGTGCAGATCCCATCCGCCCGGGGTGGATACGGCGTGCGGGACAGCCTCCCGCCCGGCGGCCGGTGCGGCGTGCGGATCCCGTCCCGCCGGGGCCGGTGCGGCGTGCAGGACGTGGGAGGCGACGCGGAAGGCCTCCGCGCGGGGGACGGGCGGCGTCAGCGCCGAAACCTCCTCGCTCTCCTGCCCCTCCGCCTTGCGCAGCCCGACCGCGACCACCCTGACCTTGGCGCCCCCGCCCAGCCGCAGCAGCAGCGGCTCGGCCACCGCCACCCCGCGGAGCCTGCGCTTCTCCAGGGTGAGCGAGCGCGTGGTGAGCAGCCCCCTGCGCACCCGCAGCGTCCTGGCCTCCTGGTCGAGGCGGTAGTTGCCCCATGATTCGGCGAACAGGCCCACCGCCCCGACGAGTCCCACCAGCAGGCTGACCGCCACCACGATCGGCACCGCGACCCAGGGGTTGCCGGTCAGCCACTCCCACGCGGCCTTGGCGGCCGAGGTGCTGAACAGGTCGATGCCGACCACGTCGAGCACCTTCTTGATCGCGCCGATGGCGATCCCGCCGCCGACGAACACCCAGATCGACAGCGGCGCGTAGCGGATCCAGCTCCACCGCAGGGCGGCCACGACCTGCCCACCCTCCTCGCCCCCGGCGCCCGGCCTGACAGCGGGCACGGCGGCCTGGTCGGGCGATGCGGAGGCCACGGTGGCTTGGCGGGGCGCGACGGTTTGGCCGGACGCCGCCGCGCCCGCCCCCGTCAGGAGGGTGCGGCGCAACGTCTCGGCCTCGGTGGCGGCTATCGCGTTCAGGGTGAGCTCGGCGTGCTCTCCCGTGGTGTGCTCGCCGGTGCCCACCTTGACGACTGCCAGGCCCAGCGCACGCCGTACGACATCGGCTTTGACGTCGACGCTGCGCACGCGGTCACGGGGGATCGAACGCTGCTGGCGCACCACGACCCCCGTGTGCAGTTCCAGCCGATCGGTGGTGAGCCTGAAGCGGGTGGTGCGCAGGCGGGCCACGCCGTAGACGTAGCCGGCGACCAGCACCAGGACGACGACGCCCGCGGCGCAGCCGACGACCAGCTCGCGGGCCAGGTCCTCGCCGAGCAGGAACCGGGTCACGGCGAACGCCGCGGGCACGGCGACCGTCAGCGACATGGCCGCGGTGGCCAGCGGGATCCTGCGGTGGAGCGTGCTCCACGCCACAGCCGTCTCGATGCCGGTGGTCATGTGGCGTCTCCCTGCGTGGCCTGGGTGACTGCGGTGAGCCTGGCGGCCAGCTCCGCGGCGAGCTCGTGGTCGAGCCCCTCGATCGTGATCGCGCCCGCGGCCGACGCGGTCGTCACCGTGACGTCGGCGAGCCCGAACAGCCGCTGCACGGGGCCGCGCGCGGTGTCGACGGTCTGGACGCGCGACATCGGCGCCACCCGCCAGGTGTGGGTGATCCAGCCGGTGCGGACGTAGACGGCCTCGTCGGTGATCTCCCACCGCTGGACCCGGTAGTAGGCACGCGGCGCGAAGGTGGCCAGCAGTAGGCAGGCCAGCGAGACGGCCACGGCTGCCGCGCCGAGCAAGGCGGGGCGCGGCGTGAAGAACCAGTAGGCCACGCCGATGGCGGCCACCAGCGGCAGCGCGAGCATGAACGCCTGGACGGTCCACCAGGAGACGGTGCGCGGGTCGGCGAGGTTGCGGGGTGGGCGCAGGGTGAGCTCGGCCATGGGTCAGCTCGTCGTCTTCTTCTGCATGGAGTCGGCCGCGGCCAGTAGCGCGAAACCGAGGACGCCGAGCCCGATTCCGGCGAAGACCTCATAACCGTCGAGGAACGCCAGGCGGTTGATGAGCAGGAAGTCGTGCGCCCAGCCCCACCAGCCGAGGACGGTGTTGACCACGCCGCCGACGCCCTGGATGAGGAGCACGGTTCCGACCACGTCGAGGATTGCCTTCATGCGGTCAAGCCTCGGGCCAGGGCAGGGGCGCGGGCGTCGGCCGGAGGTCGGCGACGGCATCGACTTTGGTCGCTGTCGCCGGGCCGAAGCAAGGCCATAACGTGGGACACCATGAACGTGGAGTACCGGTGGCTGCTGCCCTCGGTCCTGCTCGGCGATCCCGACGAGGGACGGCCGGTGCGCCGCTCGACGCGCGACTGGATCGTCGACATCCTCGCCTTCCTGATCGCGTGCGGGCTGGCGGTGCTGACGCTGCCCGACCTGGACAACCTGGCCAGGCCGTTGCGGATCGGCGAGCAGGTGCTCGGCGCGCTCGCCTGCGCGTCGGTGTGGCTGCGCCGCCGGTGGCCGGTCACGCTCGCGGTCGTGACGGCGGTACTGTCGGCCTTCTTCGTCATGGTGGGCGGGGCGGCGGCGGTGGCGTTGTTCACGGTCGCCGTGCACCGCCCCTTCAAGATCTCCGGCATCCTCTTCGGGCTCAACCTGGTCACGGTTCTGCCGTTTGCCTGGTGGCGTCCGGACGCCGCGCTCGGTCCCCTGTGGACGGCGGGCTTCGGGCTCATGATCGTGCTGGCGGTGTTCGGCTGGGGGATCGTGGTCAGGTCGAGGCGCCAGCTGGTCTACTCACTCAGGGAGCAGGCCACGGTGGCGGGGCGCGAGGCCAGGCGGCTCGAACGCGAGCGCATCGCCCGCGAGATGCACGACGTGCTCGCCCACCGGATCTCCATCCTCAGCCTCCACGCGGGCGCGCTGGAGTTCCGGCCCGACGCGCCGCCCGAGCAGATCGCCAAGGCGGCGGGGGCGATCAGGGAGAGCGCCCACCAGGCGCTGCAGGATCTGCGCGAGGTGATCGGCGTGCTGCGCCAGCCGGGCGAGCAGGGCGAGCTCCGGCCCGAGCGTCCGCAGCCTACGCTGGCCGACCTGCCGGGCCTGGTCGAGGAGTCGAGGGAGGCGGGCATGGAGGTGACGCTCCGGCTCGCGGCCGGTCAGGCGCCGGAGAGCCTCGGCCGTAACGCCTACCGGATCGTCCAGGAGGCGCTCACCAACGCCCGTAAGCACGCCCCGGGCGCTCCCGTGCGGGCGGAGGTCATGGGCGGGCCGCAAGAGGGGCTGACCATCACGGTGCGCAACAAGACCGGCTGGCCGTCCAGCATCCCCGGCACTGGCACGGGGCTGATCGGGCTGGCCGAGCGGGCCGAACTGGCGGGCGGACGGCTGGAGCACCGCCGTACCCCTGAGGGTGATTTCGTTCTGGAAGCATGGTTGCCGTGGCAGAAGTGAAGATCCGCGTGCTGCTCGTCGACGACGACGCGCTCGTCAGGGCGGGGCTGTCGATGATCCTCGGCGGCACCGACGACATCGAGGTGGTGGGGGAGGCCGCCGACGGCGACCAGGTGCCGAAACTGGTCGCCCTGCACCGGCCGGACCTGGTGCTCATGGACATCCGCATGCCGCGCGTCGACGGCCTGGCGGCGACCGAGGCGCTGCGCGCGACGACCGGCTCGCCCGAGGTCGTGGTGCTGACCACCTTCCACGCCGACGCCCAGGTGCTGCGGGCCCTGCGGGCGGGCGCGGCCGGGTTCCTGCTGAAGGACATCCCGCCCACCGACCTGGTCGCCGCGATCCGCAAGGTCGCGGCGGGGGAGCCGATCCTGTCGCCCGCCGTCACCAGGCAGCTCATCTCCCACGTGGCCGAGGGCGGCGCGGGCAGCCGCAGGGACAGGGCGCGAGAGCTGCTGTCGCGGCTGAGCGAGCGCGAACGCGAGGTGGCGGTCGCGGTCGGGCAGGGCAGGTCCAACGCCGAGATCGGCCGCGAGCTCTACATGAGCGTCGCGACCGTCAAGGCGCACGTCTCGCGCGTGCTGACCAAGCTCGACCTCAACAACAGGGTGCAGATCGCGCTGCTGGTCCACGACTCGGAGTCATGACAGCATCCGCTCCAGCAGGGCGCGGTGCAGCACCAGGTCGTCGGGATCGTCGGGCACGGGCTGCTCGCCGAAGTGGATACGGCGCTGCCAGACGCGGGCCATGACGATCCCGTGCCGCAGCGCCGCGTACACCTCGTGGAAGTCCATGTCCCGCGGCGGGTGGCCGGTCAGGTCCAGGTAGGTGGCGCAGACGTCGGCGCGGCGCATGAAGCCGGGCAGGCCCGGCAGCCCGAAGACCTCGGCCAGGTCCTGGAAGAACCGGTGCAGGAAGATCATCCAGGCCAGGTCGAGCTCGCGGGGCCCCACCGCCGCCATCTCCCAGTCGAGCACCGCCACGGGGGTGAAGTCGCGGTACATCACGTTGCCGATCCTGGCGTCGCCCCACGTCAGCACGTCGGGGCCGGGATCCTCAGGCCAGTGCTCCTCCAGCCAGTTGAAGGCGCGCTCCAGCAGCGGGATGCGCGTCGGCCCGCGCATCCACTCGTAGTAGGCGCGCTGCGCGTCGACGTGGGCCCGCAGCCCTCGCGCGCCGAGCGGCGCCAGCTCGGCGTCGCTGAACGCGGTGCCGTGCAGCCGGGCCGCGACGGCGACCGTGGCGTCCTGCAGCCGCCGCCGGTCGGCGGGCGCGGCCTCCAGCAACCAGCCCTCGAAGGTGTACGGCGGGACGTCGGGCGGCACCTGCCCCTCCTCCCGCTCCATCACGAAGAACGGCGTGCCGAGCGGCTCGGCCGACGGCTCGAAGCGCAGCGTCCTCGGCGCGAGAACCCCCGCCCGCTCCCTGGCCAGCCGCATGACCTCGAACTGTGTGCCGAGATCGTAGGTGGGGAAGACGGGCACCGCCTCCCGCGCGGGCGCCAGCCGGGCCACGCACCTGGTCGTTCCGGCGGTGAAGAACAGCGTCTCGCTGGACATCCCGTTGGCCGACGGACGCGACAGCTGGGAGACGTCGTCACCCAGCCAGGCGCTCAGCCGCTCGCGCAGGTCGTCGAGGTCCCTGGTGGAGGTACGCATCGGCTCTGTCACGCCCCTGTCGTACATCTCCAACCAAGCGCTTGTCCATATGTGAGTCACGACACGGACATGTGCGGGACAGCCTTACCCTTGGTGAGTAGCGCAATCGCGAAGGGTCATGAGAGGCAGTGGGATGAGCTCAGCCGGTGAAGGCCTGTCTCGTCCACTTCCTGAGCAGGTGAGGCTCAACGTGGTGGACCTGGCGGCGCAGCTGCTCGGCACGATGCCGGCCACCGCCGTCCCGCAACCGCTGCGCGGCATCGCCAAGTTCGACCCCCGTAAACGCGCCAAACTCGGTGGCGCGCCCATCGCCGCCCAGCTGGAGACCGACAAGAAGTTTCGCGAGGCCGTCGCCGAGTCGATCGAGAAGGGCTGGCCAGAGCTGATCGCTTCGCTGGCCGAGGGCAACGTGCCACCCGCCGCCGACCCCGTGCTGGTCGCGGCGGCAGCCTATCTGACCAGGCCACCCGGCTGGGCGGAAATGGTGGAGACGGCGCGCGCCGACCTCGAGAAGTCGGCCGTCGCCGCCGAGGGCTCGGCCCAGGAGGCGACGGTCGCCAGGCTGCGCGAGCAGCTGGCCACCCAGAAGACCGCCGCCAAGGAAGAGGCCGAAAAGCTGCGCGAGCAGCTCAGAGCGGCCCGGGCCGAGAACTCCGACCTGCGGCGCAAACTCCACGACGCCAGAGAACGGCTCAAGGCCGCCGACCGGCTCGCCGCCGACATGGCCCACGCGGCGGAGGAGGCCAAGCTGGCCGCGTCCACGGCCGGCAGCGCGGGCGAGTCGGAGCTGCGCCGGTTGAAGGAACGCCTGGCCGATGTCGAACGGCAGCTCGAAGCCTCCCGCAGGGCCGCCCGCGAGGGCCGCAGCGTCGAGGACTCCAGGATCAGGGTGCTGCTCGACGCGCTCCAGGACGCCTCCGCCGGGCTGCGCAGGGAGCTGGCCCTGCCCACCACGATCAGCCGGCCCGCCGACTCGGTGGCGGCCGTCACGCCGGGCGCGCCCACGGTGCGGGGCGTGCCCGCCAGAGCGCTGGCCGACGACGATCCGCAGCTGCTCGACCAGCTGATGGCGCTGCCGCAGGTGCACCTGATCATCGACGGCTACAACGTGACCAAGACGGGGTACGGCACGCTCACCCTCGCCGACCAGCGCAACCGGCTGATGACCGGCCTCGGCGGCCTGGTCGCGCAGACCAGGGTCGAGGTGACCGTGGTCTTCGACGGCGCGGAGCTCAACGCGCCGGTGCAGGTCGTGGCGCCGCGCGGGGTGCGGGTGATGTTCAGCGCGCCAGGCGAGATCGCCGACGACCTGATCCGCCAGCTCGTCAGGGCCGAGCCGCAGGGCAGGGCGATCGCGGTGGTCTCCTCCGACCGCGAGGTGGCCGAGTCGGTGCGCAGGATGGGCGCGCGGCCCGTGCAGTCGGCGCTGCTCCTGCGCCGTCTTGGCCGTGCCTAGGTCACAACTTGGGTGACATTTTGAGCCGGTAGGCAACGCTTCTGTACTATTTCGCCCCAGGCGTGATCACTGGGAGGCGTGTAGCTGTGAGGTTTGGCCGGGTACCGGTGGCTGTGGGTCTCTCGATCGGGGCTCTCCTCCTGCCTCTGGACGGCGCGGTCGCCGATCCCAAACCGACGATCGCGCAGGCGAAGGCCAAACTCGAAAAGCTCAACGACAAGGCCGACAAGGTCGTCGACAGGTACAACACCGCCACCGAGAAGTACAAGAAGGCGAAGAAGACCTTCACCGGTCTCAACACCAGGTACAAGACCAAGGTGGCCAAGGTGGCGGGCCTGCGGGCCGAGGTCGTCGGCATGGCCGTCAACGCCTACCAGGGCGTCGACATGACCGCCTGGACCTCGATGCTGGGCGACGCCGACCCCACGGCCACCCTCGGCAGCATGGCGCTCATCGACCAGATGACGGCCGAGCGCGCGCAGACCCTCGCGGTCTTCGACGACGAGAACCGCCAGCTCAAGGCCGACAAGGAGAAGGCCCAGGACGCGCTCACCGAGGCGGACAAGCTGCGCGACGAGGTCAAGTCGGAAAAGGACAAGGTCCTCGAGTTGATCGAGCAGCAGGAGAAGCTGCTGCGCAGGCTCGGCGCCTACAAGGTGGGCAACCCGAACAGCACCGGCATCAAGTACACGGGCTCGGCCTCCGGCAACGCGGCCTCCGTGCTCACCTTCGCCTACGCGCAGGTCGGCAAGCCGTACCAGTACGGCGGGACGGGCCCCGGCGGCTGGGACTGCTCCGGCCTGACCCAGGCCTCGTGGCGGGCGGGCGGCGTGTCGCTGCCGCGCACCACCTGGGAGCAGTGGGCGTGGGGCGCCAAGCGCAGGGTCTCCCTCGACGCGTTGCAGCCCGGCGACCTCATCTTCAGCGAGGGCCTCGGGCACGTGAGCATCTACGCGGGCGGCGGCAAGATCGTGCACGCGCCGCAGACGGGGGACGTGGTGAAGATCGTCCCCCTGTCCGCCTACGGCAGGCGACTCGTCGGCGCCATCCGCCCGTAGTGCCCTGGCTGACATCGACCGCTCTCGGTGCGAGGCCGAGGCCGTACCTACCCCTGTTACGGGTGTGACTTGAGTGACAGATGGGACCTGACAAGTCGCCATTTGTCCAAGTGTGAGTAGCGTCACTTTCGGATAACGGAGCGTTTCCTGGAGCAGCGGATCCCGTTCTGACAAGTATGGGTCGGTGATCTTGACAGCTTTACTTCGGCTTTGCCCGCCGTTGGCCGTTTGGGTACTTTCTCCCATCGCGGCGACCAAGCCATGGCGCCCGCAACGTTCACCGGCGCCAGGCGTGTCCGGTGAGCACGCATAAAGATCCGCTGGTCGCCGCGCCGAGTCCCCCCTCTGTCGTGCGCGGACCGACCTGCCGAGTCCGTGCGGCATGGAGCACGGAGCCGGGGACCCACGTTCCTGGGGTGAATCCGGCCTGAGGGCCGGAAGGGCGACTTCCACGCCCGAACCCGTCAGCTAACCCGGTAGGCATTCGTGGAAGTCCCAAGGAGACGTTCTGTCTACCCCCGTCAAGAAAACCCGTCTGTCCTGCCTTGCCCTGAGCGGCGTCGTGGCGGCGATGGGAGGAGTCGTCCTCCACGCACCCACGGCACAGGCGAGCGTGACCGTCAACGCGGTGAGCACCGTGAAGACGGCCGCGACGTCGACGTCCACGGCGAAGCGGCAGACCAGCACCGCTCGGCAGAAGGTGAAGGCCGCCAAGGCCGTCGCCGCGGCGAAAAAGCAGCTCGGTGACCCCTACCGCTTCGGCGGCACGGGCCCAGGCGCTTTCGACTGCTCAGGACTGGTCCAGTACGCCTGGGCCAAGGCCGGCATCAAGATCCCGCGCGTGACGTACAGCCAGTACGCGCGCATCAAGAGGAAGGTCACGTGGAGCAACCTCAAGCCAGGTGACCTGATGTTCTTCCGCGGGAAGGGCCACGTGGGCATGTTCGTCGGCAACGGCCGTATGATCCACTCGCCGAGCACTGGCAAGACCGTGCGGATCGAGAGGCTCAACGGCTGGCGCAAGGCCTCCTTCGCCGGCGCGGTCCGCCCCGGCGGCTGAGCCGGACGCCCGGAGCCCCGTCCACCCCCCTTGGACGGGGCTCCGGCGTGTTCGGGCTAGCATCGCAGCCGTGGTGACCCGCAGAACGCTGCTGGCGGCCGCGCTGGCCTGCCCGGCGATCTGCACGGTGGCGGGGTCGGCGGGCCGACGGCTGCCGCCCGAGGCCAGAGGGGTCTGGGAGTCAGGCGTCACCCTGGCGTACGGCCCGCGCTCGCTCGTCGTCGGCCACCACGCCGAGGCCGCCCTCCTGCGTGACCTGGCCTCCCGGGCCGATACGGCGGCGCTGACCGTCTCCACTGTGCTGCGGCGTGCCGTACGGCCGGTGGTGCTGGTGCCCCGGACCACCGCCGAGGCGGTCGCGCTCGCGGGCACCGGATCCGTCGATGGACTGGCCGCGCTGGCCTCGGCGGGGCGGGTGATCGTCCTGCCCGACGCGTTCGCGCGCCTGACGCCCGTCGGCCGCGACGTCGTCCTCGCCCACGAACTCACCCACGTGGCCGCAGCGGCAGGCGACGCCGCCCGCGCCCCCGAACTCACCCCCTTGGCCGCTGGGGACGCGCCACGCGTGGTGGCTGAGGCAGGCGACGCCGTACGCGCGCCCGAGCCCGCCCGAATCTCCGCCGGGGCAGGCGATGCCGTACGCGCGCCTGAGCTCACCCGAGTGGCCGGTGGCGTGGGAGGGCGGCCTGTGTGGCTGCGGGAGGGGCTCGCCGACTACGTCGGCTACCTGCGCTCGGGGCTCCCCACGCGGGTCGCGGCAGCCGAACTGGCCGCTGAGGCGCGCGCGGGACGGCTGCCCGCCGCGCTGCCCGCCGACGCCGACTTCGCGCCGGGCGCGCCCCGCCTCGCGCAGGTCTACCAGGAGGCGTGGCTGGCCAGCCGCCTGATCGCCATCCGGTACGGCACGCAGGCGCTCGTCGACCTCTACTATCGGGCTGCCGGAAAGGATCTCGGCCAGGCGCTCGCGTCGCTGGGCCTGTCGGTCCCCACGCTGACCGCGCACTGGCGGGAGTATGTCCGGAACGAGCTGACCGATATGGGGGAAAGCGGATGAGGCGGCTGGACCGGCAGGCGGGCATCGGGGGCATCGCGCTGGCGGTGCTCGGGGTGGCGATCCTCGCGGTCGTCGCGCTCACCACACCATGGGACCTCATGGCCGGCGCGCCCTCCGTGTCGCCCGACCCCGCACACGACTTCACCGCCGCCGAGATCGCCCGCTCCCGCGCCTTCGACGCGGCCACCAGCGTGCCCTCCTACCTGTCGCTCGGGTTGACCGTCTTCTTCGCGGGGCTGCTCGTGGCCACCCCCCTCGGCGCGCGCCTGGTCCGCAGGGTCAAGGGACCGTGGTGGCTGCGGGTCGTCCTCGGCGTCCTCGTGCTGACCGCCGTCGTCGAGGTGCTGCGCTGGCCGCTCGGCATGTGGTTCGAGACCGAGCTGCGCGACTTCGGGCTGTCCACCCAGAACTGGGGGAGCTGGACCGGCGACAGGCTGAAGTCGATCGGGGTGCGCGTCGCGCTGCTGTCCGTCATGGTGCTGGCGATCGTCGGCCTGGCCAGGCGTTTCAAGCGGTGGTGGATCCCGGCGGCCGTCGGCGCGTTCGTGCTGACGCTTGCCACCTCCTTCATCTACCCCGTCGTCTTCGAGCCGATCTTCAACGACTTCGCCCCGATGCCCGCAGGACAGCTGCGCACCGACCTGCTCGACCTGGCGAAGCGGGCCGACGTGCCCGTCGAGGACGTACTCGTCGCCGACGCCTCACGAAGGACCACCGCGCTCAACGCCTACGTGTCAGGGTTCGGCGCCACGCGCAGGATCGTCGTCTACGACACGCTGCTCGCCGCGCCGGAGAAGGAGGTGGAGCTGATCATCGCGCACGAGCTGGGGCACGCCAAGTACAACGACGTGCTCAACGGCACGCTCGTGGGCGGGCTCGGCGCGGCCTTCGGGGCGGTGCTGCTGTTCTGCCTGGCCCCGTTGTGGCGGCGGCCGCTCTCGGATCCGCTGGCGGTGGGGGCCATCATGGGCTTCCTCTCGCTGGCGACCGTGCTGTCCGGGCCCGCGCAGAACGTCGTCAGCCGTCACGTCGAGGCCAGAGCCGACCTGCACGCGCTCGACCTGACCAGGGACCCTGGGACGTTCATCGCCATGCAAAAGCGGCTTGCCGTTACCAACATTTCGGACTTGTCGCCTGATGCTGTGGAATATGTGCTCTATGCCTCGCACCCGACCGCACCCCAACGCATCGCCATGGCCCGCTCATGGGAGCTCATGAACGCCCCGTGAACCCGGCCCTTCCCGTGACCGGTGTTCGTCACGCGAGGGGGGTTCTCGGTCTCACGACCAGAGTTCGTCTCGAGCCTCTGCGCGAACGATGTTCGTTGTCCGAGCGGGGTTCGTGGTCGCGCCCGGCGTTCCTGCTACGACCGATGTTTTGTAGTGCGAGTGGCGTTCCTTCCACGACCAGTGTTCGTCGCGCGAGTGGCGTTCCTTCCACGACCAGTGTTCGACGCGCGAGCGGCGTTCTCCTCGCGAATGCTGTTCGTCGCCCGTGCAAGGCTCCCCTCGCGAACGGTGTTCGTCTTGGGGTCAGGGCCGCCCTCGCGAACGAGGTTCAGGTATGACCAGGGTCCTCATCGTCACGAACGACTTCCCGCCCCGGCCGGGCGGTATCCAGTCGTTCGTGCACGGGCTCGCCCTTCGCACCCCCTCGGTCCTGGTCTACGCCCCACGGTGGCGCGGATGCGAGGAGTTCGACCGGCGCCAGCCGTACCCGGTCGTCAGGCACCCCACCTCACTCATGCTTCCCGCACCGGCCGTGGCGCGGAGGGCGGCCAGGCTCGTGGCCGCCCACCGCGCCGACACCGTCGTGTTCGGGGCCGCCGCCCCTCTCGGCCTCCTCGCGCCCCGCCTGCGCGCGGCCGGAGCGCGCCGGATCGTCATGCTCACCCACGGGCACGAGTCCTCGCCGCTGTTCCGCCCGCTGATGCGGCGGATCGGCGCCCACGCCGACGTGGTCACCTACCTGGGGTCCTACACCCACGCCCGGCTCGCGGCGGTGGTGCCTCCCGCCAAGCTCGTACGGCTCACGCCAGGTGTCGACCCGTCCCTCTTCCATCCTTCGGTGGACGCCGCGAAACTACGACGGACGCTCGGACTACAGGACAGACCTGTCGTGGTGTGCGTGTCGAGGCTCGTGCCGCGCAAAGGACAGGACCAGCTGATCAGAGCATGGCCGCAGGTGCTGAGGGCCGTCCCCGCCGCGGTGCTGCTCATCGTGGGCGGCGGGCCCGACCGGCGGCGGTTGACCCGCATGGCGGCGCCCCTCGGCGGGTCGGTACGGTTCACCGGGATCGTGCCCCCTTCTCTGCTGCCCTCGTACTACGCGGTGGGCGACGTCTTCGCCATGCCGTGCAGGACACGGCTGGGCGGGATCGACGTCGAGGGATTGGGGATCGTGTTCCTGGAGGCCTCCGCCACCGGGCTTCCTGTCGTCGCGGGAGCGTCCGGCGGTGCTCCGGACGCGGTACGGCACGGCGAGACCGGACTCGTGGTGGACGGCAGGTCGGTGGACGAGGTGGCGGCAGCGCTCGTCGACCTGCTGGGCGACCCCGAGCGGGCACGGAAGATGGGGGAGCGGGGCAGGGAGTGGGTTTCCAGCGAATGGAACTGGGAGCACATCGCCACCCGCTTCCACACCCTCCTCTGACCCGGAGCGGTTGCACTGGTCCTTAGGGCGCCGGGGGACACTGGCGCCGACACTGGTGGCGTTGCTGTTCGGCTGGGGGTCGGCTGGGGTCCTCTGACAGGACATATCGGTTGTGGCCCGGCGTGGCACCACGAGTCCCTCAGGGCTGCCGGGGGTGGCCTCTGGGTCGACGACCGCGCGCGTAGTGGCTTAGGTCGGCCAGGCCAGCTGGAGCGCTCTGGACTTATCGGTTGCGGTCTGGTGGGGTGCCCCTGGTCCTTGGCGGCCGCTGGGGTGGCATCCGGTTTCGACGACCATGGGTGTGGCGGGCTGGTGGGTGGGGTGGCCGCTCGGTTGGGTCGGCCTGGAATCCTTCGGAGCATCCCGGAGGAGCGTTCAACCGACTGGACGATCCCGGAGGAGCGTTCAACCGACGTGGTGGCCGGCGAGTCGGCGCGGCATCCGAGGGCCTCAGCCGGATTCGATGGGGTTGGACCGGTGGGTGTGGTGAGTTGGTTGGGCTCGGGAAAGAGGTCGTTGCCGGTTACGGGAGGGGGTGCCGCCGTGAGTGGAAGTGGAGGCGTTCCTGAGTGGAAGTGGAGGCGTTGCGGGATATCGGGAAGGGGGTCGCGGGTTAACGCGAGGGGGAAGGGTTGATGCGGGTCGGGCGGGACGAGTCGATGGAGTCGGCCAGGCGGTGCAGGCGGACCGCCATCGCGTGACGGATCGTGGCGCGGTGGGACGCGCGGTACGGGTGGAGGGCGACCATGCGCTCAGCCTCCTCGACGCGGTCCCGGTGCACGGAGTGGGCGAGTAGGTAGCTCATCTGGTCGTTCATCGGGGTTCCTCCGCCCTGACGATGGAAATGTCGCCACTCAGCGTGCGCGCCCGCACCTCGACGGTGTCGACGCCCTCGGCCGGTTCTCCTGACTGGCGCAGCTCGGACTTCACCCGTCCCGACAGCGACGAGACCTCGAGCCAGGCCACCGACCCCGTTGCGATCGCGATCGTGATGTCGCCCGAGGCCGTCTCCGCGGACACCTTGCCGTGCCGGATGTTCTTGATGACGAGCTTTCCGGACGCGGTACGGCTGTCGACGTCGCGGCCCGCCTGGTCGATGCGAACGTCGCCGGAGGCGGTGACGACGGAGGTGTGGCCGTGGACCGTGCCGAGCCGTACCTTGCCCGAGGTGGCGTTGATGACCGCGTCGCCCTCGATGACGTCACTTCTGACGTCACCCGAGGCGGACTTGACGCCGAGGCTGCCCGCGTGTGCCACAGTGACGTCACCTGAGGCGCAGTTGACCTCGACCTCGCCCAACTGCCCCGTGGCCGTGACGTCGGTCGACGCCGTGATCGCACGCAGGTTGGAGCGGGTGGGCAGGTCGATGGTGACGTCGAGCGACGGGGTTCTTCTGAGCCGGGGCCGGTCAGGGGCCTTGATGGTGATCAGCCCGTCGGTGTGCTCGATGAGGACGGCCTGGGCGTATTCGACGTCGGTCTCGCTGGCGGGGTCGGCCGGCCGTACCTCGATATGGGTGTCATCGCGCTCGGTGGCGGTGACCCGCAGCCGGCCCGCTGGGAAGTCGACGTGGACGGAGACGGGGTCTGGTGTGGGAAAAGCGGGCATGACGGAACTCCATCGGTGTGCGGAGGTGTGAAGAAGAGACGAACGAACGAGCTGTCAGCTCACCCAGCCGCTGATCCGGCGGCCGATGGTGGGCGGCGGGGCGGGTGGCTGGGGCTCGGACACGGCGCCGGACAGCGCCCTGACCAGCCACGCGTTGACCGAGACGCCCGAGGTCGCGGCGGCCCGCTCGATGCGGGCCTTCAGCGCCTCGGGTAGCCGGAGCGTCATCCTGGCCGTGCCCTGGTCGGCGTCACCCGGCGGCTCGGGCGGACCGGGTGGCGGCGGCGCGGTGGGGGGCTGCGGAGCGCCGGGTGCGCCCGCGTGCCAGGCGTGCGGCATGGTGACCACGAACTCGGGCTGCCGGCCGCGGATTCGCACGTCGACGACGCCCGGCTCGATCTCTCTCGTCAGCTCGTCGGCGGCCTCGGATAGCACCTCGATCAGGGTGAGGCGCAGCGCCGAGTCGAGCAGCCCGGTGAGCCGGTCGGCCGTGGCGCGGGCCTCGGAGCCCGCCGCCTCGGCCGCGTCGCCGAACTCGCGGCGCAGGTTCTCGATGTACTGCGTCAGATCCATGACGTCATCATGGCATCAAGGTGACGTCATGGCAAGAGGGATGACGTCAAGCACTGCCGCACCAGTCGGACAAAAGGGGAGGCCCTGGCGCGACCCGGCCGCCGCCACAAAGATAGTTGACATCAACTAGCTGTAAATGGATAGTTGATATCAACTATGGAGGTGGAGTGGAGAACCGGCGCAAGGTGTCCAACCCGCTGGCCTTGGCGGTGCTGGCGTTCCTGCTGATGGAGCCGATGCATCCGTACGAGCTCGGGCGGCGGCTGCAGGAGACCGAGAAGGACCGCAGCTTCAAGTACAACAGGGGCTCGCTGTACATGGTGGTCAAGCAGCTGGCGAAGGCGGGCTTCATCGTCGAGCGGGAGACCGTCCGTGACACCGAGCGGCCGGAACGCACGCTCTACGCGCTCACCGACGAAGGGCGGCACGAGCTCTACGACTGGCTGGGCGAGCTGGTCGCCAGGCCGGTGGAGGAGTATCCGTACTTCGGCGTCGCGCTCTCGCTGCTCAGCGTCCTGAACCCGGCCGAGGCGGCCGACCTGCTGCGACGGCGCACGACCGCGCTCGAGGCGCAGACCCGCGAGATCGGCGAAAGCGTGCGGGCCGCCACCGACGGCGGCGTCGCGTGGGTCTTCCTCGTCGAGGAGGAGTACCGGCTCGCCGTCCTGGAGGCCGAGCTCCGCTTCGTCACCCGGCTCATCGAGTCGCTCCAGCAACCCGACTACATCAAGACATGGCACACGGTCTTCGGGAGTCAGCATGACAGCGGTTAGAACGGCACTGGTCATCGGCGGTGGCATCGCGGGCCCCGTGACCGCGATGGCGCTGCGCCGCGCGGGCGTCGAGGCGACCGTCTTCGAGGCCTACGCGGGCAGCGCGGACGGCATCGGCGGCACGCTCACCATCGCCCCCAACGGGCTCGACGCGTTACGGGCCGTCGGCGCCGACGACCCCGTCAGGGCCGTGGGGCAGCCCGTGGCGTACACGGTCATCAACGACGGCGCGGGCAGGCGGATCGGCGAGTTCCCCGGCCTGCGCGACCTCCAGCCCAGTCAGGCGATGTGGCGCTCGCAGCTCTACCGCGCGGTGCACGAGCACGCCCGCGCCTGCGGCGTCTCCTTCGAGTACGGCAGGCGCCTGGTCGCCGCCGACGAGAGTCCCACCGGCGTCACCGCCAGGTTCGCCGACGGGACGAGCGCCGACGCCGACATCCTCGTCGGCGCCGACGGCATCAACTCCGTCGTCCGCACGCTCATCGACCCCGCCGCGCCCGGTCCGCGCCACGTCCCGCTCCTCAACTTCGGCGGACTGGCCGACATCGCGCTCCCCGCCCGGGCCGACGCCACGTACTTCGTCTTCGGCAGGCACGGCTTCCTCGGCTACTGGGTGCAGCCCGACGGCAGGACCGCCTGGTTCGCCAACCTTCCCCACCGGACGCCGATGACCACGTCCCAGGCGCGGGAGGTGCCCGCGAGGGAGTGGCTGCGCAGGCTGCACGAGATCTACGCCCATGACGTGCCGGGCCCCGACCTGCTGCGGCACACCAGGGAGGAGGAGCTGGTCGCGCTCGGCTCGGTCGCGATCATGCCGAGCGTCCCGCGCTGGCACAGCGACAGGATGGTGCTGGTCGGCGACTCCGTGCACGCGCCGTCGCCCAGCTCGGGCCAGGGCGCGTCACTGGCGGCGGAGAGCGCGGTCCAGCTCGCCCGCTGCCTGCGCGACCTGCCCGACGCGCCCGCCGCCTTCTCCGCCTATGTACGGCTGCGCCGCGGCAGGGTCGAGAAGGTCGCGGCCCGGGCGGCCAGGACCAACAACAGCAAGGCGCTCGGGCCGTTCGCCATCACGATGATGCGGATGATGATGCCGGTGGCGATGCGCACCTTCCTCAGGCCGGAGCGCGCGCTCGGCGTCGAGCAACGTCACCACGTGCGGTGGGACGCTCCGGTCGGCGCGCTGTAAGCATCCTGAAGGCGGTGGGCGCTATCCCTGGGGAATGATGCATGCCAGGCGCTTCGTGACGCTCGCCCTCACCGCGGCGATGGCGATCGGGATGTCCCCGGCCGCCCCCGCCGTCGCCCAGCGGTCCACCGTCCAGGACCGCGTCAACGCCGCTCTCAGCCGGTGGATGTCCGCCAACGGGGTCGCCAACGCCGGTCTCGCGGTGATGCGCGACAACGCGCTCGTCGGTTCCTACGGCTACAACGAGATGTCGGCGGAGACGCCCGCTCCCGTCGCCTCACTGTCGAAGGCGATCACCGGCGTGTGCGTCATGTCGCTCGTCGACGACGGCAGGCTCCGCTTCAACACGCCGCTCCGCTCGCTGCCGCCCAGCTTCCGGAGGATGACCGGACGGTGGTCGAGCAGGGCGGTCGGCGACATCACCATCGAGCAGCTGCTCCGGCACACCAGCCGGATCACCGTCGATCCGTCCCAGGCAGGACTGGCCGGGATCCCCAACGCCGCCTCCTCCGACAGGAGGCTCGTCCGCCTCGCGCTGCGGCAGCCGCTCAGCACCATGCCGAGGAGCGAGGTCTACAACAACATGAACTACGCGATCCTCGGGCTCGTCATCCAGTCGGTCACCCGCGAGCCGTACGAGTCCTACTGCCGGCGGATGGCGCTGGCTCCGCGCGGCGCGGCCCAGGCGAGGATCGGCGCGGGCATCCGCGCCATGGGCGCGTTCGGCGGCTGGGAGCTGTCGGCGGTCGACTACGCGATGTTCGCGCGCGCCTACGACCCCCGCGCCCGCCTGCTGAGCCCCGCGGCCCACAGGTTCATCGACGCGCGCGCCAACTCGCGCAAGCCGACCGCGTCGCTGGGGATGTTCGTGGTGCGTACGGCATCGGGCCGCAACCTCTTCCATCACGGCAGCTGGGGATCGTCGGCGACCACCCCGCGGCAGTTCAGCTCCTTCTTCGCGATGTGGGACAACGGGATCTCGGTGGTCGTCACCTACGACAGGAACCTGACCGACGCCGCGCGCAACGCGCTGGACAACACCCTGCGCGAGGCGGCCTACAGCAGGAGCTAGGTGGCGTACAGGCCGTCGATGTCGGCGGCGAAGTCGCGCATCACCAGGTTCCGCTTGACCTTGAGGGTCGGCGTCAGGTGCCCGCTCTCCTCCGTCAGGTCCACGTCCAGGATGACGAACTTCTTGATCTGCTCCGCCCTGGACACACTCGCGTTGGCCGTGTCGACCGCCGACTGCACCTCCGCCAGCACCGCCGTGTCCTGCCTGGCCTCCTTGACCGACAGCCCGCGCTGCGCCAGCGCCTCGGGGTCCAGCGTGATCAGGGCGGCGGCGAACGGCCGCCCGTCACCGACGATCATGGCCTGGGAGATCAGCGGGTGCGACCTGATCGCGTCCTCCAGCGGCGCCGGCGCGATGTTCTTGCCCGCCGCCGTCACCAGGATCTCCTTCTTGCGCCCGGTGATCCGCACGTATCCGTCGCCGTCGAGCTCGCCGACGTCGCCCGTGTGGTACCAGCCGTCGGCGTCGATGGCGCCCGCGGTGGCCTCGTCGTTGTTCCAGTAGCCGTGGAAGACGTGGCGGCCCCTGGTGAGGATCTCGCCGTCCTCGTCGATCTTGACGCTCGCGCCGGGGATCGGTTTGCCGACGGTGCCGATCTTGTTGGCGCCCGGCATGTTGACCGAGACGGGGGCGGTGGTCTCGGTCAGGCCGTACCCCTCGAACACCTCGATGCCGACGCCGGTGAAGAAGTGGCCGAGCCGCTCGCCGAGCGCGCCGCCGCCGGAGACGGCGGCGGACAGGCGGCCGCCGGTGGCCTGGCGCAGCTTGCCGTACACGAGCTTGTCGAAGAGCTTGTGCCGCAACCGGAGGCCGAGCGGCGCGCCCCCGGCGGCCTGGGCCTTGCTGTAGGCGATGGCGACGTCGGCGGCGCGGGCGAAGATCTTGCCCTTGCCGCCCGCGATGGCCTTCTGCTCGGCGCCGTTGTAGACCTTCTCGAACACCCTGGGCACGCCGAGCAGGAACGTGGGCTGGAAGGCGGCCAGGTCGGGCGCGACGTTCTTCATGTTCGGCGTGTGGGCCAGGACGGTGCCCGTCTCGACGAGCACGATCTGGATCACCCTGGCGAACACGTGCGCCAGCGGCAGGAACAGCAGCGCGGCCCTGCCCGGCACCTCGAACAGCTGCTCCAGCGGACCACGGGCCACGTTGATCGAGGTGAAGATCAGGTTGTCGTGGGTGAGCCGGCAGCCCTTCGGCCTGCCCGTGGTGCCTGAGGTGTAGATGATCGTCGCCAGGTCCGCGCCATGCCGGGAGGTACGGCGGGCCTCGAGCGTCTCGTCGGAGACGTCGGGCCCGGTGAGGGAGGCGATCTCCTCCACCCGCCAGACGTTCGCGAGCGAGGGCTGCGCCGCCCTGACGGTCTCCTCGTGGGTGTCGAGTTCGACGAAGGCGGCCTTGGCGCCGCTGTCGGACAGGATCCACGCGACCTGGTCGGTGGAGGAGGTCTCGTAGACCGGCACGCTGACCGCGCCCGCCGCCCAGATGGCGTAGTCGATGACGGTCCACTCGTAGCGCGTGCGCGACATCAACGCGATGCGGTCGCCCGGCTCGATCCCCGCCGCGATGAGGCCCTTGGCCAGCGCGGCGACCTCGTCACGGAACTCGCGAGCGGTGACGGCGGGCCAGCTGTCGCCGGCCTTCTTGCGCATCACGACCGCCCCGGGCTCCTGCTCGCCTCGCCGGAAGACCGTGTCGGTGCAGTTGGCGGTTAGCGGGACATCCACCAGGACGGGGACGCTGTACTCGCGCACGGATCACTCCTCCGGGTGCACGCTGATGGGACGAGCAGGGACGCTACCGCGTTAAGTTACGCGTGGGTAGCCTCGTCACATAGGCGTTATCTAGGGCGTTCATCACGCTAGCAGCCGGATGGCGCTGCGCCGCACGAGCCACGAGGCCCCACGGTTAGGGTGCGCGGTTAGGGTGTGCCGTATGCGGGTGCATGTCGTGAGCGATGTCCACGGAAGCGTCGACGCGCTGGCCCGCGCGGGCGACGGCGCCGACGCGCTGATCTGCCTGGGCGACCTGATCTTGTTCATCGACTACGACGACCACGCGCAGGGCATCTTCCCCGACCTGTTCGGGGCGGAGAACGCGGCCGAGTTCATCGCGCTGCGCACCGCCAAGCGCTTCGACGAGGCCAGGCGGCTGTCGGCGCGGCTGTGGGCGGGGCTCGGCGGCGATCCGCGCGACCACATCGAGCCGATCGTCAGGGAGCAGTACGCGCGGTTGTTCGAGGCCATGCCGACGCCCGCCTACCTCACCTACGGCAACGTCGACCTGCCCAGGCTGTGGGGCGACTACCTCAAGCCAGGGCTCCAGGTGCTCGACGGGCAGACCACGGAGATCGGCGGGCTCAGGTTCGGGTTCGTCGGGGGAGGGCTGCGCACGCCCTACCGCACGCCGTACGAGATCAGCGACGAGGAGTTCGCCGCGAAGGTGGAGGCGGTCGGCGAGGTCGACGTCCTGTGCTGCCACATCCCTCCCGCGGTGCCCGAGCTGCTGTACGACGTGGTCGCCAGGCGCTACGAGCGGGGCAGCGAGGCGACGCTGGCGGCGATCAGGCGGACCCAGCCCCGATACGCGCTCTTCGGCCACGTGCACCAGCCGCTCTACGCGCGTACCAGGATCGGCAGGACCGAATGCGTGAACGTCGGTCATTTCCGTGGAAAGGGCGTCCCGTACGTCCTCGAATGGTGACCCGACCGGTACCGTTGTCGCATGGCTGATCGCACCACGTCGAGCATCACCATCGACGCCGACCGCACCCGCGTGATGACCGTCGTCGCCGACTTCCCCGCCTACCCCGAATGGGCCGGCCAGGTGAAGTCCGCCGAGGTTCTGACGACCAACGGCGAAGGCCGCCCGCAGACCGTGCGCTTCGTGCTCGACGCGGGGGTGATCAGCGACACCTACACCCTCGGCTACGAATGGTCCGACGACCAGAGCGTCAGCTGGCAGGTCGTCGAGTCGGGCACGATGGTGCGCGAGCTGAAGGGCAGCTACACCCTGGCCGATCGGGGCGGCGCCACCGAGGTGACCTACGAGCTGGCGGTCGACCTGAAGGTCCCGATGATCGGCATGATCAAGCGCAAGGCCGAGAAGGTCATCGTCGACACGGCGCTCAAGGGCCTGAAGAAGCGCGTCGAAGGCCGATGAGGGTTCTGCTCTTCACCGGTAAGGGCGGCGTCGGGAAGACCACGGTGGCGGCGGCCACGGCGACGCTGGCCGCCAGGCGCGGGCTGAAGACGCTGGTCGTCTCCACCGACACCGCGCACTCGCTGGCCGACGCGCTCGACGTCAGCGTGGGCGACCAGCCCGTGGAGATCGAGCCCGGCCTCCACCTCCACCAGGTCGACACCCAGAAGTCGCTCGAACGCCACTGGGGAGAGCTGCAGGACTACGCCAGGGGCCTGTTCGCCGAGCTCGGCCTCGACGAGATCACCTCCGAGGAGGTCACCGTCCTGCCGGGCGCCGAGGAGGTCATCGCGCTGCTGGAGCTGCGCGAGCAGGCCAGGTCGGGCCGCTGGGACGTGGTCGTCGTCGACTGCGCGCCGACCGCCGAGACGCTGCGCCTGCTGGCGCTGCCTGAGGCGCTCGACTGGCACGTCTCCCGCCTGCTGCCCGTGGGGCGCAGGCTGATGAAGGTCGTGGCCCCGTTCGTGCGCGGCCTGGCCCACGTCAGCACCCCCGGCGACGAGGTCGTGAGCGCGGGCGAGCGGTTCCACCGTGGCCTCATGGAGGTGCGTGAGCTGCTCACGGGCGCATCCGCCTCCGTCAGGCTGGTGATGACGCCGGAGTCGGTGGTGCTCGCCGAGGCCAGGCGCACGCTCACCTCCCTCAACCTGTACGGCTACCGCGTCGACGCCGTGATCGCCAACCGCGTCTTCCCCGCCGACGACGCCGACGCCTGGCGCTCGCAGTGGGTGCGGGCGCAGTCCAAGCTGCTGGCCGAGGCCGAGGAGTCGTTCGCGCCGCTGCCCGTCCACGTCGTCCCCTACCTTCCCGGCGAGCCCGTCGGCGTCGACGCCCTGGCCGAGGTGGGCGAGGGCCTGTACGCCGGTAGCGATCCGTTCGCCGACCCCGCCGTCGAGCCGCCGCTGATCTTCGACGGGCACGAGCTGTCCCTGGCCCTGCCGGGAGCCGACAGGGCCGAGGTCGACCTGGCCCGCAAGGGCGACGAGCTGATCGTCACGGCAGGGCCGTACCGCAGGATCCTGGCCCTGCCCACGGCGCTGGCCCGCAGGAAGGTCAGCGGCGCGGTGCTCCGCGAGGGCCGCCTCCGGGTACGGTTCGTGGCAGGAGGGCGAGATGACTGAGAGCAACGACAGAGACCCCATCAGGACGGACCCCATCGGCACGGTCGCCGACGAGGCGCGCAAGCTGTTCGACGCGCTGCAGGGGCGCGCGACCCGCCAGGTGGGCAAGACGGTGATCAATTCGTTCACCGGCGGCGGTGGCGGCCGTGAGCGTGACAAGGACGTGTGGGGCGAGGCCGTCTCCGAACACCCCGAAGGCGAGTACATCTGCCGCGCGTGCCCGGTCTGCAGGGCCATCGCCGCGCAGAAGGAGTCGGGGTCCGACGTGACCGGGCACCTGATGGCCGCAGGCGGAGAGCTGTTCGCCGCCTTCCGCCAGGCGCTCGACGCGCTGAGCCGTCCGAGCTCCCCCCGAAGGCCCCGCGAGGAGCGGCACGAGGACGTGGAGCACATCGACCTGGGCTGAGGAGCCCCGGGTAGAAAGGTTGGACGGACATGCTGACCATCGGCGTGGACATCGGCGGGACGAAGGTCGCCGCCGGAGTGGTGGACGAGCACGGCGCCATCCTCGCGAACGCGCTGCGGCCCACCCCGGCCGACCGGCCCGACCTGGTGGCCGAGACAGTCGCCGACGTGGTCAGGGAGCTGGCCAAGGGCAAGGAGATCGAGGCGGTCGGCGTCGGCGCGGCCGGATTCGTCGACGAGACCCGCTCGATCGTCCGCTTCGCGCCCAACCTGGCCTGGCGCGAGGAGCCACTCCAGAAGAAGATCACCGAGCTGATCGGGCTGCCCGTCGTCGTGGAGAACGACGCCAACGCCATGGCATGGGCCGAGGCCCGCTTCGGCGCGGGCAGAGGCGAGAGCCACATCGTCTGCATCACCGTCGGCACCGGCATCGGCGGCGGCATCGTCATCGACGGCCAGCTCTACCGCGGCCGCTGGGGCATGGGCGCCGAGCTCGGCCACATGCAGGTGGTGCCCGAGGGCAGGCTGTGCGGGTGCGGCAACCTCGGCTGCTGGGAGCAGTACGCCAGCGGCAACGCGCTCGTCCGCCAGACCCGCGAGATCGCCGCCGACCAGCCCGAGCGGGCCGGCATCCTGCTGGGCCTGGCAGGCGGCACGATCGAGGGCGAGGAGGTCACCGAGGCCGCCAGGCAGGGCGACGAGGCCTCGCTGGCCGCCTTCACCGCCATAGCCGACTGGCTGGCCCAGGGCATGGCCGACCTGGCCGCCGTGCTCGACCCCGGGCGCTTCATCATCGGCGGCGGCGTGTCGAGGGCGGCCGACCTGTTCATCGACAGGACCCGCGAGACGTTCGGCCGCGTGCTGACCGGCCGGGGCCACCGGCCCGTCGCCGAGATCAGGCTCGCCGAACTCGGCGCGTCCGCGGGCCTCGTAGGCGCTGCGGATCTGGCGCGCAGGCGTTAAATTCGCCATGTGACCATCACGGTCGGCACCTACAACGTGCGCGGCATGAAGGACGACGTCGCCGCGCTTGCCAGGGTCATCAGGGCGATGAGTCCCGACGTGTTGTGCGTGCAGGAGGCGCCGCGGCTGCTGTGCTGGCGGCGCCGGCGCATGGAGCTGGCCGAGTCGGCGGGCCTGCGGGTGGCCGCGGGCGGCAGGCTCGGCGGCGTCGCCATCCTCCTGGCTCCCAAGGTACGGCTGCTGCACACCGAGAGCCGCGTCTTAAAGATCTTCATAGGTTTGGAGATCAGGGCGGTGGCCATCGCGGTCGTCGAGGTCGAAGGCGCGCGCTTCGCCGTCGGCTCGATCCATCTCGATCTCGACGAGGCCGCCAGGCTCCATCACGCCACCGAGGCCGTCGCGATGATCGAGCAGGTCGCGGCCAGGTTCGACGCGGCGATCGTGCTGGCGGGCGACATCAACGAGCAGGACGACAAGACCACCTGGCGCTACATCGCGGCCAGGCTGAGCGACTGCTATCCGCTGGCGCCGCGAGGTAATGGATTGACCTTCAGGGCCAGCCGCCCCGACCGGCGCATCGACGCGATCTTCGCTGCTCAGGGGCTGCAGGTGGCCTGGTGCGGCGGCGTGGAAGCCGATGCCGCCGACCTCGTCGCGGCCACCGATCACCTTCCCGTGGTCGCCAGGCTTGTGCGGGGCTAGGCGGCGCGGCCTCACCGCTGGCCGTACCATTTGGTCATGACCCGTCGCCTTCGGCGGCGTGCGCTGTTCCTGTGCGTGGCAACCATCGTCTCCGGCCTGCCCGTCGTGAGCGCCGCGCACGCCGAGCCAGCCCGCACGCCGATCGAGGCGTGGCAGCGCTCGACGCGCGTGAGTCTCAGCGCCGACAGCTCCCTCACCGACGTCGACGCCGTCTCCGCCAACGAGGTGTGGGCGGTCGGCCAGCAGCAGATCTGGGACGTGTGGGAGAACCGCGGCGCCATCGGCAGGTGGAACGGCAGCTCGTGGAGCGAGGTGCCGGTTCGCGAGGCGACGGGCGCGGGGCCGCTGCGCAGCGTGTCGGCGGTCTCGTCCGGCCAGGTGTGGGCGGTGGGCGACGGTCACGACGGCCTGCCGTTCCTCGGCAGGGGTGACGCCTCCGGCTTCGACAGGGTCAGAGTGCCCGGCATGCGGGCGGGCGACTGGTTCGGCGGCATCGACGCGCGGGCGGGCAAGGTCGTCGTCGCGGGCAGCCGCGACGGCGAGGCGCTGCTGCTGACCGGGCAGGGCGGCAAGTGGAGTTTCCACCCGATCGACAAGAAGGGCGCTCTCTACGCGGTCGACGGCTCCTTCGCGGTCGGTAACACCGGCGACCGCCCGCTGATCATGCGGTACGCCGAGGGCGAGTGGACCTCGATGCCGCTGCCCTCGATCCCCGGCGGCTACCTGCGCGACGTCTACGTCGACAGCGCCAAGAAGGCGGTGGCGGTCGGCGGCGTCTACGGCGAGCTCGGCGTGTCCGAGCCGCTCGCGCTCGTCTGGAACGGCAAGCGGTGGGCCCGCGCCGACCTGCCGAAGTCACGCGCCAGGCTCTACGGTGTGACGGGCGACGGCAAGGGCCGCTTCTGGGTCTCCGGTTACGACCCCGACCACGACGGCGAGGCGTTCCTGCTGCGCCACGAGAAGAAGCGGTGGGAGGTCATCCGCGGCGGCCCCGAGAAGGACAGGGGCAGCGTCAGGCTGCAGGCCGTGACCTACCTGCCGGGCAAGGGCGGCGTCTGGGCCGTCGGCCACGTCGTCGACGCGGCCGAACGCTACAGCGACATCGTGGAGTCGTTCGGCCGCTCGTCGGCTAAATGACCGCGCCGTCGTCCCAGCCCGAGTCGTTGGGCGGGCCGTCGCCCATGCGCACCACGAGCGCGACGAAGCCGCCGATGAAGGCCGCCACGGCGGTGAACAGCGCCCAGCCCTGCATGTCCCAGCCGCTCATGGCGGCCACCAGCAGGTAGGCGGGACCGCCGAACAGCGCCACCCACGCCACCTTGGTGGCCAGGTCGAGCTTGGGCAGCGGAGGGGGCGGCTCGGGCACGAAATGGCCCTCGTCGTCCTCCTCCTGGTCGAGCGGGCTCTCGTCGTCGTCCTCGGGCTCGGAGGCCTTGATCACCCGGCGGGTGGGCTCGGGCTCATGGTCGGCGGGGGACAGGTTTTCACTGTCGGGCCACGGCTGCTCGGCCGAGTCGGGTTCGTTGTAGGACGCGACGATCTGACGCCAGACCTCGTCCTCGTCACTCTGTGGCGTCACGTCACATCCTTCACGAAGATCGCACATTCCCCCTGGCGGCGATCAGTCTCTCTGCAAGGGTACCGAGGCATGTCTCCTGATGAAGTCCAGGCTCCCGGCAAAGATCCTGTCGGCATCGTTGTCCAGAGTCGCAACATGGTAGCTATCGGGGAGCTCCTCCACCGTCACTCCGGCGACCCGCTCGCGCAGGATCGCCACGCTTGTCGGTTTGACCACATGGTCGTCCGGGCTGTGGAAGACCAGGACCGGCGCGGCGAGCGCGCCGAGGTCGGCCTGAACCAGCGACCACAGCCACGGCAGCGACGCCGCCGCCTTGACGGGGGTTCGCGCGTAGGCGAGCTCGACCGCCCCCTGCTTCTTGATGTCGCCCGCCACGCCGGGAACCGACTTGACGAACCACTTCAGCACCGGCGCCAGGCGCAGCAGCGGGACGTCGTTGGCGATCGAGGGGTTGACCACGATTACGCCCTTGACGCCCTCACCGTGCACCTCGGCCAGCCTTAAGGCCATGCAGCCGCCCAGCGAGAGACCGCCCACGAACACCTCCTCGCACCTGCCGCGCAGGTCCTCGAAGGCCTTCTCCAGCTCGGCGTACCAGTCCTCCCAGCGGGTGTGGCTCATCTCCTGCCACGTGGTGCCGTGTCCCGGCAGCCTGGGCAGGGCCACGCTGAGGCCGCGCGCCGCGAGATACTCCCCCCACGGGCGCAACGACTGAGGCGTGCCGGTGAAGCCGTGACACAGCAACACACCGACCTGTCCGGCCTCGTGGTGGTACGGCTCGGCACCTGGCATGACCGGCATAACCGCTCCTCGCCGGGAAATCATCCCTGCACAACACCTGCTGATGGATCCCCGATTTGCCCGATCGTCGCATGATATGGGGGAGTTGCGCGAGTAGTGGTGTAGGAGCTTCGCCCCCGAGATGCGAAGATGATTACCGACTGTTCCGAGGGAGAGGTGGCCAGGTGTTCTATTGGGTGGTCAAGGCCATCTTGTCGCCGTTCCTGCATCTGGTTTTCCGGCCGTGGGCCGAGGGCCTCGACAACGTGCCGCGCCAGGGTCCTGTCATCCTCGCCGGCAACCACCTGTCCTTCGCCGACCACTTCTTCGGCGCGCTCCACCTGCCGCGCAAGGTGATCTCGCTCGGCAAGTCCGACTACTTCACCGGGCGCGGCGTCAAGGGGTTCTTCACCCGGCTGTTCTTCAGCGGCGTCGGCACCGTGCCGATCGACCGCTCCGGCGGCAAGGCCAGCGAGGCGGCGCTGCGCACCGGCAAGCGCATCCTGGCCGAGGGCCATGTGCTCGGCATCTACCCCGAGGGCACCCGCTCGCCCGACGGCCGCCTCTACAAGGGCAAGACGGGCGTGGCCAGGATGGCGCTGGAGTCGCGGGTGCCCGTCATCCCGTGGGCGATGGTCAACACCTTCGAGATGATGCCGCCAGGACGGCCGCTGCCCAAGCTCGGCATCAGGCCAGGCGTGCGCTTCGGCAAGCCGCTCGACTTCTCCCGCTACTACGGGATGGAGGACGACCGCCTGGTGCTGCGGGCCGTCACCGACGAGATCATGTACGCGCTGATGGAGCTGTCGGGCCAGGAGTACGTCGACAAGTACGCCGCCAGCGCGAGGGTCGAGATGGAGCGCGCGGCACGCGCGGAGCGAGGTTAGCTTCGCCCGCTGTCGAGGAACACTCGCCTGACCGTGGCGCGCAGCCAGGCGTGGGCGGCATCGGCGTCGTGGCGGGGATGCCAGGCCTGCGAGATCTCCAGCGCGGGCAGCTCCAGCGGGATCTCGAACGTCACCAGACCGAGCGCCGCCACCGCCTCGGGCGCCTGCCACGCGCCCACCATTCCGACCAGGTCGGAGTCGCGCAGCACGATCAGCGACTGGGTGAAGGCGAGTTAGGTCACCTCCGATCCTACGGTGAGGACGTCTCCCGTTCCCACCTGTTTCGAGGGGTTTCGCATGCCCGAAAGATCCAGGGTCCTGGCCGTCATGGCGGCCGCGGTCACCCTGGCGGTCTCCCTGGTGGCCGCCGTCAACCTGGCCATCCCCACCCTCGCCGCCAGCGCGCTGCGGCCCAGCTCGTCGCAGCTCGTCTGGATCGTCGACGCCTACGTCATCGTCTTCGCCTGCCTGCTCATCCCCGCCGGCGCGGCCGGCGACCGCTACGGCCGCAAAGGCGTGCTGCTCACCGGCCTCGGCGTGTTCGCCCTCGGCAGCCTGATCGCCGCGCTCGCCCCCACGACCGGTGTGCTCATCGCCGCCAGGGCGCTCAGCGGCGCGGGCGCGGCCCTCATCATGCCCGCCTCGCTGTCGCTGACCGTCGGCGTCCACCCGCCCGAGGAACGCGGCAAGGCCATCGCGACCTGGACCGCCGCCACCGGCATCGCGGGCGTCGTCGGCAACGTGGGCGGCGGGCTCATCATGCAGTACCTGCCGTGGCAGGCGCTGTTCCTGATCCCCGTGCCGATCGCCGGACTGCTCGCCCTGCTCACCGCCCGGATAGCGCCCAGGCTGCCCCGCCACCACGCCGACCTCGACCTGCCCGGTGCCGCGCTGCTCATCGCGGGCTCCGTCGCGTTGCTGTTCGGCGTCATCGAGGGGCCCTCGCACGGCTGGATCAGCGCCCCCGTGCTCGGCGCCTTCGGCGTCGCCGCCGCGCTGCTCGCCGGCTTCGTCGCCCACCAGTTCCGTACGGCGGGGCCGCTGCTCGACCCGCGCCTGTCCGCCAGGCCGGGACTGCGCGCCGGCACGCTCGGCGTCGCCGCCCTGTTCTTCGGGCTGTTCGCGCTGTTCTTCGTCAACGCCCGCTACCTGCAAGAGGTCATGGGCCTGTCGCCGCTGCTCACCGGCGTCGCGATCCTGCCGCTCACGCTGCCGATGATCGTGCTGTCGCGGCTGTCGGCGCGCCTCGACCCGCGCAAGGCGATGCCGGCCGGGCTCGCACTCGTCGTGATCGGGCTGGTCGCGCTGTCCTTCGTCGGCGCCGGCACGCCGTACGTGATCTACGCCATCGGGCCCACGCTCATGGGCGGGGGCATGGGGCTCAGCCTGCCGCCCCTCTCACACCGCGCCATGGCCGCGCTGCCGCCCGAACGCGCCGGGCTCGGCTCCGGCCTCACCAGCGCCGCCCGTGAGCTGGGCAGCGCCGTCGGCGTCGCCGTCATGGGCAGCGCCCTGGCCACCCACGGCATGTCGGCCGGGTTCCTCGTCGTCGCGGCCGTCGTCCTCGCCGGTGCGCTGCTCACCCTGCGGTGGCTGCGCGCACCTGCTTCACATGCTCAGGCGTCGTCCGGCAGCAGCCTCCGATGAACGACGCGCCCAGGTCCTTCCACTGCCTGGCGGCCTGGCCGTACTCCATCGGGTCGGCGAACCCGCGCCAACGCTGCGCCTCCGCATCCCACGTCTCGCCCGAGTTCGGATAGACGACGACCGTGAACCCGGCCAGCTCCCCGATCAGCCCCGAGATGTGGGACGGCGCCGTGCAGTTGACGCCCACCGCGACGACCTGCGGGCTGTCGGCGAACAGGGCCGCGGCCCGCCTGATCGGGGTGCCGTCGTTGAGATGTACGGCGTCGCGACACGAGAAGGCGATCCACGCCCTCACCTCGGGTGTCTCCTTCAGCAGGCGGCTGAGCGCCTTGGCCTCGGCGAACGACGGGATGGTCTCGCACGCCAGCAGGTCCGCGCCCGAACCGGCCAGGATCTCCCACCGCGGGCGGTGCCAGTCGGCCAGGCCGTCCTCGTCGAGGTCGTAGACGCCGGTGTACTCCGCGCCGTTGGCCAGATAGGCGCCGTACGGGCCCACACTGGCGGCGACCAGTCCTCCGCCCGCCTCGTCCCTGGCCTGGGTGGCAAGCTCGACGGAGCGGGTGATGAGGTCGGCGGCCTCCCGCTCGGACAGGCCGCGCTTGACGAAGGCCGGAATGGAAGCCTGGTAGCTGGCGGTGGTGGCCACCTGCGCGCCTGCGGCGAAGTAGTCGGCGTGGACGCGGCGGATGAGGGCGGGGTCTTCCAGCAGCAGCCGCGCCGACCACAGCTCGTCGCGCAGGTCGGCGCCCAGCGCTTCGAGATGGGTGGCAAGGCCGCCATCCAGGACAAGTGTGCTCACGCCTTCACCTTATTCGCACTTCTCCCGCCGGTTTCCTCCCCGCCACCCCCGGCCCGCCTCCGACGGCGGCCAACCCGGTACCGGAGCCTGGCCCGCCATGCCACCTGACAACAGAAAGGCCCCTTCCCGCGTGGGGAAGGGGCTGATGATGCCTCGGGCTTAGGAGGGCAGTCTCCGCTGGACGTCGATCAGGATCTCCAGCATCTGAGTCTGGGTGTCCTGAAGCGTCACGACCTTGGCGTCCATCGTCGTGACCTTTTCGTCCATCGTCGTGACCTTGGCGTCCATCGTCGTGACCTTTTCGTCCAGCGTCGCGACCTTGGCGTCCATCGTCTCGACCAGCGTCGTGACCTTGGCGTCCAGCCTCTTGACTCGTTCACCCACTCCGTTGATCCGGTTGGTCAGGGCCTCGGCGGCCTCCATCTGGTCCGCCCGGATCTGGATCAGTTCGTTCTCCAGCACCGTGGCGAGCCGGAGGCTGACGTCCTTGATGCTCACTTCGACTCCTCGGGCCGCTCGATGCCGTAGTGGTCGAGGAGCAGATCCACGCCCTGGCGGGTATATGCCACATCCTCGTGCAGGTCAGCGATCTCAGCCTTGATCGCGGCCACGTCCTCGCCCGTACGGAAGGCCCCAGCCTCCAGAGCGGTGAGAGGCTCTACCGTGGTCTTTGTGCTCAACTGTTGATCTCCCTTACCGTGGGGGGTAAGGGACCTGGCTGCTTTCCTCAGTCAGGTCCCGCTTCTGTGAGAGTAGCCCGGACCGGCGCTTCGTCGCCGGTCAGTAGTGGTACTTGGTGGGTGCTGGAGCACCTCGGTGAGGGGCAGGGCTGGCTCCAGAGGGAAAGCGCTGGACGGACCAGCGGTGCGTGCCCCGGCCAGTGTGAAGGTGACGGTTCCGGTTGCCTCCAAGGCGTGGTAGGGGGGTGAAGGCCGGGCGGGTGGACCATCCAGCCCGGCCTTCGGTCGGCTCGTCAGACCGGTCGGTCAGCTCCGCTTCCAGAACGGGCGAGAGCGGGTGGCCTCCGTGGAGGGGCCGCCAGTGGTCTCCGCGGAGTGGTCGGCGGTGGTCTCGGTGCGGTGGCCGCCGGTGGTGGGGCCGCCTACGAGCCTGGTCAGGACCTCGACCGCGCGGGTCCAGAGGGCGTCCGCGTCGGAGTCGGGGTGTTCGGCCGTCTCCAGTTCGGTGGCCAGCGCCGACAGTTCGGGGTGACCGCCGAGGTAGGCGGACAGGGCGGCCAGGCGACTACCGAGATCGGCCAGGTAGAGCCGGCGGTCGACGAGGACCGTCTTCAGCCGCTCGAGTTCGGCGACGAGTTGCGGCCTGATCAGGTCGAGCTCGTGCCGTACCACTGGCTGCGGCGGACTGACCCTGCCGCGGGCCGGTCTGGCTCTGCGGCTGAAGGACGGGGTGCCGCCCATCGTGGAGTCGCCGGGGCCGCCTCGGGCCTGCTCGTCGTCCATCCAGTCGATACTCGGCTGGGCGGTGGGACTGCCACCGAAGCCGGGGGCATCGCCGAGCGGAGCGGAGGCACCGGGCTCGGGGAGGGCACGCGGCAGGCCCGGGCCTGCCGGTTGGCCGGGGCGGGGCCGGGGCGGGGCGGCCGGAGCCGCGGCGACCATGGCGGTGAACATCATGCCGGACGCCGAGGGCGGCATGGGAGGCATCTCCCATCCGCTGGGCGGTTCGACAGGCTGGATCACCCGGTGTTCCGGTGCGCCCTCGGCGACCTGGTGGGTGTCGATCGCGACGTAGGCGGTGAAGCGGCACAGCACGCCGTAGGTGAGCGACGTCTCCACGATCCTGGGCTCGAGGTCGCGCTCGCCCATGGCGTAGCGGTCCTCGAGGTCGCGCAGGTGGGCACGGGCCCAGATCGCGCGGATGGCCGGGTTGTCGACCACGGTGGCCGGGACGGTCTCCTCCCACGGCGTGCCGCCCGCCAGTCCGTGGACGGTGACGGACGAGCCGTCGCGGTAGCGTCCTGACACCGTCAGCGGGACGCCGGGGAAGATCGAGCCGAGGTGGGTGACGGTGTCGGGCTCGACGTCGAGGCCCTTGAGCGAAAGGTCGGTGACCAGCGGAGCGCCGATCCTGCGGTGGATCTGCTCCATGGCGGCGTCGAGGCGGTCCTCCGACTCGACCAGCTCGCAACGGCCCGCGCCGAGGGTCGCCAGCCTGCCGAGGAAGCCCGCGTTGACGGCTCTGTCGATGCCGACCACGTGGACGCGCATGGCCGACAGCGCGCCTCCCGCCTGCTCCAGGATCTGGTCCTCGTTGCCGACCTGGCCATCGGTGACCAGCACGACGACCCTGTCACGGGCGCCCTGCCCATCGCCGGGCACGGTGGCCGACCCCGCAGCTCTGGCTGTCCTTCCGGCGACGATGCCCCCTGAGCTTTCGGCGTTGCCTGACTCTGCGGTGGTGGCTGAGCTCATGGGGCTGTTCGAGCCACTTGGCGTCGGCGAGCCGGGGGCGGTCGGCGAGCTCGGGGAGCTGGCCGAGGCCCGGGGAGTGTGTGGATCGCCGGGGGTGGCTGAGATCTCGGGTGTGCCCGAGGCCGGGGAAGTGTGCGGATCGGCAGGGGTGGCCGAGGCCCGGGGAATCGGTGAGATCACCGGGGTTGGCGGGTTGGTGGTCGTTTCGACGGCGGATGGGTGGGTGAGCAGGGCGATGGCCTGCTGGAGCGGGGCGAGCAGTTCGGTGCCGCCGCGGGCGTCCACCCTGGACAGGTGCTCGACCGCGCGATAGCGGTTGCGGTCGGACGCCTCGCGCAGCCCCTCGAACGCCTGCTCCACCACCGAGTCGAACGTCAACACCGCGAACCTGTCGTCGGTCGTCAGCGTGTCGACGATGCGGGCGGCGGCGCGTCTGGCCGCCACCATCTTCCAGCCGGTCATGCTGCCCGAACGGTCGAGCAGCAGCACCACGTCGCGCGGGGTACGGCGTTCGCGCAGCGCGGGCGGCAGCACGGTCAGGTTGAAGGTGCCGTCACCGTCGAGCAGCAGCGCCGTCGACGCCTCGAAGCCCATGCGGAGGATGAAGTCGCGGTCGAGGCGCTCGCCAGGCTGGAGCTCGACGGTCGTGCCCTCGCGCTGGACGACGTGGAGGCTGGAGGCCAGTTCGCGCAACTCGAGACCCGCGGGGTCAATGTCGGCGCGCAGCGACAGCCGTACCGGATGGGGAAAGCCAGGCAGCAGCACGGGTGGCGTGATGCGGGAGGCGTCGGGGACCGCACCGGTGTCGGGGGCGACGCCGCCGCCCGCGGGAGCGCCGTCGAGTGGGTCGCCGGGGATGTAGCGGGGCGCGACGACCAGGGGGAAGCGGAAGGTGGCCGCGCCGTCCTCGTACGGCAGCGGCTGGCTCAGCGTCAGGCGTACGGTGACCCGCTCGCCCGGCAGGATGTTGCCGACGGTGATCGTGAAGACGTCGGGCCTGTCCTCCTCGGCGAGCGCGGCCCGCCTGCCCTCGGCCAACGCCCTGTCGTAGTCGGCTCTCGCCTGGCCGCGTTCCTTGAGCACCCCCTCGATCAGCCGGTCATCGGCCTCCATCGTGAACCTGGTCACGGCCGCCCTGTCGGGAAGCGGGAAGACGTAGGTCGCCTCCAGCGTCACGCCGAAGGGGTTGTGGAAGCCCTGCGCCACCTCCACCCCCGCGATCAGCCCCGAGATGCGCGTGGCTACGTCGACGCTCTCCAGCGGCAGGTTGCCGCGTTCGGTCCGCAGCGCGCCCATGCCGGCCTCGGGGACCGGCAGGCACTCGGCCGGGTCCAGCGAAATGATCTTCATGTCGCGCTCCCTTCGTGGAGGCGGCGCTCTTCGAGCACCGTGAGAAGCGGTCCGGCGGCGGCGAGGACTGCCTCGAGGTCGGCTTCGGACGGGGTACGGCCCGCCCCGTCGATGAGCAGCGTCACGCCCTCTGCCAGCCGTACCCCGTGGACGGGCCATGATCGGGGGCCCGGCTCGGGGGCACGGGCCCAGAACCGCGGCCTGCCCGTCTCCTCGCCCAGCCACACGGTGTCTGGCGTGCGGTCCGGAGACCCCTGAAGGGCGGGGGAAGGCCGCCCGGTGTCGGGGTCGTCGAACGGCGCGGTGGCGGGGGAGTGCGGTAGGGCGGAGGGTGGCCGTCCGGTGTCGCCTGGCGTGGGGGGCGAGGCTGGTTCGAGGCCATCGTGGACCTCGGGTGGTGCAGAAGGTTCCCCCGTGGGCGGTGGGGCGGGGGATGTCACGGCGTGGTCATGCCTCAGGTCCTCGGCGATCGCGGGCGCAGGCGCGGCAGAGGAGGCCGGGGAGAGCGGAGCTCCGGGCTGGGGGGCCGCGGAGGGGGAAGACCCACGGGCCCGACTCGCGGTGGAGGGAGGCGCAAGGGGCGGTCCCATGGCGGAGAGACCTCCAGGGGGCGGATCCACGCGCTCGGGGCTGGGGGAAAGGCCGGGGAGGTGGGCGGCCTGGGCGAGCATCGCGTCGGTGGCGCCGGTCAAGGCCACCTGGATCTCCGCGATGGACGACCCGTCGGCCTGCATCCGCTTGATCGCCACCAGCTGCAACAGGTGACGCCGGCCGTAGAGGGCGACCCTGCCGCGCCTGGTCAGCGGCGGGTCGAGGAGCCCGATCGTGGCATACCACCTGATCAGCCGCTCGCTCGGCACCTCGCGCACCCGCCCGTTGGCCTGCGGGCCCGACGTGCGCAACTCGCCGGCCGCGCGCCGTGCCAGCTCGCCGATCGTCCAGGTCTCACTCATGCTGCAAGAATGACACTGTCACCGTTGCAGTGTCAAGGTGGGGAAGATTCGGCCGGTGACATGGGTTCTTCAAGATGAGAACTGATTGTCGAGCGACGAGAGGACACCTCATGGCTACGATCACCGGACCGCTTTCGGGTGAGGCGCGCAAGGTCGTCGCGGAGGCTCTGCAGGGGGCGCTGGTCGATCTGATCGATCTCTCCCTGGTGGCCAAGCAGGCGCACTGGAACGTGATCGGCGCGCACTTCCGTCCGCTGCACCTGCAGCTGGACGAGCTGGTGGCGGTGGCCCGCGAGCACGCCGACACCGTCGCGGAGCGGGCCGTCGCGCTGGGGATCAACCCGGACGGGCGTTCGGCCACGATCGCGGGGTCGACGAAGCTGCAGCAGCCCGAGCAGGGGTGGATCGAGGACGGCAAGGTCGTCGCTACCTTCACCGACATCCTCGAAGGGGTCACCAAGCGGATGCGCGAGCGCGTCGCCGCGACCGACGAGCCCGACCCCGTCACCCAGGACCTGCTGATCGCCGTCACCCAGGACGTCGAGAAGCAGCACTGGATGTTCCAGGCCCAGCGCTAAAGGGCCAGCGCCGGCGAAAGGCGCCAGCGCGGACGAAAGCGGCCAATGCTGGAAGCTAGAGGAAGAGGGCGGCCAGCGCGGCGACCGGCGGGCGGGTGGCGAGCAGGAGGCGCAGCGCCTCCTCCGCCGCCCCGTGCGTGTCGACCTCGGCCTCCATGAGTGCCCGCAGCCAGGCGTCGCCGTCGCCGCGCAGCGCCGCCCGTTCCAGCCGGTCGAGCACGGTCGCGCCCGGATGCGCCTCCGTCGACAGGGTCGACAGCAGGTGCGGCCATCCGACCGTGAGCGCGGCCAGCTTGGCCACCGCCGCGTCCGGCGTTCGCGGCGCCCCGGCCAGCTGCCGCCGGTAGGTGACGAACGAGTAGAAGCGGAACACGTTGAGGTACCGCTTCACCTCGCGCGGGTTGCGCAGGTCCAGCCACGGAAGTGTGGCCTCGATGGCGTGGAAGGCGTTCTCGTCGCTGTAGAGGTCGCCGAAGACGCGGTCGGCCGCGCGCCGTACCTCCTCGGGGCGGGCGCCGAGGGCGGCCTGCGCGTGCCTGACACTGTGCTCCAGCGTCGCCGAGGTGGGCGACAGCCGCCTGATGGCCGCCTCCACCTTGTCGATCTCCTCCTCCCGCACGGGTTCGAGGGACGGCGGCGCCTCGCCCGACGGCAGGCCGAGCAGGGCGCGCAGGTAGTGGGGCAGCCGCTCGTCATCGAGTTGCGGCACGCTGAGCGGCAGCTGCACGATCTTCTCCAGGAACCGCCAGCCGACCCCGTCCGGCAGCCGCAGGCCCCGATAGGCGTTCTCGACGTGGGCGGCGACCACGTCAGGCTCCATCGCCAGCACGAAGACGCAGTTGGGGAACTCGCCCGCCAGAAACAGGTTGATCGCCTCGATGACCTGCGCGACCGTCCCCGACGAGCAGCGGTCGAGGTCGTCGACGAACACCACGAGCGGCCGTTCGGGCGTGGCCACCAGGTCGAGCACGTTGCGCAGGTCGGTGTGCACCAGGTGCAGGAAGCCCGCCCTGCCGCGGTAGTCGTGCTCCAGGCCGAGCCCGAGCGGGTCGGGCGGGCGCATCAGGCCGCTGAAGCTGCCGCCCGCCGACTCGCCGAAGAACCTGGCGATCCGCAGGGTCCCGGCGGTCACGGCGGCCACCGCGCCCGCCGCCCCGATCGCGGCGGCCGTCCCCTTGAGCCAGGGCAGCAGCTGCTCGGCCGCGAGCGACGCGCCCGACAGCAGCCCTGTCCCGGCCAGGCCGATCCCCACGGGCACGAGCCTGGTGAGCGCCAGCTGGTAGGCCTGCCTGCGGACGGACTCCCTGTCGACGCGGGTCAGGTTCAGCTCCAGCCAGAACCTCTCGCGCTCGACGGGGGACAGGCGCTGCGTGACCTGCGTGATGATCTCGTGGGCGAGACCCGCCCACACCTGCTCGCCGTCCTGGTACATCCACGGGTTGAACCAGACCGTCGGCCGCCAGTCGCCGTCGGCGTCGGGGACCGCCCGGTCCTCGCGCGAGGTGACGGCCCGCCGTACCCGATCGAGGATCTCGGCGTTGGTGACGGGGCCGCGCCGGCGGGACGGCGGGCGCAGGCCGACCGGGCTGCCACCGGTCGCCCCCGGATCGAGTAGTTCCTGCACCATCCGCATGAGCGACGTCTTGCCGACGCCCCACGGGCCCTTCACGCCGATCGTCAGCGGCGGCTGGGTGTCGGGGTGGCGGATGAAGGCGGCCATCGCCTCGGCGTACACGCGGTGCCCGAGCCGGTCGTCGAGCGTCCACCGGTCCGGCGTCAGCCGGGCTCTCGGCTGTACGGCGGTGCGGCGGGCGCGCATGCGCCGCAGGCTCCAGGCCAGCCGTTCGGACTCCTCCCGCGACAGCAGCGAGCCGCCGAACTCGCGCACCGCCCGGTGCGGCGCCGGCGCCAGACCCCACCTGACCAGCTCGTCCAGGCCCTCGCGGGCGTCCAGCAGGTCGGCGTGGTCGGCCGTCAGCTCCTCGGCGGGCCCGAGGAGCGCGGCCACGGGCAGCAGCCGTCGCGCGGGCTCGCTCAGGTGCAGGTCGTGGACGCGCGCGACGATCTCCGCGGCCGACTCCGGCACCTCCCGCTCGCCGGCCGCCCTCAGCATGGCCGCGGTGTGCGCCAGCGCCGCCTCTCCCGCGGTACGGCCGGCGCTGACGGTCACGTCCTCGATGTCGCCGTGGCTGAACATGATCGCGCGCAGGTCGGAGCCGAGCTCCTCGTAGCTCCGCTTCGCCATGCCGTACAGATCGGACACCGTCACCGCGTCGCGCCGCGCGAGCAGCCCGTCGGCCAGCAGCTCGGTCAGCGACGGGGCGGGTCCTGGGCGTTCGGCGGCGTTGCCCAGCGAGGCCGTCAGCGCCGCGGCGGCCACCGGCGGATCGCCAGGCACGTCGAGGCGGGCGTGGCCGGGCTCGTCGGGGCCGCTGTGCAGCACCCAGCCGAAGTCGACGACCAGCAGCAGCGCCGCCGCGCACGAGTCGCCGAGCCGCCGCGCGAACTCCGAGATCAGTCCCGTGAACGCGCTAGGCACCCACGCCGAGCCCGCGGGCCAGCGCACCAGCAGCAGCTCGCCTGGCCTGGCCGACTGGAGGAACGCGATGAGGGCGGGAAACGGCGCCTCGGCCTCGCCGGTACGCACCTCGAACCCGCGCTGCCGCAGCGCGTGGGCGAGCCTGCGGGAGGGCTCGCCGTCCAGGAAGACCAGCGCCCTGCGCGCTTTGACCCTGGGAGCGAGCTGCATGGGTGTCATGTCCAGAATGCTGGGGCTCCGGATCGGCTTCCGGAGCAGGGTTTGCGCAGAGTTTGACGGCGAGATCCCCTTCCATTCATGTCGTTCCGCTCCACTGGGTAGGGGCTTGGGCCTAGCGTGACAACTGACAGGGAGGGCCCACATGTTGCGCAGAACTCTCCTCCGCACGGGCGCCGTCGTCGTCGGCTCGCTGTGGCTCGGCTCGTCGAAGGCGTACGCCTCCGCAGGCCCTTACGGCCCGCTCCAGGAGCCGAACGCCGACGGCCTCGCCCTTCCCAGGGGGTTCACCGGCCGCGTGGTCGCCCGCTCGGGCCGCAAGGTGGCGGGGCTGACCTGGCACGCCGCTCCCGACGGCGGCGCGTGCTTCCCCGACGGCGCGGGCTGGATCTACGTGTCCAACTCCGAGATCCCGCTGCTCGGCGGCGTGTCCGCGCTCAGGTTCGGGGCCGGAGGGGCCGTCCGCGACGCGTACCGGATCCTGTCGGGCACCAACCTCAACTGCGCGGGCGGCGCCACCCCGTGGAACACGTGGCTGTCGTGCGAGGAGATCACGCGGGGCCGCGTCTTCGAGTGCGACCCGTACGGCTCCCGCGCCGCCCGCCCCCGCCTGGCCATGGGCCGCTTCCAGCACGAGGCCGCCGCCTGCGACCCCGACCGGCAGGTCGTCTACCTGACCGAGGACGAGCCCGACGGCTGCTTCTACCGGTTCAGGCCGCGCGACTGGGGCGACCTGACAGAGGGCACGCTCGAGGTGCTGACCACCTCGGGCGCCTGGCGGCGCGTTCCCTCGCCCGCCGCGCTCACCAGGGCCACCCGCCACCAGGTCGACGACGCCAGGCACTTCGACGGCGGCGAAGGCTGCCACTACACGGGCGGTGTCTGCTACTTCACCACCAAGGGCGACGGCAAGGTGTGGGCCTACGACGCGGCGGCGGGCAGGCTGCGGACGCTGTCGACCGTGCGCGGCGCCGACAACATCACCGGCACCGGCTCGGGTGAGCTGTTCGTCGCCGAGGACGGCGGCAACATGGAGATCAGCCTGGTCAGCGCCTCGGGAGAGGTCTCGCCGTTCCTGCGGCTTTCCGGACATGGCCGGTCGGAGCTGACGGGGCCCGCGTTCTCTCCCGACGGCAGGCGGCTCTACTTCTCCTCCCAGCGCGGCAGGAGGGGCGACTCGGGCGGCCGCGACGGCCACACCTTCGAGGTGACGGGCCCCTTCTCAGCTGCGCTCTAGAGGTCGCGGGACCAGACCTGTTCGACGACGTCCACCCCGTTCTCGACCGACTTCTCCTCGGAGTCGAGGGTGAACCCGGCCGCCTGGTAGATCCGGCGCGCGCTGTCCAGGCAGTCCCGGGTCCACAGCATGATCCGCCGGTAGCCCGACTCCCGCGCGTGCCGCAGGCACTCCTCCACCAGGCGCCGCCCCAGGCCGAGCCCGCGCGCCGAGGGCTCCACCAGCAGCATCCGCAGCTGGGCCGTGTGCTCGTCCTTGTGCACGCAGAACACCGATCCGACCGGCGTCCCGTCGATCTCGGCGATCCAGCCCGCGTCCTTCTCCGGGTCGTACGCGCTGACGATGCCCGCCACGAGCTTCTCGAAGTCGAGGCCCCAGCCGTACTCCCTGCTGTAGAGCGCCCCGTGCTGCCACACGACCCAGCCGAGGTCGCCGGATCGCGGCGGCCTGATGACGTACGGCGCGCGGGCGGGTGACGCGGCCCGGTCGAGCACCGCCCTGATCGCGGCCATCCCCTCGGTGAGTCGCGACTGCTCCTGCTCGCTCAGCCCGTCGAGCAGCGCGCCGATCTGCTCGCTCTGGCGCCGGTCGAGGCGGGCGAAGAGGACCGAACCCGCCTCGGTGAGCCGTACCACCTGTTTGCGGGCGTCGGTCGAGGCCCGCTCCCTGGAGACCAGGCCGTCGGTCTCGAACCTGGTCAGGATCCTGCTGAGGTATCCGGCGTCGAGGTCGAGCATCCGCCGCAGCTCGCCCGCCTCCAGCACCAGCCCCTCGGCGTTGGCCAGCTCGAACAGCACCCTCACCTCGGTCAGCGAGTAGGGCGAGTCGAGCATGCCGAGCTGCAGGATGCCGATGACCTTGGTGTAGAAGCGATTGAAGGCCCTGATCTCCGCGATCCTTGCCTCGGTCAACGAGTTCATTGACACAGTCAAGCATGAAAGGATGTCCGCTGTGAAGCACCTCTTTATCGGTGGATACGGCCCTGACATCCTCACTGCGAACAGCGAGTTCGACGTGGTCGCGCGGACGGCGGCCGACAAGGCCTCCTTCCTCGCCTTCCATCCGACTCTGCCCGTGCTGTACGCCGTGGGCGAGCAGGACACCGGCACGCTGACCGCCTACACGGTGACCGACGGCGAGCTGTCCGAGCTGGACGGGCGGCCGAGCGAGGGGAGCCAGCCGTGCCACCTGGCCGTGCACCCCGGCGGGGAGCTGCTGGCCGTGGCCAACTACGGCGACGGCGTCGTCAGCCTGCACCGGCTCGACGCGAACGGCGCGTTCACCGGCGACCCGATCGTGCTCACCCACAGCGGCTCAGGGCCGGTGTGGGAACGGCAGGAGCGGCCCCACGCCCACCAGGCCGTCTTCCACGACGACGTGCTGCACGTCTCGGACCTCGGCACCGACGAGATCCGCCGCTACGCCCTCGACGGCCGGGCGCTCGACTTCGTCAAGCTGCCCGCGGGCACGGGCCCCCGCCACCTGGTGTTCGCCGGTGGCCGCTGCCATGTGGCGGGCGAGCTCGACGCCATGGTCCGCACCTACGACGGCGACTGGAACGAGGTGGCGGCCGCCGTCGCCAGCGAGCAGCCGGGCACGAACTACCCCTCGCACATCGACGTGGCGGGCGAGTACGTCTACGTCGGCAACCGCGGCCCCGACACGATCTCCGTGCTGCGCGCCGCCGACCTGTCCATGGTGGCCGAGGTGCCCAGCGGCGCCGCCTGGCCCAGGCACTTCGCCATCGACGGCGCCGCCATGTACGTGGCCAACCAGACCGGCGACACGGTCTCGGTGCTGACCCTGAGGGGCGGCGTTCCCCAGCCGACGGACGTCGTGATCGACGCCGTCGCGCCCGCCTGCGTGCTGCCGCGCTAGCTCGTCGCGAGGAAGCGGGCCAGCAGCCGCTTGACCTCCTGCTCGGTCGCCTCCTTCGTCACGCCCAGGCCGGTCAGCGCCTCCACCGCGGGCCCCTCCTCCAGCGAGAGGATCCCGAGCAGGATGTGCTCGGTGCCCACGTAGTTGTGGCCGAGCCGTAGCGCCTCGCGCAGCGTGAGCTCGAGCGCCTTGGTGGCCTGCGCCGAGAAGGCGATCATGTCGCCCCCGCCGGACCCCGCGGGCACGGCCACCGCCTCCCGTACGGCCTGCGGGCTCGCGCCGAGCGTGGCCATGACCTTGGCGGCGAATCCCTCGGGCTCGTGCAGGAGGCCGAGCACCAGGTGCCCCACCTCGATCTGGTCGTGCCCGCCGTCCCTGGCCTCCGTCTGGGCCTGGACGACGACACTGCGGGCGCGCTCGGTGAAGCGGCCGTAGTTGCGCAGGTCCTCGGCGAGGGTCGGACCGTCCTTGGCCACGAACCGCTTCTGGGCGGCCTGCTTGGACACGCCCATATTGCGGCCGATGTCCGTCCACGAGGCGCCCGAGTGGCGGGCCTGGTCGACGAAGTGGCCGATGAGGTGGTCGGCCACGTCGCCGAGGTGTTCTCCGAGGGTGACCGCGTCGGAGAGCTGGGCGAGGGGGTCGCCCCCGCGGGTCTTGATCGCTGAGATCAGGTCGTCGAGCCTGATGGCGTTCTCCATGCGTCAACCATAGGTTGACGACAGAGAGATCGTCAACCCAGAGTTGACGCTGAGACTGCGAGCGATACTCGTCACCAAGATCGGTCGGCGGTGTCGTCGGGAGGCGGATCGGTGACGACGGACATGGCGGGTCATGGAGGGCCCGGCCTGAGAGCCTGCCAAAGAGGACACTGCCAGGTCGACTACGCCACTCGGCTTCGGTGGACGTAGCCGACGAGGACGGCCGCGCCCAAAGCGGCCTGGGCCGCGAGGAATCCGCCGATCGCGTGCGGCTGGCTCACCAGCGCCACGACCGCCGGGAGGGATCCCAGGACGGCGAGGTCAACGCCGATGAGCGCCCAGATGAGCGGGCCGGTCGGGATGGCGCCGCCCGGGGTGTCGATGACGGGCATCGAATGGTCCACGGGGCCGCGCCGAGCCATCCGCAGGGCCGCCGCGGCGATGGCCGGGGCCGCCAGGGGGCCGAACAGCCACCACGCCCCGGCGGGCAGCCAGCCCGCCAGCGACAGCCCGGTCAGCGCGGTCGCCGTCCAGACGCCGCTGAGCAGCGCTGGCAGCAGGGCGCGCGCGGCCAGCGCCTGAGGGTGGCCGACACCGGCGAGCCGTGCCAGGCTCGGGTTGTCGGCGTCGCGGCGGGCGCCGGAAGTGGCGCCCGCCGCCATCGCCAGCGCGCCCGCCAGTACGGAGGCTCCCACCGCCGCGGGCGCGCCACCCGCCCCGGCCAGCACGGCGGGCAGCGCGGCGGTGGCGAGCATCGCGGCCAGACGTCCAGGACGTCGAGCGGCGCGCACCCAGTCCTGCCAGGCCAGCGCGAACGGCCCGGCCAGGCGCCCGGGCCCGCGTGCGATGCGCAGCCAGGCCGGTGAGGGGCTGCCTGCGCTAAAAAACGGCCAGGGCAGGGACGGCCACGGCCTGGAGCGCAGGCTCCTGGCCCGCCAGTGGTTGTCCTCGGCGATCCAAGTGAGAGCTCCGGGGTCCAGGGTGACGGTGGCGGTCGTGACATGCCCGGCGCGGGTCGAGGCCGCCAGGATCGTCCGTGACGGGATGCGGGCGAGCGCCGTCCACGCCCGCCGGATCAGCAGGGTGGACGTCAGCGCGACGGCCGAGGCGGTGGCCGTCACGGCGGGAAGGGGCGCGGCGGCGACGGCGGCGAGCACGCCGCGCGCCTGGCCGCTGGCGGCGACCACAGCCACCACCAGCAGCGCGACCAGCCCGGCGGTCACCCAGGCGTGCCATGACTGGGACGCCTGGCCGAGCACCGCCAGCGCCATCCCGCCCACGGACGCCGAAACGCCGAGGACCAGCGCGGCCATCAGCCGCCAGACCAACTGGTCGGGAGCGCCCAGCACCGCCAGCAAGCCGAGCCCGAGCCCCGCCCCCACCACGACGGAGACCAGCAGCAGGACACGTCCCGTACGGCCCAGGACGCCCGGCCGATCGAGCGGCGACAGGAGCAGCCAGGCGGCGTCGGCGGCCGTCACCACGACCGGCCCGGCGGCGCGGGCGGCGGCGACGAACCCGGCGTAGGCCAGCACCACCAACGCCACCCCCGGCCCGACCTGCGCGACCTCGACTCGCCCTGCCAGGCCCGCCAGCGCCGACGAGACGGGATTCCCGGCCACCGCCGCAGCCACCGCCAGCGCGAACAGGGCAACGTACCGGTCGAGCAGACTCGCGGGTGCACGCCCCCGCGACCGCACGAACGCTCGCACCGACCGGACCGACCCGGATCCCTGAGGGGGAGAAGCACTCATGCGGCGACCCGCCCGTCCGTCGGTGACACCTGGCGTGCCCGGCCGGCCAGCTCCGGGTCGTGGGTGGCCATGACCACGGTGCCGCCCGCGACCGTGTACTCGCTGAGCAGCGCTCCAAGGCGCTCGCGGAACCCGGCGTCCAAGCCGCGCTCCGGCTCGTCCAGTAGGAGCAGGCTGCTGGGCCTCAGGAGCGCGGCGGCGAGCGACAACCGCTGGCGCTGGCCCGTCGACAGGTTCAGCGGAGGCGCGTCGGCGCGCTCCCGCAGCGCGAACAGCTCCAGCGCCGCCTCGACGGTCATGCGCGGCTCGCCGTGCACGGCCCGCATCAACTCCAGATGCTCGCCGGCGGTCAGCCCCGGATACCAGGCGGGCTCGTCGCTCAGCAGCGCGACGCGCCGCCAGAACGCGGCGTCGTCGGCAGGGGGAGCGCCGAACACGCTGACGGTGCCGCTGGTGGCGGGCTGCAATCCCGCCAGGCAGCGGAGCAGCGTCGACTTGCCGGACCCGTTCGGCCCCACGAGGGCCACCAGCTCGGACGGGCCCACACTGAGCGTCAGCCCGCTCAGCACGGGATTGCCGCCCAGCTCGACCGAGAGGTCATCGACGGCGATGATCGGTTCGCGCATCGTTGGAGCCTAACGACTAAGCCCCGGCGCGGTCGCCTTCAGCACTGCCCTGGACCTCACCACCAACCCGCCGTCCTTCCCCAGCGCCCAGCCAGGCCATCGCCTTCGCCATCGCGGACGCGCTCGAGGTTTTCGCCGCCGTGGGCATCACGGTGCTGATGACGTCGCCGCCGACACTGACGGCGAACTGCTGTGCCGAGCGCTGGATCGGTTCGGTGCGGGCCGAATGCAGCGCTCGACCCGTCAGCGGTCGGTGGCGTGCACGAGGCCGCCCGGGCAGCGGGACGCGGTCAGCCGCGCGGTCGCACGCGATAAACCCGGCGACGTCGATGGTCATCCCCGCGATAATGGCCGACGTGGAGGAGGTCGAGGTCGTCGTCGCCCATCACGAGCGCGCGACCCTGCGCGTCGGTGACGTGTTCCTGAAGATCGACGCCGATCAGACGCGCATCGACGTCGAGGTCGAGGCGATGGCTATGGCGCCGATCCCGACTCCGGAGGTCCTGTGGCGCAAGCCGCCCGTGCTCGCGCTCGCCGCCCTCCCAGGGACGGCACTCGGCCGCCTCGGCGAGCCGTCGATCGCGTCGTCGGCGGCGTGGGCCGCGGCGGGTGCCGCCGCACGGAAGCTGCACGACGCGCCGCTGCCGTCATGGCCCGGTCGGAGCCTCGACGAGATCGCTTCGCACCTCGACGGCGAATGCGAGTGGCTCGTCACGAACGGCGTCCTTCCCACCGGCCTGGTCACGCGTAACCGCCGGGTTGCCGAGGCTGCGCTCCGGCGGTGGACACCGGTGTTCACGCACGGCGACCTGCAGGTCTCCCACGTATTCGTCGACGGTGATGAGGTCACCGGCGTGATCGACTGGTCCGAGGCGGCCCAGGGCGATGCCCTGTACGACCTCGCCACTTTGACGCTCGGACACGAGGAGCACCTTGGCGACGTCGTCGCCGGCTACGGCACCGACGTCGACCTTGACGTGATCCGCGCGTGGTGGTCGTTGCGAAGCCTGCTGGCGGTCCGCTGGCTGGTCGAGCATGGCTTCGACCCGTCCTCGCCAGGCTGCGAGGTCGACGTGCTGAGATCCCGGATGTGAGGCTGCACGAGCCCGACAGCCACGAGTGCCGTTCTGCCGCATCGAGCGGGCAATCTCGACGAGGTCATGGTCCGACGCTCTGGGAGGCACACGCTCGGCTCACGGCGTCGCGCCATCGTTCGTAGGCCGCCTCGTCGCGCTCGCCGGGCTCGAAGCGCCGGTCGAGCCGCCAGGTCTTGCGCAGCTCGTCCGTCGAGCCCCACACGCCCGAGCCCAGCCCCGCCAGGAAGGCGGCGCCCAGCGCGGTCGTCTCCTGGACCACCGGGCGCTCGACCGCGATGCCCAGCTGGTCGGCCTGGAACTGCATGAGCAGGTCGTTGGAGCTGGCTCCGCCGTCGGCCTTCAACGCGGCGACCTCGGGCATCGTCTCCACCACGTCGCGCACCTCGAAGGCGATCGCCTCCAGCGTCGCGCGCACCAGGTGGGCGCGGGTCGTGCCGCGGGTGATGCCGGTGATCGTGCCGCGCGCGTCGGGGTCCCAGTGGGGAGCGCCGAGCCCGGTCAGCGCGGGCACGAACACCACGCCGCCGCTGTCGGGCACCGTACGGGCCACCGCCTCCGACTCGGGCGCGGTGTTGATCAGGCCGAGGCCGTCGCGCAGCCACTGCACCGCCGCCCCCGTCACGAAGATCGCGCCCTCCACGGCGTAGGTGCGCTCGCCCGAGGGTGTCTGCCACGCGACGGTGGACAGCAGGCCCGCGTCCGAGCGGACGATCTCGTCACCGGTGTTGACCAGCAGGAAGGAGCCGGTGCCGTAGGTGCACTTCACCTCTCCGGGGGCGAAGCAGGTCTGGCCGAACAGTGCCGCCTGCTGGTCGCCCGCCATCCCCGTGATGGGCAGGTCGAGCCCCAGGAAGGCCTCGGGGGCCGTCCTGCCGATCTCGCCGTAGTTCGGGACGATCTCCGGCAGCGCGTGCGAGGGGACGCCGAACAGCTCGCACAGCTCCTCCTCCCAGGTGCCGGAGGCCAGGCCGTACAGCAGGGTGCGCGAGGCGTTGGACGGGTCGGTCACGTGCCGCGCGCCCGCCGTCAGCCTGGCGATCAGGTAGGAGTCGACGGTGCCGACCGCCGTCGCGCCCGAGACGACGCCCTCCCACACGCGCGGATCGTGGGCCGCCAGCCACGTCAGCTTGGTCGCGGTGAAGTAGGGGTCGAGGCGCAGCCCGGTCAGCTCGGACACGCGCGGCTCGTGGCCCGCCTCGCGCAGCCTCGCGCAGATGTCGGCCGTCCTCCTGTCCTGCCAGACGATCGCGCGGCGCGGCGCGGCCAGCGTGCGTCGGTCCCACAGGACCGCCGTCTCCCGCTGGTTGGTGAGGCCGACGCAGGTGGGCGCCGCCGAGGCTCCGTCCAGCGCGGTACGGCAGGCCGCGAGCGTCGCCTGCCAGATCTCCTCAGGGGCGTGTTCGACCCATCCAGGATGGGGGAAATGCTGGGCAAACTCCTCGTATCCCCGGGATTCAATTCTGCCCTCATCGGTAACGATCAGGGCGGTTACTCCAGTAGTGCCTGCGTCTATCGCCAAAACACCCACGGCGCCTCACCTTTTGGTCTAGACCAATGTCCGTGCCAGGGGGCACAATGCGTTGCGTCGGCGAGGTTCGTGTCGCCACGCGGCAGGAGTCCGCGCCGATCGCACCGCCCCATTAGTTTGGCCGTGAACCCCATCGGGAGGAACCCGCCATGCGTATTGGAGTGCTCACCGGAGGTGGCGACTGCCCCGGTCTGAACGCTGTGATCAGGGCTGTTGTTCGCAAGGGTGTCAGTGTTTACGGACACGAGTTCGTCGGGTTCAGAGACGGCTGGCGTGGCCCCCTCGAAGGCGACACCATGCCGCTCGACATCCAGGCCGTGCGCGGAATCCTGCCGCGCGGCGGCACGATCCTCGGTTCGTCGCGCACCAACCCGATCAAGATCGAGGGAGGCGTCGACCGGATCAAGGAGAACCTCGCCGCGGCGGGGATCGACGCGTTGATCGCCATCGGCGGCGAGGACACCCTCGGTGTCGCCCGCCAGTTGTACGACCGTGACGTCAAGGTGGTCGGCGTGCCCAAGACCATCGACAACGATCTGTCCGGCACCGACTACACCTTCGGCTTCGACACCGCCGTCAACATCGCCACCGAGGCCATCGACCGGCTCCACACCACCGCCGAGTCCCACCACAGGGCGCTCATCTGCGAGGTCATGGGCCGCCACGCGGGCTGGATCGCCCTGCACGCGGGCATGGCGGGCGGCGCCAACGTCATCCTCATCCCCGAGAAGCCGTTCGACATCGACCGTGTCTGCGAGTACGTCGAGTCGCGCTTCCGCACCCGCTACTCGCCGATCATCGTGGTCGCCGAGGGCGCCCACCCCGTCGAGGGGCAGATGACGCTGCAGGCGGGCGAGCTCGACGCCTTCGGCCACGTACGGCTCGGCGGCATCGGCGAGCAACTGGCCAAGGAGATCGAGAAGCGCACCGGCAAGGAGGCGCGCACCACCGTGCTGGGGCACATCCAGCGGGGCGGCACGCCGACCGCGTTCGACCGGGTGCTGGCCACCAGGTTCGGCCTGCAGGCGATCGACGCGGTCCACGCGGGCGACTTCGGCACGATGGTGGCGCTGCGCGGCACCGACATCGTGCGGGTCGGGCTCGACGAGGCCACCTCGGAGCTGAAGACCGTGCCGGTCGAGCGCTACGAGGAGGCCGAGGTCTTCTTCGGTTAAGCCGATTGCAAGCGGCCGGCCGTACCTTGAGGGCAGAGCGGGAGTCCGCTCCATTCCCCTCCAGGTACGGCTCGTGCCCTGACTGTCGCGGCCCGATGTAGCGGGCGCGAGCCGTACCCTTGTCGATCGCGAAGAGGGCCGCGCCGGGGACACCGCCCGTCGCGGCCCTCTCGTCCGGAACGTCTCAGTTCCGCGGATACGGGTACCCCTGGCCCTGGCCCTGAGGGGCGCGGGCCCTTCTGGGGTCGGGCCCGCCGTATTCCGGCCCGCCGTACTCGGATCCGTTGTATTCCTGTCCGCTGTATTCCTGCCCTCCGTATTGGGACCGGGCCTGGGCGGCGCGCCGCTGGGCGGCACGGCCTCTTTGCGCGGGCGGACCGGCGGGAACGGGCTGGGGCGCGCGCAGGGTCTGCGCGCGGGCGGCCGCCTGGCGGCGCATCTCGAGGCGGGCCATGAGCTCGGCGTCCTCCCTGAGCTCCTCCTGCGAAGGAGACAGGATGACCATCAGCAGCATGGTCAAGGTGATCAGGCTGACCACCGTCATCAGCGGCACGAGGAACGACAGCGCGTCCGCGCCGCCCACGTGACCGGGCTCGTGCTGGACCTGGACGGCCATCGCGAACATGCCCGTGTAGTGCATGCCGCAGACCGCCACCCCCATGATGAGCGCGGCGCCGGTGATCGCCACCGCCCGCCTGACCCGCAGCGTGAACCACAGCGCGACCGTCGCGGCGACGACCGCGATGACGACCGAGGCCGCCACGATCGTCGGATCGTAGGAGACGTGGGCCGACATGTTCATGGCGTACATGCCCATGTAGTGCATCGCGGCCACGCCGAGCCCGGTGAGCAACCCGCCGCCGAGCAGCGCGGGCACCTTGGCCCTGCCGTAGGCCACCAGGAACAGCCCCGCACCGACGAAGATGACGGCCACCAGCGCCGAGGCGACGGTGAGCGGCACGTCGTACCTGATCTCCGTGCCCTCGACGTCGAAGCCCATCATGGCGATGAAGTGCATGACCCAGATGCCGGTGCCGCCGATGGAGATGGCGGCGCCGACGAGCCATCGGGCACGCGAGGAGCCGGTCGAGGCGTTGGCCTGGGCGGTCAGCCGCAGTCCGAGCATCGAGCCCATGCACGACATCACGTACGCGAGGATCGGCGTGAGCGCACCCTGGGTGAAATGATTCATAGTGTGACAATCCTTGCCATAGGGATCCACCGGATTGTGACAGCGGGTCTGTCCTCTTTGCATGGATAGTCGAACTATCTGTCAAACACCCCAGTCGGAAACGTGAGAATGCCTCATGGACTCTGCCTTCTGGCGGGCGATCGCGGTGTTCCGTGTCGCCTCGCTCGGCTACGCGGCGGTGCTGATGGTCCAGCACGAAGGCTTCGCCCACCCCGTCGCCGGCTGGACGGTCATCGCGATCATGGCGCTGTGGACCGCGGCCGCCGCCTTCTGCTACTCCGTCGAAGCCATGCGCGGGTGGCCGCTGCTGGTCATCGACATGCTCGTGGCGCTGGCGTGCCTGCTGGCCACGCCGTACGTGCAGGGAGAGTTCCAGGGCGAGCTGGGCAGCATGCCGGTGCCGGCGATCTGGGTGGCAGGCCCCGTCCTGGCCTGGGCCGTGTACGGCGGACGCCGCCTCGGCGGGGTGGCGGCGGCCATGGTGGCGGGAGCCGACCTCTGGGTACGGATGACCGGGCCCGGCACGCCGATCCTGATCAACGGGGCGGTCCTGCTGTTCATGACCGGGATCGTCGTCGGGCACGTGGCGCGCCTGGCCATCCGAGCCGAGGAACGCATGCAGCGGGCCGTCGAGATGGAGGCCGCGCAGCGCGAACGCGAACGCCTGGCCCGCGGCATCCACGACTCGGTGCTCCAGGTGCTGGCGCTGGTCAAACGGCGGGGTCAGGAGCTCGGCGGCGAGGCGGCCGAGCTCGGCAGGCTCGCGGGGGAGCAGGAGGCCGCCCTGCGCGAACTGGTCGCCGTGCGGGCCGCCCCGACCGGCTCGGCGGATCTGCGCGCGCTGCTGATGCGGCTCGGGTCCGCCCAGGTGACGGTGTCCACGCCGGCCACGCCGCTCGTCATGCCCACCGCGACGGCCGAGGAGACGGCCGCGGCCGTACGGGCGGCACTCGACAACGTGCGCGCGCACTGCGGTGAGCAGGCGCGGGCCTGGGTGTTCGCGGAGGAGGGCGACGGAGAGGTGACCGTGAGCGTCAGGGACGAAGGGCCCGGCATCGCCGACGGGCGGCTGGAACAGGCGCACGCCGACGGACGGCTCGGGGTGGCGCAGTCCATCAAGGGGCGGGTGGCCGACCTCGGCGGCCGGGTGACGATCCTGTCCACGCCGGGCGAGGGCACGGAAGTGGAGATCACCATTCCGGCACCGCTCTTTCGGCCATAGAGTTGCGGCGTGGTGCGGGTGATGGTGGTCGACGACCATCCCATGTGGCGCGACGCGGTGGCCAGAGACCTGACCGAGGCGGGCTACGAGGTGGTCGCGGCGGTGGGCGAGGGACGACAGGCGCTGCGCGTGGCCGAGGCGGTCAGGCCCGACGTGGTCGTGCTCGATTTGCAACTGCCCGACCTGTCGGGCGCGCAGGTCGCCAGCGGGCTGCCCGGCGTGAAGATCCTCGTGCTGTCGGCCAGCGCCGAACAGCAGGACGTGCTTGAGGCGGTGAAGGCGGGCGCCTCCGGCTACCTGGTGAAGTCGGCGGGCCGGGAGGAGTTCCTCGACGCGGTGGCGCGAACCGCCGCGGGCGACGCGGTCTTCACTCCGGGGCTGGCCGGGCTGGTGCTGGGGGAGTACCGCAGGCTGGCCACCACGCCGCAGGCCCAGCCCGAAGGGCCCCGGCTGACCGACAGGGAGACGGAGGTGCTGCGGCTGGTGGCCAAGGGGCTGTCTTACAAGCAGATCGCCGACCGGCTCGTCCTCAGTCACCGGACCGTGCAGAACCACGTCCAGAACACGCTCAACAAGCTCCAGCTCCACAACCGTGTCGAACTCGTCCGCTACGCCATCGAACAGGGCCTCGACAAAGACCTCTGACCCGTTCTCCTGAGGCTCCGGCACTCCCCGGCGGACTAAACTCGATGCGTCGCGGCGTTGCAGATGGCGCCGCTTTCCCACATTCCTCCCGGAGGTTCCCGCCATGACGATGTCCGCCCTGGGCGAGCCGTGCGTTCTGCTCAAGTTGGGGGAGATCGTCCTGAAAGGCAAGAACCGCGAGCTGTTCGAGCGCAGGCTCGTCGGCAACATCCGCGCCGCCCTGAAGGACTTCGACCTCAAGACCGACGTGCGCCAGCGCCACGGCGTCATCGCGATCTTCCTGCCCGAGGGCACCAGCGTCGAGGTGGCCGACCAGGTCGCCCAGCGCGTGACCGACGTGCCGGGCCTGGTGTGGATCCACCGCGCGTGGCGCGTGGCCAAGGACCCCGACACCGTCGTCAAGGCCGCGCTTGAGCTGATCAAGGATCGTGACGAGGTCAAGCGGGGCGCGAAGTTCGCCGTACGCTCCCGCCGTCGCGACAAGCGCTTCCCCCTCCGCTCCAACGAGCTCGACCGCCTCGTCGGCGGCACCATCAACGACACCTACGGCCTGCCCGTCGACCTGAAGCGCCCCGAGCTGACCGTGTTCATCGAGGTCGACCGCGACGAGGTCTTCGTCTTCACCGACGGCCTGCAGGGCCAGGGCGGCCTGCCGGTCGGCAGCAGCGGCAGGGCGCTGGTGCTGATGTCCGGCGGCATCGACTCCCCGGTGGCCGCCTACCGCATGATGCGCCGCGGGCTCCACGTCGACTTCCTGCACTTCTCCGGCATCCCCTTCACCACCTCCGAGTCGATCTACAAGGCGTACGCCCTGGTCCGCAAGCTCGACCGCTTCCAGGGCAGGTCGCGGCTGTGGGTCGTGCCGTTCGGCAAGGCACAGCAGTCGATCAGGACCTCCGGCCAGGACCGGCTCGCGGTCATCGCGCAGCGGCGGCTCATGCTGAAGACGGCCGAGGAGGTCGCCCACCGCATCAGGGCCGGAGCGCTCGTCACCGGCGACGCCCTCGGCCAGGTGTCCTCGCAGACGCTGCAGAACATCACCGCCCAGGACAACGCGGTCGACCTGCCGATCCTGCGACCGCTGATCGGCTGGGACAAGACCGAGATCATGGCCGAGGCCCGGCGCATCGGCACCCTGGAGATCTCCGAACTGCCCGACGAGGACTGCTGCACACTGCTGGCGCCCAAGCGCGCGGAGACCAGGGCCAAGATCGAGGACCTGAAGCTGATCGAGAAGCGCCTCGACGCGGAGGAGCTCGCCGTACAGCTGGCCGACTCGATCCAGGAGTACACCCTCTGAAAGCCCGTGCGGTCAGGGGGTGTCCACCTTGAACGGGTCGTGTTCGGCGAGGAGCTTGTCGAGGCGGGCCTGGTCGACCCGGTTGGTGACCACGCTGAGCTCCTGGCGGTCGCGCACCACCTTGGCCAGCGTGAACGCCGACGTGACCACGTACAGGACGCCGACCGTGAGGAACGCCCTGATCCATCCGGAGACCGGCAGGTAGGCCACGCCGATCGCCACGGCGGCCAGGGACACACCGAAGGAAAGCACCGACTGGATGTAGTAGGCAGTGGTCTGGGTGGGCTGGATCGGTTTGTTCATGGCTCGATGATGGCGAGCCGCAAACGCCGACACATGCGGAGAAATACTTAGTTACTCATGAGTACGGCAGGCGGTTCGTGGCGCGCCCGCCGTACCAGCCCAAAAGAACGCGCGTCAGACCGCGAGCGCGTCGCCCACGACGCTCCTGCCCATCAGGCCGGGGAAGGTCCGCATGATCGTGGCGAGCTCACGCAGGTCCCCGTCGACCAGGGCCTGCGGGCCGTCGCACAGGGCCTGCTCGGGGTGCGGGTGCACGTCCACGATGATGCCGTCGGCGCCGACCGCGATGGCGGCGCGGGTCAGGGGGAGCACCAGGTCGCGGCGGCCGCCGGAGTGGGACGGGTCGATGATGACCGGCAGGTGCGACAGGCGCTGGGCGACGGGGACGGCCGACACGTCGAGGGTGTTGCGGGTGGCGGTCTCGAAGGTGCGGATGCCGCGCTCGCACAGCACGATGTCGAGGTTGCCGCGCTGGGCGATGTACTCGGCCGCCATGAGCCACTCCTCGATGGTGGCGTTCATGCCGCGCTTGAGCATGACGGGCTTGCCCGCCGCGCCGACGGCCTGCAGCAGCGCGAAGTTCTGCGCGTTGCGGGTGCCGACCTGCAGCATGTCGGCGTGGGAGGCGACGAGGTCGACGTCGTGGGCGTCGACGACCTCGGTCACGATCGGCAGCCCGGTCTCCTCGCGCACGTCGGAGAGGATGCGCAGCCCCTTCTCGCCGAGCCCCTGGAAGGCGTAGGGGGAGGTGCGCGGCTTGTAGGCGCCGCCCCGCAGCAGGGTCGCGCCCGCCGCCTTGGCCATCTGGGCCGCCTCGAGCGTCTGCTGCGGGGTCTCGACCGCGCACGGCCCGGCGATGAGCGTCACGGTGCCGGGGCCGATCGGCACCCCGCCGACGTGCACGGTGGAGCGGTCGGGATGGTTCTCCCTGCTCACCAGCTTGTACGGCGTCGACACCCGCATGACGTCGCGCACCCCGCTCATGCCGCGCAGGTTGACGCTGCTGAGCTGCGTCACGTCGCCGACGAGGCCGACGATCGTGCGCTGCACGCCCCTGCTGACGAACGCCTCCACCCCTGCCGCCTGCACCAGGTCGACCACTGCCTCGACGTCGCCCTGCGTCGCCTCGGCGCCCATCACGATGACCATGATTTCTCCTTGAAAATGACGAAGGCCCCGGGTCCTGACTGGACCCGGGGCCTTCGATCGCCTGTGTGCTAGCGCATCACCAGATGGCGAACGGTCCGATCGGGTCCGTCGCCATACCAAAACAGGAAGGTGATGTGCATAGTGCGGCAATAGTAGCGCATGCCCGAGAGCCGGCAAGCGGGCACCGGGTCCGGTCCGCCGCGCGGGGGATGGGAGGATGGCGTGGAACACAGTCGGCGAGGGAGTGATCGTGGAAGAGTCGCGCCTGCCCCCAGGCCAGTACATTCCACGCGGTCGACCCGTCATCCACTACGGCAGGGTGCCGCGGTTCAGGCAGGAATCCTGGGACTTCCGGGTCTTCGGCGCGACGGCCTCGGGCGAGGAGCACCGCTTCACCTGGGAGGACTTCCAACGGCTGCCGCGGACGTCGCTCCTGGCCGACTTCCACTGTGTGACGAAGTTCTCACTCATGGGCAACGAGTGGGCGGGCGTGACGCCGCGGACCATCCTGGCCGCCGCGCCCCCGGCCCCCGGCGTCCACCATGTGATGATCTGGGCGGAGTACGGCTACGGCGCCAACATCAGGATGTCCGACCTGACGGCTCCCGGCACCCTGTTCGCCACGGACCTGGACGAGAAGCCGCTGGCCGCCGAGCGCGGCTTCCCGCTGCGCATCGTCGTCCCGCACCTGTACGCGTGGAAGAGCGTGAAATGGGTGCGCGCGGTGGAGTACCTGGTGGAGGACAGGCGCGGCTTCTGGGAGGAGCGCGGCTACCACAACGTGGCCGACCCGTGGAAGGAGCAGCGCTACTCCTACCAAGAGGAGCCCGGCGAAGGTCCACCCCCTTAGGTCTCTCGCAGCGTTCCCACCCGGACACGGTGCGTTGTTGGCTACGGTTGCGCGCATGTCGACCACCGCTTGCGTGGTTCTGGCCGCCTTCGCGTTCGTCGCGGGGTTCGCCCTGGCCAGACGGCGTCCCCAGCTACCCGAGGGTGGCTGGAAGGACGAGGCCACCTTCACGACCCTGCACATCGCGGCGATGGCGGCCCCCTCGCTGCGGACCGGCCTGACGCGGGAGTCGGCGCGCAAGGCCGTACGGCATCTGCGGGCCCTGCTCGGCACCTCGGCCGTCGCGATCACCTCCACCGACGCCGCACTGGCCTGCGACGGCGCCTGCCCCGAGGAGGTGCTGGCGCACGCGCGCGCCTCGCTGGCCTCAGGGCGGCCGCACGTGTTCGCGGGCGAGCCGAACGGCGCGGTCGTGGTGCCGCTGACCGTCGAGGGCAGGGTGGTGGGCGCGCTGTCCGCCTACGACGAGGAGGTGAGCGCGGCGCTGGTGCGCACGGTCACCGAGGTGGCCAGGTGGGTGTCGGGCCAGCTCGAGCTGGCCGAGCTCGACTCCTCCAGGCGGCAGGCGATGGAGGCCGAGCTGCGCGCGTTGCGCGCCCAGATCTCCCCGCACTTCGTCTACAACGCGCTGACCACGATCGCCTCGTTCGTCAGGACCGACCCGTGCAGGGCGCGCGAGCTCATCCTCGACTTCGCCGACTTCTCCCGCTACGCGCTGCGCAGGGCGCGCGACTTCACCACCCTGGCCGACGAGCTGACCTGCGTGGACCGCTACCTGCTGCTGGAGCGGGCGCGCTTCGGCGACCGACTGCGCTTCAGCGTGCAGGTCGCGCCGGAGGTGCTGCCGGTGCCGGTGCCGTTCCTGTGCCTGCAGCCGCTGGTGGAGAACGCCATCAAGCACGGCATGGGAGGGCGCGACGGCACCGGAGAGGTCAGGGTCGTGGTCCGCGACGCCGGCCCGGAGGCGCACATCACGGTCGAGGACGACGGCACGGGCATGGAGCCCGAGCGCGCCCGCGAGGTGCTCGACGACGATCCGCGCCGCGGGGGCGGCGGCATCGGGCTGGCCAACGTGGACGTCAGGATGCGGCAGATCTACGGCGAGGACTACGGCCTGGTGGTGGAGACGGCCGTGGGCGCGGGCACCAAGGTGAAGATGCGCGTGCCGAAGGCCCGCCATAGCTCTTTGTAGTCAATTCTTTACCCAGAGCTGGCGTGTCGCTTGTGACGTGTGCGTTCTTGAGGCAGTTTGGAACGCATGCTACGTGTGCTGGCCGTCGACGACGAGGTGCCCGCCTTGGAGGAGCTGGCCTACCTGCTTCGTCAGGACACCAGGGTCGAGCACGTCGCGACCGCCTCGGACGGGGTCACGGCGCTGCAGGACATGGTGCAGCTGATCGGGGCGGGCGAGCGGCTCGACGGCGTCTTCCTCGACATCCGCATGCCGGGGCTCGACGGGCTCGACCTGGCGCGGCTGGTCGGCGGGTTCCCCCGCCCGCCCAGGCTGGTGTTCGTCACCGCCCATGACGACTGCGCGGTGCAGGCCTTCGAGCTGGAGGCGGTCGACTACCTCCTCAAGCCGGTGCGTGCCGAGCGGCTGGCCGAGGCCGTGCGCAGGCTCGAGGCCGCCGCCCCCTCCTCCGAGCCCGGCGCCGACGACGTCATCCCGGTCGAGCTCGGCGGGGTCACCAGGTTCGTGCCGCAGCAGGCGGTCTGGTACGCCGAGGCCAAGGGCGACTACGTCCGCCTGCACACCTCCGACGGCGGCTACCTGGTGCGGATGTCGCTGGCCGCGCTGGAGCGCCGCTGGGCGAGCGCGGGCTTCATCAGGGTGCACCGCAGCACGCTGGTGTCGGCCCGCCACGTCAGCGAGCTGCGCTTCGAGGGCGGCAGGGTGCTGCTGACGGTGGGCAGGGAGACGCTGCCCGTCAGCCGCCGCCACACCAGACAGGTCAGGGAGCAACTGGTGCGACAGTTCAAGACGCTCACATGAACGCCCGGCGGGTGGTCGTGCCGAGGAGGCCCGCCGCGGTCCGGCGGGCCCCGGTGCCGCTCGGGCTCGACGGGCCGGGCAGCGACGCGGAGGTCAGGGCGCTCATGCGCAGGCAGGCCGGCAGCGCGCTGGTCACGGTGGCGGCGGTGGTCGCCGTGCTGGTCGCCCTGCCCTTGCTGACCGCCGAAGGCGACTGGCTGGTGGTGACGCTCGCCGTCCAGCCACTCTGGGTGGTGCTGGCCGTACTCCAGCTCAGACGGGCGGAACGCGTGGAACGCGAGCGGTGAACGGCACCGTCGCCGCATCGGCGGCCGGCATCGCGTTCGTGGTCATCATCTCGGTGATGGTCGGCGTGGTCCGGCCCCGGCGCTACGTGACGGTGTCGGAGTTCTACGTCGCGGCGCGGGCGGTGCGGCCGTGGTGGAACGGCGCGGCGATCAGCTCGGAGTTCACCTCGGCGGTGGCCTGCCTGAGCCTGGCGGGCTTGATCGTCACGCACGGCGCGCCCGCGCTGTGGTTCCCGGTGGGCGCGGCGGCGGGCTACGTCGTGATCCTCGCCCTCGTGGTGGCGCCGTTGCGCCGCTCGGGCACCTACACGCTGTCCGACTTCGCGCAGTGGCGGCTCGGCTCGGTGGCGCTGCGCAACGTCGTCGCCTTCGACGTGCTGGCGATCGGGCTGCTCTACCTGGTCGCCCAGCTCCACTCGGCGGGGGTGGTGCTGCACCTGCTGACCGGGATGCCGCCGTGGGCGGGCTGGCTGGCGGTGACGCTCGTCTCCGTCGTCGTCACGCTCGCCGGCGGGATGGGCAGCGTGACGAGCGTGCAGGCGGTGCAGTACTGGCTCAAGCTGATCGTGTTCACCGGGGTGGCGCTGGTGCTGTGGTGTACGTGGCGGTGCGGGGCGGTGACGGGGCCGCTGGAGACGGCGGGGTTCGTCGCGCCGTACGGTGACCTGCTGGCCGGTTCCGGCGACCCCTCGCTGCCGGGCGTGCTGACCGTGCTGCTGGCCTGCGCCCTGGGCACCATGGGGCTGCCGCACATCATCACCCGCGTCTACACCAACCGCGACGGGCGCGCCGCGCGGCGCGCCGTCGTGGCCGCCCAGGTGCTGCTCGGCCTGTTCTTCCTGGTGCCGCCGCTGTACGGCATCCTGGGCCGCGTCCACGTGCCCCACGCCCATGACGAGGAGGTCGTGCTGCTGCTGCCCGGCTCGATGCTGCCGGGCCCGGCGGGCGACGTGCTGACCGGGCTGCTGGCGGCGGGGGCCTTCGCGGCCTTCCTGGCCACCTCCTGCGGCGTGCTGGCCGCCGTGGGCGGCGCGGTGTCGTCGTGCGTGACACGCGCGGGCGTGGGCGCCTTCCGCCTCGTCACGGCAGCCGTGGCGGTGACGACGCTGTCGCTGACCTCGCTCACCACGCCCGGCAGCTCCGTGCTGGGCGTCCTGCTCGGGTTCAGCCTGTCGGCGGCGACGCTCTGCCCGCTGTTGCTGCTCGGCCTCTGGTGGCGGCGGCTGAGCGCCGTGGGCGCGGGCGCGGGGTTCGCGGTGGGCGGCGGGCTCACCGCGGCCCCGGTCGTCCACGACGTGATGGGCGTGAATCTGGGGCTGCTGTCCGCGTTTCCCGCACCCTTCGCCGTGCCGCTCGCCTTCGTCGCGATGGTGGTGTTTTCCCTGGTCACACCAGGTCGGGTACCTATGGGGGTGGATCGGATGATGGCCAGGATGCACCTGCCGGAGGAGATCGCGGGCCCCTTCGACGACCGTTCGTCGCCCGAGGACGGCCGCTCGCCGGTTTGACACTCTCCGTACGTCGATGACTACTGACCGTTCAGCGAGCTGTTCTTGAACGGGGTTTCACGTTCAAGATCGCATCCGTAGTGTTTCCGCATCGGAGAGCCACTCCGTCGCATCGGGGGGGACGAGCCGCGAGGCTCACACAGGCCTGATGCGCGGATCCTCCGGTGACCTCTGGTCACCGAAACGGTGGTCGGGCCCTTTACCGGGGGGTAGGGCCCGCCCGTCGAAGACGTGAAGGGGCGCCCGCTGTAGCTGCGTGCCGGACCGCGATCCGGCCATACGGGGGCGGCCGGGTCGCGCGAGCGGCGCCCCTTCCCGTCGCCTCCGATGGCACGCCAGCGGGTCTCAGGAGTCGCGCAGCTTCTTCAGCAGCTCGATGTCCTCGCGGTGCTTGTCGGCCTTGCCGGGCGTCTCGATGCAGATCGGCACGCCCGCCGCCACCGGGTGCCGCATCAGGTCGGCGAACGGCTGGGCGCCGATGTGGCCGGCCCCGATGTTCTCGTGGCGGTCCTTCTTCGACCCGCACACGTCCTTGGAGTCGTTGGCGTGGACCAGTTTGAGCCGCCCTGGAGCGATCCGGTGGAGCGCGTCGAAGGTCTCCTGGACCCCGCCGGGTGCGGCCAGATCGTGGCCGGCGGCGAAGGCGTGGCAGGTGTCGAGGCAGATGCCGGCCTTCGGGTGCCACTCGAGCGCCGCCAGGTAGGGCTCCAGGTCCTCGACGGTGGCGCACAGCATCGCGCCCTGGCCCGCCATCGGCTCCAGCAGCAGGTCGGGCCCGTCGTCGGGGATCTCCTCCAGCAGCGGGAGCAGGTGCTCGCGCAACTGGCGCAGCGCGTCGTCACGCGACTGGCTGACCGCCGAGCCGGTGTGGACGACCACGCCCCTGGACCCCGTCGCGACGCCCCGCAGCAGCGTGTGGCGGGTGATGGCGACCGAGTTGGCCAGGGTCTCCGGGCTCGGCGAGCCGAAGTTGACCAGGTAGGGCGTGTGGATGAAGGACACCACGCCCGACTCGACGAGCTTGGCGTCTTCTTCGGGCTTGCCCACGGTCAGCGCCCAGCCACGCGGGTTGGTGACGAACACCTGGACCATCTCGGCGCCGATCTCGGCCATGTATTTCAGGCCGCCCGTCGCCAGGCCGCCGGTGACGGACACGTGTCCGCCGATGAGAGAGGTAGGGCTCATGATGGGGCCAAGTCTAGGCGCACCGGCCGACATTCCCGCTGGTGATCAGCGCCAGGCGACGTCGGGTGAGCGGTAGAAGGCCACCGACTGAGCCTCCCAGCGCGGCCCGTGGGCGGCCAGCCGTTCCCTGTAGTCCTCCCACGAGCGGTCGGAGGCGGCGGACCAGCCGATCTCGGCGATGCCGGGCAGGCGCGGGTAGGCCATGTACTCCAGCTCGTCGGGCCGGTCCAGCGTCTCGGTCCACAGCGGGGCCTCCACGCCCAGGATGTCCTCCTCCCGCACGCCCTCGACGAGGGTGGCGGGGTCCCACGCGTAGCTGTCACCCACCTCGACGAGCCCGGCCCAGTCCAGGCCGTACTCGGTGTCGCGGGTGTACTTCATGTCCAGGTAGGAGCGGTCGGCGGGGGACATGACCAGCTTGGCGCCCCTGGCCACGGCGGCCACGGCGCGATCGCCCGCGCGCGGGTCCCAGTGCTGGGCCACCGCGCCTGAGGTGATCTCCGCCCAGCCCATCAGCTGCTTGCCGTACGTGTCGACGATCCGCTGGGCGCGGGCGACGAACCGCTCGTAGTCCTCGGGCGCGGTGCTGTCGGCCTCGTCGCCGCCCAGGTGCAGGTACGGCCCCGGCGTCAGCGCGGCCACCTCGCGCACGACGTCGTCGAGGAAGCGGTAGGTGATCTCCTTGTCCGTGCACAGCGAGCTGAAGCCCACCTCCCTGCCCTTGTACGGCTCGCGCGCCCTGCCGTCGCAGTTCAGCTCGGCGTAGGCGGCCAGGGCCGCGTTGGTGTGCCCCGGCGTGTCGATCTCGGGCACGACGGTGACGAACCGTTCGGCGGCGTAGCGCACGATCTCGCGGTAGTCGTCCTGGGTGTAGAAGCCGTCGGTGGCCAGCCTGGGCCAGCTCTTGATCTCGATGCGCCAGCCCTGGTCGTCGGTGAGGTGCAGGTGCAGATGGTTGACCTTGTAGCCGACGGCCAGGTCGATGTAGCGCTTGACCTGCTCGACGGTGAAGAAGTGGCGGGCGACGTCGAGCATGACGCCGCGGTAGGCGAAGCGCGGCCGGTCCTCGATCGTCAGGCCCGCGATCGTCCACGGGCCCTGCTGCGGGGTGGCGCTCTCGACCTTGGCAGGAAGGAGCTGGCGCAGCGTCTGCACGCCGCGGAACAGGCCCTCGGGCGTGGCGGCGGCCAGCCGTACCTGGTCAGAGGTGACGTCCAGGGTGTAGCCCTCCCGGCCGAGATCGCGCCCGCCGCTCTCCTCCAGGGTGATCTCCGCCTCCTGCCGGACCACGGGCAGCGGGTAGCCGGTGGAGCGGCGCAGCAGCCGGGCCAGCTCCTCGGCGACGGGCGCGGCCCCGGCCGAGCGCAGGCCGATCCGCGCGCCGGGGTCGAGGGAGAACGTGCCCTCTGTCATCCGCACGGAGGCGGGCAGCGGGATCAGTGGCGGACCCGTCGGCTCCGGCACGTCGGCGGCGCACGCGGCGGCGAGAGTGGACGCCGTCATCAGCGCGGCGAGTCGACGGTGCGGCACGGACGCCCCCCATTGTAAGGTTTGTTTACATATATCACCTACTGCAGGCGGAGGGCGAGGAAGAAGTCCACCCTGTCCTCCAGGCGGGAGAGGTCTCTCCCGGTCAGGTCCTGGATGCGCTGGATGCGGTAGCGCAGGGTGTTGACGTGGACGTGGAGCAGCTCCGAGCACTTGGTCCACGAGCCCGAGCACTGCAGGAAGGCCTCCAGCGTCCGGACGAGGTCGGCCTTGTGCACCTGATCGTAGGAGCGCAGCGGATCGAGCAGCCGCACCCTGAACATGTGGCGCACGTCGTCGGGCACCGAGGCCAGCAGCAGGACGTGCGTCGCCAGCTCATCCTGGCCGACGACCGCGTCGGGCTCCGGCTTGCCCTCGGCCATCCGGCGGGCGTACCTGGCCTCCTCGACCGCGCCGCGCAGCCCCTCGACCTGGGCGACCCCGCTGACACCGACGGTCAGCCTGCCTCCGGCCAGTCCAGGGGCCAGCTCGTGTACGGCGACGCGGACGCGCCCGGTCAGCTCGCGATCGTCCGACGGGACGAGCGCGATCGCCTCCTCCCCGACGACCCCGATGGCCAGCGGTGTGAGCGCGCCCGTGTCGTCCAGGAGCGCGGCGTGGAGGATCTCCTTGACGACCGCGCGCAGCTCGGCGGGGCGCAGGCCGCCGTGCGCCGCGGCGGCGAGCACGATGTAGCCCGGCGCCCCCGACAGGCCCGTGACCTCCAGCCTGGGCAGGATGTCGCTGGGCTTGCCCTCGGTGAACACCAGGCGGACCAGTTCCTGGGCGATGCGCCCCTCGGGGCTGAGCCGGTCGTCCAGGCGGATGCGCTCCAGCGCGGCGACCGCGGCCAGCTCGCCCGCCAGCGCCTGCCGTTCCTCCGGCCAGTCGGTGAAGCAGCCCTCGACCGCGACGAACCAGTCGGCCACCCTGGAGGTGGTCTGCTCGTCCACCGGGAAGATCGAGTAGCCGTTGCGCGAGCACGGCAGCCGCTTCACGGTCAGGAACGTCCTGGCCATGGCCTTGGCCGTGTCGCGGTCCAGCGGGCTCGACCCCGACACCAGCCGCCCCGAGGAGGTGAGGACCCAGCAGCGCATGCCCAGGTCCCGCCCGATCATCTCCAGGACGGGGTCGAGCCCCGCCCCCGAGACGAGCTGGCGGTGCCGGTCGAGGACCGCGGTCACGTCGGAGGCGCGGGCGGTCGACAGGTGGCGCACGATGTGCTCGGTGACCTCGGCGAACGACAGCGCCTGCGGCACGTGGAACAGCGGCATCCGGTACCTGCGGCAGGCCTCGACCAGGTCGGCGGGCAGGTCGCCGCTGCGCGCGTCGCAGGCGCCGAGCCCCGAGGCGCCCGCCCTGGCCAGCGCCCTGACGAACGTTTCGCTGTCGGCGGGCGCGCGCCGCCAGATCAGCCCGGTGAGGACCAGCTCGCCGCCGCCGAGATAGCGGCCGGGATCGAGCAGGTCGGTGGTGACGACCCACCTGATGGGCCGCTCCAGCTCGTCGTGGCCGGCCACGACAGACAGGCCCAGCTCAGGCATGTCGAGCAACGCGTTGAGCCGCATGCTGGAGAGTAACCGATAGGTGAACAGAACGTGCATTGGAGCATGACACGAAAAGACCTGACCAACCCCCCGTGCACTTCGGAGTTCTTGCTGCTGGACCGGGGACATCTGCGCTGTGTGTACTCATGACATGCCGAACCTCAACGAACTCAGCGCCGACGACGCGGAGAAGGAACTGCTGGCCTGCTGTGCCTCCCGTTCCTTCGCCCGCGAGGTGGCGGCGCTGCGTCCGTACGCGGACCTGGCCGCGCTGACCGCCGCCGCCGAGACCGCCGTGCGCGGCCTGGCCTGGGCGGATGTCGAGGAGGCGCTGGCGGCCCACCCTCGGATCGGGGAGCGGGCCGAGGGCGCCGACCGCGAGTCCGCCTGGAGCAGGCAGGAGCAGTCGGGCGTCGAGGAGCACCTGCGCCAGGAACTGGCGGAGGGCAACCGCGCCTACGAGGAGAGGTTCGGCCATGTCTATCTGATCTGCGCCACCGGCCTGTCGGGCGGGCAGATGCTCGCCCGGCTGAAGGAACGCCTCGCCAACGACCCCGCCATCGAGCGCGAGGTCGTGCGGGACGAACTGGCCAAGATCACCAAGTTGAGGGTGGCGAAGATATGAGCTTCTCGACGCACGTGCTCGACGCGGTCACAGGACGACCCGCCGTGGGTGTCCAGGTACGGCTGGAGCACCAGGGACAGGTCGTGGCGCAGGGCCGTACGGACGACGACGGCCGGATCAAGGGCTGGAACCCGGGAGCGGGCGTGCACCGCGTGGTGTTCGACACCGGCTCCTACCTCCAGGACACCTTCTACCCGGAGGTCGTCATCACCTTCACCGTCGCCGACCCCGCCGAGCACTACCACGTCCCCCTTCTCCTCAGCCCGTTCGCCTACTCCACCTACAGAGGGAGCTAGATGTCAGTCATCCTCGGACCCAACCGGTACGGCAAGGCCGAGACCAGGCTCGTCCGTGTCGTCCGCGACGGTGAGGTCCACCATCTCAAGGACATCAACGTCAGCAGCTCCCTGTCGGGTGAGATGGAGTCGGTCCACCTGACCGGCAGCAACGCCGCCGTGCTGCCCACCGACACGCAGAAGAACACCGCCTACGCCTTCGCCAAGAAGCACGGCGTGGACCAGATCGAGGACTTCGCGATCCTGCTGGCCAGGCACTTCGTCGACTCCCAGCCGACCATCCACCACGCGAGGGTGGAGATCGAGGAGTACGCGTGGGAGCGCATCAGCGGCGGCCACTCCTTCGTGCGCAGCGGCAGGGAGGTGCGCACCTGCGTCGTCCACCACGACCGCGACGGGCGCACCAGCGTGGTCTCCGGCCTGAAGGACCTGGTGGTGCTCAACTCCACCGACTCGGAGTTCCACGGCTACATCGTCGACGAGTACACCACCCTGCAGCCGACCGACGACCGGATCCTGGCCACCGCGGTGACCGCACAGTGGCGGCACGCTTCGGTCGGCGCGGACTTCGGCAAGTCCTACGCTGAGGTGCGACAGGCCCTCCTCGACGCCTTCGCCGAGACCTACAGCCTGTCCCTCCAGCAGACCCTGTACGCCATGGGGCAGCGGGCGCTGGAGACCAGGCAGGAGGTGTGCGAGATCCGCTTCGCGATGCCGAACAAGCATCACTTCCTGGTGGATCTGACACCGTGCGGCCTGGACAACGACAACGAAGTCTTCTATGCCGCCGACCGGCCCTACGGCCTGATCGAGGGCAGCGTGCTGCGCGAGGACGCGCCCGACGCGGCCTTCGCCTGGGAGTGAGACATGGACTTTCTGCGACCCACGACATGGGCGGAGGCGCTGGCGGCCAAGGCCGACCAGCCGGAGGCGGTGCCCATCCAGGGCGGCACCGACGTAATGGTCGAGATCAACTTCGACGTGCACCGGCCCGTGTCGCTGCTCGACCTGAACAAGGTCGCCGAGCTCCAGACGATCGAGCTGGTCGACGGCGTGTACCGGGTCGGCGCGGGCGTGCCGTACGTGCGGATCATCGAGGAGCTGCCCGGCGCGCTGCCGGGCCTGGCGCAGGCGGCGCGCACGGTCGGCTCGCCACAGATCCGCAACCGCGGGTCGGTCGGCGGCAACCTCGGCGCGGCCTCGCCCGCCGGTGACAGCCACCCGCCGCTGCTGGCCGCGGACGCGGTGATCGAAGTGGAGTCGCGCGACGGCGGGGTCAGGCTGATCCCCGCGCACGAGTTCTACCTGGGGGTCAAGCGCAGCGCGCTGCGCCCCGACGAGCTGATCAGGGCCTTCCACATGAAGTCCGCCGAGGGCCCGCAGTACTTCTCGAAGGTCGGCACCCGCAACGCGATGGTGATCGCGGTGTGCTCGTTCGCGGTGGCGCTGCACCCGGCGGAGCGCCGGGTCGGCACCGGGATCGGCTCGGCCGCCCCGACGCCGCGCAGGGCGCTGGAGGCCGAGGAGTTCCTGGCCGGCGAGCTCGACTGGGACGCGCGCCTCGACCCCGCCGTGCTCAGGCGGTTCGGCGAGCTGTGCGCTGCGGCGGCCTCGCCGATCGACGACGTGCGCGGCACGGCCGACTACCGCAGGCACGCGATCGCGGTCATGGCCCGCAGGACCCTGACGTGGGCCTGGAACGACTACAGGAAAGTGAGGGCCGCGTGATGCGCGTGAACTTCACCGTCAACGGCCGCACCGAGGCCGTCGACGACGTGTGGGAGGGCGAGAGCCTGCTCTACGTGCTGCGCGAGCGGGTGGGCCTTCCTGGCTCCAAGAACGCCTGCGAGCAGGGCGAATGCGGCTCATGTACGGTCTACCTCGACGGCACGCCGGTCTGCTCGTGCCTGGTCGCGGCGGGCCAGGTCGAGGGGCGCGAGGTCCGCACGGTGGAGGGGCTGGCCGACGGCGACCGGCTCGACCCCGTGCAGGAGGCCTTCGTCGAGTGCGGCGCCGTGCAGTGCGGCTTCTGCACGCCGGGCCTGATCGTCCAGGCGCACGATCTGATCCAGCACAACGACCAGCCGTCCGACGCGGAGATCCGCGAGGCGCTGGCCGGCAACCTGTGCAGGTGCACGGGCTACGAGAAGATCCTCGATGCCGTACGGCTGGCCGCCGCCAGGAAGGCGGCAGTCAGGTGATCATCGAGAACGTCCGCATCGCGCCCGTCGTCGGCCCCGAGATCGAGTCCGGATATATCCGGATCGAAGGGGACGTCATCACCGAGGTCGGCCAGGGAGTGCCACCCGAGAGCAGCGACGAGCGGATCGACGGCAGCGGCTGCCTGGCCACGCCCGGCCTGGTCAACACCCACCACCACCTCTACCAGTGGGCCTCCCAGGGCCTGGCCCAGGACGCGACGCTGTTCGAGTGGCTGGTGTCGCTCTACCAGGTGTGGGCCGCGATGGACGCCGAGGTCGTCCACGGCGCCGCGACCGCGGGTCTCGGCTGGCTCGCCCTGTCGGGCTGCACGACCTCCTCCGACCACCACTACGTCTTCCCCAAGGGCCGCGGCGACCTGTTCGGCGCCACGGTCGAGGCCGCCCGCTCGATCGGGATCAGGTTCCACCCCACGCGCGGGTCGATGGACCGAGGCCAGTCGCAGGGCGGCCTTCCGCCGGACGTCGTGGTCGAGAAGCTCGACGAGATCCTCACCGCCACGCAGGAGGCGATCGACACCTACCACGACCCCTCCTTCTCCTCGAAGCTGCGGGTCGCGGTCGCGCCCTGCTCGCCGTTCTCCGTCAGCGCCGAGCTGATGACCGAGGCCGCCTCCCTGGCCAGGGCCGCCGGCGTGCGCCTGCACACCCACCTGGCCGAGACCCTCGACGAGGACGAGCACTGCATGAAGCAGCTCGGGATGCGGCCCGTCGACTACATGGAGAAGCTCGGCTGGCTCGGCCCCGACGTGTGGTTCGCGCACACCGTCCACCTCAGCGACGGCGACATCGACAAGTTCGCCCGCACCGGCACCGGCTCGGCGCACTGCCCCTCCTCCAACGGACGGCTCGGCGCGGGCATCGCCCGGGTGTCGGAGATGCTGGCGCGCGGCGCGAACGTGGGCCTCGGCGTCGACGGCAACGCCTCCTCCGAGCTGACCACGATGGCCGGCGAGATGCGCCAGGCGCTGCTGTTCCAGCGCGCCCGCTACGGGCCCACCGCGCTCACCGCCAGGCAGGCGCTGGAGATGGCCACGCTCGGCGGCGCGCGCAACCTCGGCAGGCAGGACGAGCTCGGCTCGCTGGAGCCGGGCAAGCTCGCCGACATCGCCCTGTGGCGCGTGGACGGCGCGTACGGCTCGGCCGTCACCGACCCGGTGTGCCAGCTCGTGTTCGGCACTAAGCAACCGCCGCTGGCCAGGCTGCTGGTCGGCGGAGAGACGGTCGTCGAGGACGACGAGCTGCGCACGGTGCCGCATGACGTGGCGGGCCGCGCGGGGGCCGACGCCCACCGCAGGCTGCTGCGCCTGGCGTCAGAACAGGGATTCAGCGCCGCCAAGGAGGTTCACGCGTGACCGGCTCCCGACAGAGCACACCGCTGAGAGCACCCCACGAGATCATCGCGCCCGGTCAGGGCGGGGTCGGCGACAGCCCGCTGCGGCCCGACGGCACGCTCAAGGTCAAGGGGGAGTTCGCCTACACCTCCGACCTGTGGATCGACGGGATGCTGTGGGGCGCGACGCTGCGCAGCCCGCATCCCCGCGCCCGCATCGTGTCCATCGACACGTCCGCCGCCCTGGCGCACCCGGGCGTGCACGCCGTACTGACCCAGGAGGATGTGCCCGGACGCAAGCACTTCGGGCTCGACCTCACCTGGGACCAGCCGGTCCTTGCCATCGGCGAGGTCCGTCACGAGGGTGAGCCGATCGCGCTGGTGGCCGCCGACCATCCCGAGGTCGCGCGCAGGGCGCTGGAGAAGATCGCGATCGAGTGGGAGGTGCTCGAACCGCTCATCGACGCGCGCAGAGCCGCCTTCGACCCGACCTATCCGCAGGTTCAGCAGCGGCCCAACCCGGCCAGGTACCAGCCGGTGCGGGTGGGCGACGTCGAGGCGGCCAAAGCCGAGGCCGAGATCGTGGTCACGGGGACCTTCGAGGTCGGCATCCAGGACCAGGCGTTCCTCGGACCTGAGTCAGGCCTGGCGGTGCCCGCCGAGGACGGCGGGGTCGACCTCTACGTCGCCACCCAGTGGATGCACAACGACCTCAAGCAGATCGGACCCTGCCTCGGACTGCCCGAGTCCAAGATCCGGATGACGTTGTCGGGCGTCGGAGGCGCCTTCGGCGGCCGCGAGGACCTGTCGATGCAGATCCACGCCGCGATGCTGGCCATGAGGACGGGACGGCCCGTCAAGATGGTCTACAACCGGCACGAGTCGTTCTTCGGCCACGTGCACAGGCATCCCGCGGAGATGCGCTACGAGTACGGCGCGACCAAGGACGGCACGATCCTCTACGCGGACGTGGAGATCCTGCTCGACGGCGGCGCCTACACCTCGGCCACGCTCAATGTGGTCGGCAACGCCGCCTCCCTCGGGGTCGGGCCCTACGTGATTCCCAACATCAAGATCGACGCGTACGGCGTCTACACCAACAACCCGCCGTGCGGCGCGATGCGTGGATTCGGCGCGGTGCAGGCATGCTTCGCCTACGAGTCGATGATGGACAGGCTGGCCGACGCGTGCGGGCTCGACCCCGTCACGGTCAGGCAGCGCAACGCCGCCTCCCAGGGCTCCAAGCTGGCCACGGGTCAGGTGCTGTGGGCGCCGCTGCCGATGGCCGAGATGCTGGAGCAGGCCCGCACCCTGCCGATGCCCGCCGACCTCGACGCCACCGACATCAGGAACCTGCCTGGCGGCGCGTCGCAGACCACCCACGGCGAGGGCGTCAAGCGCGGCGTCGGCTACGGCGTCGGGCTGAAGAACATCTGCTTCTCCGAGGGATTCGACGACTACTCCACCGCCAGGGTCAGCCTGGAGGTCGTGGGGGGAGTGGCCACCGCGCTGGTGCACACCGCGGCGGCGGAGGTGGGCCAGGGACTGGTCACCGTCGAGGCCCAGATCGCTCGCACCGAGCTGGGCATCGAACGAGTCGTCATCCACCCCGCCGACAACCAGGTGGGCAGCGCCGGGTCGAGCTCGGCCTCCCGCCAGACGTACATGACGGGCGGCGCGGTCAAAACGGCCTGCGAGGCCGTACGCGACCGGCTGTTCGAGCGGCTGGAACACGATGATCTGTCGCTGGTCGGCGGCAAGGTCGTCTCCGCGAGCGCCGGCGTGCTCGCCACGATCGAGGAGATCCTCGGCGACGACGTCATCGAGGAGACCCGCGAGTACCACCACGAACCGACCACCGACGTGGACAAGGTGACGGGCCAGGGCGACTCGCACACCCAGCTCGCGATGTGCGTCCACCGCGCGGTGGTGGACGTCGACGTCGAGCTCGGCCTGGTGAAGGTCGTCGAGCTGGCCGCCGTCCAGGACGTCGGCCGGATCATCAACAGGCTCTCCCTGGAGGGCCAGATCCACGGCGGCAGCGCCCAGGGCCTCGGCCTGGCGGTGATGGAGGAGATCGTGGTGCGCGACGGCAAGGTGCGCAACCCGTCCTTCACCGACTACCTCATCCCGACCATCCAGGACGTGCCGCCGATGCCGCTGGAGATCCTCGAGAACGCCGACCCGCGCGCGCCGTACGGGCTGCGCGGGGCGGGAGAGCCACCCACGCTCTCCTCCACACCCGCGATCGTCGCGGCCATCCGCGACGCGACGGGTCTCGCACTCAACCGGGTGCCGGTCCGCCCCGAGCACATCACGCTCGGCGCAGCAGTGAGTTGATCAACGGGGGCCGCCGCTGCCTGCGGCGGTCCCACAACCACACCCCCCGCGGCGCGGCCTGTCATGCCCCGCCGCAGGTCGACCATGCCCTGAGGAGGGCCCCGACCATGACCCAGCTGAAGCCCAAGCCCGTCGCCGGAGACTTCTTCGACCTGGCCAACAGGGGCACCACGGTGGGCAGAGAGGTGCGCGGCGGCATCACGACGTTCGTGGCCGTCGCCTACATCATCCTGCTCATCCCGATCATCCTGAGCGGCGCCAAGGACGTGACCGGCGCCTCGATGACCATCCCGCAGCTCACCACCGCCGTCACGCTGTCGGCGGCGCTCACCACGATCCTGATGGGCCTGGTGGGCAACGCCCCCTTCGCCCTCGCCTCCGGCCTGGGCGTCGCGCCGGTCGTGGCCTTCCAGGCGGCACCGCACATGACCTGGGCACAGGCGATGGGCCTGGTCGTCCTGGAGGGCGTGGTCATCGTGATCCTGGCCCTCACCGGGGTCAGGCAGCTCATCATGGACGCCATCCCCACGCCCATCAAGCACGCCATCGGCGTCGGGATCGGCATGTTCATCGCGCTGATCGGGCTGGTGGACGCGGGATTCGTCAGCAAGGGCGCGGGCACGCCGCTGACCCTCGGCGCCGGCGGCCACCTGGCCGGCTGGCCGATCGTGGTCTTCTGCGTCGGCCTGCTGCTGACCATCGCCCTGTTCGTCAGGAGGGTGCCGGGCGCGCTGCTCATCGGCATCATCATCGCGACCGTCTTCGCCATCGTCGTCAACGCCATGGCGCCGGGGCAGAAGTGGGGCGTCGTCACGCCCGAGATGCCCGAGCAAATCATCGCCACCCCCGACTTCGGGCTGCTGTTCGGCGTCGACCTGTTCGGCGGGTTCGGCTCGGCCGGATTCCTCACCGCGACCGTCGTGCTGTTCACGCTGGTGCTGTCCGGCTTCTTCGACGCGATGGGCACCATCCTCGGCGTCGGCGAGGAGGCCGGCATGGCCGACCAGCAGGGGCGCATCCAGGGCATCGGCAAGATCCTGACGATCGACGGCCTCGGCGCGATCATCGGCGGCGGCACAGGGGCCTCGGCGAACACCGTCGTCGTCGAGTCGGCCGCAGGGGTGGGGGAGGGCGCTCGTACCGGCCTCGCCAGCCTCGTCACCGGCGCGCTGTTCGCGGCCGCGATGTTCCTCACCCCGCTGGCGGCCGTCGTGCCCGCCCAGGCGGCCGCCCCGGCGCTGGTGCTGGTCGGCGCGCTCATGATGACCGCGGCCCGCAAGATCGAGTGGGACTCCCTCGACCTGGCGATCCCCGCGTTCCTGACGATCGCGCTGATGCCCTTCACCTACTCCATCACCAACGGCGTCGGCGCGGGCGTCATCGCCTACACGGTCATCAAGGCCGCCCGCGGCCGCTTCGACGAGATCCACTGGCTGCTCTGGGTGATCAGCGCGATCTTCGTCGGCTACTTCGGCATCGGCTTCATCGAGAGCCTGATCGGCTGATGTTCGACCTCCTGGAGGAGCTGAAGGCCTGGGCCGCCTCCGGCAGGCCGTTCGCCGTCGCCTCCGTCGTCTCGACCACCGGCAGCGCCCCCCGCCCCGCGGGTGCGGCGCTGGCGGTGTCCGCCGACGGCGAGGCCGTCGGGAGCGTGTCCGGCGGCTGCGTCGAGGGCGCGGTCTACGAGCTGTGCCTGCAGGTCGCCGCCAGCGGCGTCCCGGTCCGCCAGACGTTCGGCTACAGCGACGACGACGCGTTCGCGGTGGGCCTGACCTGCGGCGGCGTCATCGAGGTGCTCATCTGGCCCAGCCCCCGCTTCCTCGAGTCCGTACGGCAGGGCGAGCGCGTCGCAGTGGCCAGGGCGTTGGACGGCGCCCCCCGGGAAGCCCTCGGTGAGGCTGCCGGTGCCGTCGTCGTGTGGCCCGACAGGCATGAGGGGAGCCTGGGCGATGTCGAGCTCGACGAGGTCGTCGTGGCGGAGACCAGGGCGATGCTGGACGCAGGCCTGACCGGCGTGCGCGAGGTCGGCTGCGGCGAGCGGCGGGTCGAGCTGTTCGTCGAGACGCACGCCCCGCCGCCGCGGATGCTCGTCTTCGGCGCCATCGACTTCGCCGCCGCCCTCACCAAGGCAGGCCGCCTGCTCGGCTACCACGTCACCGTCTGCGACGCCCGCCCCGTCTTCGCCACCAGGCGGCGCTTCCCCGACGCCCACGAGGTGGTCGTGGACTGGCCGCACCGCTACCTGGCGGCCACCGAGGTGGACTCCCGCACGGTCATCGCCGTCCTCACCCACGACGCGAAGTTCGACGTGCCGCTGCTGGAGGTGGCGCTGCGGACCGGGGCGGCGTACGTGGGGGCGATGGGCTCCCGCCGTACACACAGGGACAGGATGCGGCGGCTGCGCGAGCAGGGGCTGACCGAGCAGGAGCTCGGCGCGCTGCGCTCGCCCATTGGCCTCGACCTCGGCGCGCGCACGCCCGAGGAGACCGCGGTGTCGATCGTGGCGGAGATCGTCGCCGCCCGGCGCGGCGGCAGCGGCCTGCCCCTGTCGCGGACGGAAGGACCCATCCACACGTTCACCGGCGACCGGCTCGTGGACGCCTAACTGGCGCATTCAGCGCGGCGCCCGTTCAAGCGGGCCCGGTCACCGGCTGGTGGACGGGCTACCGCAGTGCGCGTTCGAGCGGGGTTCTGAAGCGTGGCGTGACCGTCATGCCGTCCAGCCACGCCGCGACGCCCGCCGCTGCCCGCCCGACGGCCGCGCGGGCGTCCGCGGTCGCGCTGCTGCCAGCCCATCGGCGTCGGGTCGAGCGCGGGCAGGAAGGCCGCCCACGGCTCGGGCACCAGCGTTCCCAGCGTGGCCGCCGTCGCCTTGCCGTGCCTGCGCAGCGCCTCCAGCACCTCACCCCTCGACCCGCGAGATCCACTCGCCGTCGAAGCCGCCGCTCTGCGTGAAGTCCCTGGTGAGCAGCTTGCGCTCCTTCACCGCGACCGCGAGCGCGCTGGAGTGGTGGACGACGGGCGCCAGCGCGCGCGGCACCACGAAGATCCTGACCAGCGTCCTGTCCTCGTACAGGGCCCGCTCCATCGGCTCGGGGCCCTTCGCCTCCGTCCGCGCCGCCGCCGGGTCGGTGGCGTGCATCGCCACGACGGCCTCGGCCGCCTTCTCGACGCTCCCGCCCCGCTCGGACAGCAGGTGCCTGACACCGAGGCGGGCCCGGCGCTGTGCCGTACCGATGCGCATGATCGGTGCATCGGCGGTTGGACCAACGCACAATCCCGCCGCGTTCCCGGCCCCGCAGCTTCGGACTTCCTGCCGGTAGACCGGGCCGAGGGCGGGTGTGTCTACTGGTGGCACACCAGGTACCGCGCTGCCGTACGGCAGAACTACGGGCCTCTCCCTACGAGAGGAGCCTGCGATGGCCCTGATGTTCCTCAACGGCGGCGCGATGCGAGGCGGGCCGCTGCACCACCTCCTCGACGGCGCGCCGCTCGTCGCCCAGACCGAGACGGCGCCCAAGTATCGGTTCTACTCGGTCGGCGGGCGCTGCCCCGCGCTGGTACCCGTCGCACACGGCGGCGCCGCCATCGCGGGCGAGCTGTACGACGTGGACATGGACGTCCTGCGGGACCGCCTGCTGCCGGCCGAGCCGCCCGAGCTGGAGCTCGGAGTGATCGAGCTGGCCGACGGCGGCTCGTCGCTGGCCATGCTGCTGCGCAAGCCGGTCACCTCGCACGTGCCGCTCATCGACATCACCTCGCAAGGAAGGTGGGTTTCGTGAGGTTCGACGTCAACTGCTCGATCCTGTTCACCCAGCTCCCGCTGCTCGAACGTCCGGCCGCGGCCAAGGCGGCGGGATTCGACGCGGTGGAGTTCTGGTGGCCCTTCGACTCGGCCGTGCCGGGCGACAAGGAGGTGGACGCCTTCATCGACGCGATCAGGGACGCGGGCGTACGCCTGGTCGGCCTGAACTTCGTCGACGACATCCCCGAGGGCGGACGCGGCCTCGTCGGCCGCCCCGGCGACTCGGCGCGATTCAGGGACAACCTCGACGTCGCCGTGGGGATCGCCGGGCGGCTCGGCTGCCAGGCGCTCAACGCCCTCTACGGCAACAACGCCGAGCCGGGCCTGGCGCTGGAGAACCTCGCCCTGGCGGCCCGCAAGGCCGCCACGATCGACGCGGTCGTGCTCGTCGAGGCGCTCAACGCCTACGAGTCGCCGTCCTACCCGCTGGTGTCCGTCAAGGCCGCGACCGACGTGATCGAGGCCGTCGGGGAGCCGAACGTGCGGTTCCTGTGCGACCTCTATCACCTGGCGCGCATGGGCGAGGACCTGCCCGCCGCGCTCGTCCACCCCCTGACAGGACACGTGCAGATCGCCGACAACCCGGGCCGCGGCCGTCCAGGCACCGGTTCCCTGCCCCTGGCCGAGCTGCTCGACGGCTACGACGGCTGGGTCGGCCTGGAGTACAAGGACCCCGACCTCGACTTCGGCTGGGTCTCGCGGTGGTCGGCCCCGACACATGAACAGGAGTTCGTCACGTGAGGATTGGTTTCATCGGGCTCGGGATCATGGGACTGCCCATGGCCGAGCACCTGGTCAAGGCGGGACACGAGGTCGTGGGCTACGACGTCGTGCCGCGGCCGTTCCCGACCGCGGCGAGCATCGCCGAGGCGGTGCGGGAGGCGGAGGTCGTCATCACGATGCTCCCCGCCGACCCGCAGGTCGAGGCGGTCTTCCCCGAGATCACCGCGCACGCCCCGCAGGACGCGCTCTACATCGACTTCTCCACCATCACGCCGCAGACCTCGCGCAAGCTGGCCGAGCAGTGGAAGCGCACGCTCGACGCCCCCGTCTCCGGCGGTGAGAAGGGCGCGATCGACGGCGTCCTGTCCATCATGGTCGGCGGCGCGGAGAGCGACTTCGAGGTGGCCAGGCCGATCTTCGAGGCCGTGGGCAAGACCTTCAAGCTCGTCGGCGGCCCCGGCGCCGGACAGTTCGTCAAGGCCGCCAACCAGCTCGTCGTCGGCGGCACCTACGCGCTCGTCGCCGAGGCGATCGTGCTGATGGAGGCGGCAGGCGTGGACGCCGCCGCGGGACTCGACGTGCTCGCCGGCGGCCTGGCCGCCAGCCGCATCCTCGACCTCAAGCGCGAGTCGATGCTGGCCCGCAGCTTCCAGCCGGGTTTCCGTATCGACCTGCACCACAAGGACATGGGCATCATCCTCGACGCCGCTCGCACCGCCGAGGTCGCGCTGCCCATGTCCGCGCTCACCGCGCAGCTCATCGCGGCCGCCCGCGCGCAGGGGCACGGCTCGCTCGACCATTCCGCCCTGCTCCTGGTGATCGAAAGGCTCAGCCGATGAAGATGCCCGCGATGAACGCGGTCGTGGAGGTCCTCAAGTCCGAGGGCGTCGACGTCGCCTTCGGCTGCCCGGGCGCCGCCATTCTGCCGCTGTACAAGGCGATGGAGGAGCTCGGCGGCATCGAGCACCTCGTCGTCAGGCACGAGGAGGGCGCCACCCACATGGCCGACGGCTGGGCCCGCACCAACGGGCGCGTCGGCGTGGCCATCGGCACCTCGGGTCCCGCCGGCACCAACATGATCACCGGCCTCTACACCGCCTTCGCCGACTCCATCCCGATGGTCTGCATCACCGGGCAGGCCGCCTCCACCAAGCTGCACCAGGAGGCCTTCCAGGCGGTGGACATCGTCGCCATCGCCACGCCCGTCACCAAGTGGGCCGTGCAGATCAAGGAGGCGGGGCAGGCGCCGTGGATCTTCCGCGAGGCCTTCCGCGTCGCCCGCTCGGGCCGTCCGGGCCCGGTGCTGATCGACATCCCCGTCGACGTGGCCCGCCAGCTCATCGAGTACGACCCCGCCATCGACGCCCCGCTGCCCGTCGCCGCCGTCGAGCCGCACCTGCCGCGCGTGGAGAAGGCGCTGGACCTGCTGCTGGCCGCCGAACGCCCGCTGCTGCTGTCGGGCGGCGGCGTCATCGGCGCCGACGCCTCCGCCGAGCTGGTGGAGCTGGCCGAGCTGCTGGAGGTGCCGGTGCAGGTCACGCTCATGGGCAAGGGCTCCATCCCCGACGACCACCCGCTCCACAGCGGCATGACGGGCATCCAGACCTCCCAGCGGTACGGCAACGCCTCCTTCCTCGAGTCGGACCTCGTGCTCGCCCTCGGCTCCCGCTTCGGCGACCGCCACACCGGCGCGCTCGACGTCTACCGGGGCGAGCGCACGTTCATCCACGTCGACATCGAGCCCACCCAGCTCGGCAGGGTCTTCGAGCCCGACCTCGGCATCGTCTCCGACACAAGGCTGTTCCTGCGGGCGATGATCGACCTGGCGAAGGCGCGCGGCATCAGCCGCGAACCGGGAGCGTGGGTCGAGCGCGTGCAGGAGCTGCGCAGGACGCTCACCAGGCGCGAGGACTTCGATCACATCCCCGTCAAGGCGCCCCGCGTCTACAAGGAGATCAACGACTTCTTCGACGAGGACACCTACTTCGTCACCGCCATCGGGCTCTACCAGATCTGGGGCGGCCAGCACCAGAAGGCTTTCAAGCCGCGCCGCTACCAGGTGTGCGGGCAGGCGGGGCCGCTCGGCTGGGAGATCCCCGCCGCGATCGGCGTCAAGAAGGCCGCGCCCGAGGCGCAGGTGGTCGGGGTGGTCGGCGACTACGGCTTCCAGTATCTGGTCGAGGAGCTCGCCGTCGCCGCGCAGTACGACGTGCCGTTCGTGCTCGTCATGCTCAACAACGAGTATCTCGGGCTGATCAGGCAGGCGTCGCTGCCGTACGAGATGAACTACCAGGTGGACATCCACTTCGACGAGTACGGCACCGACAACGTCAAGATCATGGAGGCGTACGGCTGCGCGGGCGTCCGCGTCTTCGACCCGGCCGAGATCCGCTCCTCGCTGGAGTGGGCGACCAAGGAGGCCGCGCGCACCTCGCGCCCGGTGCTCGTGGAGATCATGATCGAGCGGGAGGCCAACACCCCGCACGGCCTGTCCATCGACGCGGTACGCGAGTTCGAGCCGCTTCCCGCCGAGGTGTGATGATGGGACATCGCAGGCACGCCCTCCTGCCCGCTCGCACCGGGCAGGAAGGCGTGCCAGCCCATTCTTCATCATCGGCCAGGGAGTGTCGCAGTGGTTGAGCATGTTCTTGTCGCCCCTGACAAGTTCAAGGGGTCGCTGACGGCGGCGGAGGTCGCCGCCAGGGTCTCGGCCGGCCTGGGCGTCCCGACCGTCGAGCTGCCCGTCGCCGACGGCGGCGACGGCACCGTCGACGCCGCCGTGGCCTGCGGTTTCACTCGCGTGACGCTGGAGGTGACGGGGCCGACGGGCGCGCCGGTGACCGCCTCCTACGCCTGGCTGGCCGCCGCGTCCGCCGGGCCCGCTCCCGTCGCGGTCGTCGAGCTGGCCGAGGCGTCGGGGCTGCGCAGGCTCCCCGGCGACCCCGAGCCGCTGACGGCCACCAGCAGGGGCACCGGGGAGCTCGTCGCCGACGCGGTACGGCGCGGCGCCCGCAGGATCGTGCTCGGCCTGGGCGGCAGCGCCTCCACCGACGGAGGGGCGGGGATGGTCCAGGCGCTGGGCGCTCGCCTGCTCGACGCCGAGGGCGGCGAGCTGGGCAGGGGTGGGGCGGCGCTGCGGGAGCTGGCCAAGATCGACATTTCCGGATTTATCGACATTTCTGGGGTGGAGTTCGTCGTCGCGAGCGACGTCGACAACCCGCTGCTCGGCGCGCACGGCGCCGCCGCCGTCTACGGCCCGCAGAAGGGCGCCACCCCCGACGACGTCGTCCTGCTCGACGGTGCCCTCGGCCGCCTGGCCGCCGTCGCCACCCAGACCCACGGCCTGCTCGGCGCGGTCGAGCACGACGGCACCCCCCGGCCCATGGGCGTCGCGGGCGCGCCAGGCGCGGGCGCGGCCGGAGGGGTGGGCTTCGCCGCCCTCGCCTTCCTGCACGCCGAGATCCGCCCCGGCATCGAGTACCTGCTCGAACTCCTCGGCTTCGACGACCAGGTCCAGGGCGCGCGGCTGGTCGTCACCGGCGAGGGCTCGCTCGACGAGCAGTCGCTGCGCGGCAAGGCCCCGGTCGGCGTCGCCCAGGCCGCGGCCAAGGCGGGGGTCCCCGTGGTCGCCGTCTGCGGCCGCCGTACGCTCAGCGACGAGGAGCTCAAGACGGCGGGCATCGAGGCCGCCTACGCGCTCACCGACCTCGAGCCCGACCCGGCCCGCTGCATGGCCGAGGCGGGCCCCCTCCTCGAACGCCTCGCCGCCCGCGTCGCCGCCGATCGGCTGAACTGAGGAAAGGCCTGTGATGACCGACTACGAGCTCGTCGTCCGATCCCGCGCGGCGGTCACGCCCGAGGGCGAGCGCCCCGCGGCCGTGGCCGTACGCGGGGGGAAGATCGCGGCCCTGCACGCCTACGACGCCGACCTCGACGCGGCCCAGGACGTCGACCTGGGCGACCTGGCCCTGCTGCCGGGCCTGGTCGACACCCACGTGCACGTCAACGAGCCGGGCCGTACCCACTGGGAGGGTTTCGCCTCCGCCACCCGCGCGGCGGCGGCGGGCGGGGTGACGACGATCGTCGACATGCCGCTCAACTCGCTGCCACCCACCGTCACCGCCGCCGCGCTCACCGCCAAACAGCAGGCCGCCGACGGCCAGTGTTACGTGGACGTCGGCTTCTGGGGCGGGGCCATCCCCGGCAACCTCGACGACCTGCGCCCGCTGCACGAGCGCGGCGTCTACGGCTTCAAGTGCTTCCTGTCGCCGTCGGGCGTGGAGGAGTTCCCCCCGCTGACCCCCGACGAGGTACGGCAGGCGCTCAAGGTCATCGCCGAGTTCGACGGGCTCATGGTCGTCCACGCCGAGGACCCCTCCCTGCTGCTGGAGCCCACCGGGCCGAGCTATCCCGAGTTCCTCGACTCGCGCCCCGGAGCCTCGGAACGGCGCGCGGTCGAGCAGGTGATCGAGCTGGCCAGGCAGACCGGAGCCCGCGTCCACATCCTGCACGTCTCCAGCGCCGACTGCCTCGAGCCGCTGGCGGCGGCCCGGCGGGACGGCGTGCGCGTCACGGCCGAGACCTGCCCGCACTACCTCACGCTCACCGCCGAGCAGGTGCCCGACGGTGACACCGCCTTCAAGTGCTGCCCGCCCATCCGGTCCGCCGACAACCGCGACCGCCTCTGGGCGGGGCTCGCCGACGGCGTGCTGAGCTGCGTCGTCTCCGACCACTCGCCGTCGACCGCCGACCTCAAGCTGCCCGACTTCGCCGCCGCGTGGGGCGGCATCGCCTCGCTCCAGCTCGGCCTGCCGGCGATCTGGACCGAGGCGTCGACCCGCGGGCACGGCCTGGCCGACGTGGTGCGCTGGATGTCGTCCGGGCCCGCCGAGCTGGCGGGCATCCGCGGCAAGGGCGGGCTCGTGCCCGGCAACGACGCCGACCTCGTCGCCTTCGACGCCGCCGCCGACCTGCCCGTCGACGCCGCCACCCTCCACCACAAGAACCCCGTCACGCCGTACCACGGACGCACGCTCAGGGGCGCGGTCCGCACCACGTGGCTGCGCGGCGTCCCCGTCGACGTCACGGCGCCACCCCGCGGTACCTTCCGCTGACCGCCCACACCTCTGACCGCCCGCCTCAGCCACCGCCCACCTCCGCCACCGCCCACCTCCGCCTAACCGCCCACCGAGCCAGCGCCCGTCTAGCACGATCAGGAGAGAGCGAACCGCATGCCCGACTTCACCACCCTTCCCGACCTGGCCCTGCGCACCGTGGGCGGCTCGGTCGTCGCCGCCAACGACGAGTCGTTCGCCGAGAAGGAGAGCCTGATCAGGCCCGGCCGTCCCGGCTTCCAGGCCGAGACGTTCGGCAACAAGGGCCAGGTGTACGACGGGTGGGAGACCCGCCGCCGCCGCGAGCCCGGCCACGACTGGGCGATCGTCCGCCTCGGCATGCCCGGCGTGATCCGCGGCGTGGTGATCGACACGGCCTGGTTCAAGGGCAACTACCCGCCCCACGCCTCCGTCGAGGCCTGCGCCGTGGACGGCTACCCCAGCCCCGCCGAGCTGGCAGCGGCCGACTGGGTGGAGATCGTCCCCAAGGTCGACCTGAAGGGCGACGCCGAGCACCCCTTCGAGGTGTCCGACGAGCGCCGCTACACCCACGTCAGGCTGAACATGTTCCCCGACGGCGGCATCGCCAGGCTGCGCGTGCACGGCGAGGTCCGTCCCGACCTGTCGGTGTACGAAGGGCTCGGGCTCGACCTCGCGGCGCTGGTCAACGGCGCGGTCGTCACGGCCTGCTCGAACGAGTTCTACTCCGCGCCCAACAACGCCTTGGCTCCCGGCCTGGCCAGGCACCAGGCGGAGGGCTGGGAGACCGCCCGCAGGCGCGACGACGGCAACGACTGGCTCGTCATCCGCCTCGCGACGCTCGGCGTGATCAAGCTGGTCGAGATCGACACCACCAACCTGCTGTTCAACGCGCCCGGCGCGGTGTCGCTGAAGGGCAGCGTGGACGGCGAGACGTGGTTCGAGCTGCTGCCCAGGACGCGACTGCAGCCCGACACGCCGCATCGCTTCCGCCTGGACGACGCGCCCGCGGCGGCTTACGTCCGAGTCGACATCTACCCCGACGGCGGCCTGGCCCGTATCCGCCTCCTCGGCATGCCCGCCTGACGGCATGCCCGCCTGACGGCATGCCCGGGACCTCCTTGGCGTGTCGGCCTGACGGCGCGTGCCCGTTACGTCCCGCCTTCTCGCCACGCTGCCTGGCGGTGGCAGGGGTGGGCTCGCGTCCGGCTCGCCTTCCCGCCTTCTTGGCGCGCTGGCTTGGCGACGGGAGCGAGTCGGCAGGTCGGCCTGGCGGCCCGTGAGCGGTACGCCGGACCCGGGGAGCGGATGGGTCAGTGGCGGACGAGGAGCAGCGTCCAGTAGTCGCCCGAGGGGGCGTAGCCCACCCCGATGTGGGTGAGGTCGCAGTTCATGAGGTTCGCCTCGTCGCTCGGGTTGTTCACCCAGAACTTCACCACGTCGGCGGCGGAGGTCTGGCCCTTGGCGATGTTCTCGCCCCAGGCGCTGACCGGGGAGAACCCTGACGCGTTGATCCTGTCGGCGGCGCCGCGATCGTCGGGGGAGGCGTGGCTGAAGTAGTTCCTGACCGACATGTCGGCCGAGTGCTCCACGGCGGCGGTGCGCAGCCGCGGGTCGGGGGTCGCCGGCTTGCAGCCCATGGCGGCGCGCGCCTCGTTGGTCAGCCTGATGGCCTCGTTCTCCATCCCCACGTCGCGATTGTCGAGCCTGCCCAGGTCGAACAGCGTCTCGGAGTAACCACAGTGCCCGATCCCGTTCCTGGCGGGTCCGTCCTGGCAGACCTGCACCCGCAAGCCCTTCGCTCCGTCGACACTGAAGCTGAGGGTTCGGGGGACCGCGCCGCCGCAGTGCCTGGCCTCGTAGGCGTCGCTCCAGCGGGTGTCGGACGTGAGGGCCTTGAAGGTGACGTACGCGCAACTCCCGCCTGCCGTGGCGGAGCGGTTGTCCAGGTCGTAGAGGCTGAAGGTGACCTGCGCGGCCGTGTTGTCGTCCCCGCCGTAGCTCCTGACGGCGATCTTGCCGCGGGCCTTGGCGAGGGCGTTGCCGGAGTAGTAGTACCCCCAGGGCCTGGGATGATCGGCCACGCTCGTGACGGGCGGCGCGGAGACCTCGGCGGTCGAGGCGCCGGCGGTGCCGGGCACCGACAGCGTCAACGCTCCCATGGCCGCAGCCGCGATCAAGCCCGGCGCGAACTTCATGGTCATCGTCTCTCCAGCAGCCCCCCTCGCTCCGGCCCCCTGCCGGACCCCGGGCTGTGAGAGTCAGTGCTAACCCGTGCCGCTTGCAAGTCCCCTACAAGGCACAGAACGAATCCTTGCAGGTCACAGGCCCAACGCAAGAACCCGCGACAGGGAAAGGCCTCACGGAGCGATGCCAGTCGGGGCGCGGCGGCAGGTGGGGTGAGCCTCAAGGGCAGCATGGCGCGGCGGCAGGTGGGGTGAGCCTCAAGGGCAGCATGGCGCGGCGGCAGGTGGGGCGGGGGTCTCAGGGGGTGAGCACGGACTGGTGGTGCGGGGGTAGATCCAGCCTCCGGAGCGACAGCCGGGACTCGCCGGGTCGCCAGGCGATCACGAACGGGGCGTAGTCGGACTCGGCGGGCATCACCGCGCTGGTCGTGACGAAGTTACCGGCCAGGACCAGCCGGCCGTCCCCGGTCCACGCCATCGAGGTCGACTTGATCGACGCGGGCACCGGCATCGAGGGCAACCGCGTCCACGTCCGCGTGCCGAGGTCCAGCACCTGCACGTCGAGGTACTGCCGCGGCCCCGGCCACGCGGGGTCGGCGAACCAGAGCGCGATCCGCCGCCCGTCAGGGCTCACCTCGGCCCTCGAAGGGGCGCCCTCGGTGTCGGGAGCGGGTAGCGGCGTGCGCCTGGCGGCTTCCGGCTCGACCAGGGTCAGCAGCGATCCCTTCGAGACCAGGACGAGGTCGCGGGTCACGGTGTGCACGTTCTGCTCGGCGAACACCTCCTCGCCCGTGGCCCTGTCGAGCAGCCGCGCGCGCCCCTGCTCGGCGAACGACAGCAGGCCCTGAGGGGTGTCCTGGGAGGGAGCTCGCGAACAGGCCGTCCTCAGGGCCCTGCCGCGCTCACGCCCGCGGAAGTCGAGCGGGCGCAGACGGCAGTCGTCGCCCCTGACCCGCTGAAGCGCCCACACGCCCTTGCCGTCAGCTGCGGCGAACGCGAACAGCGCCCCGCTCCCGGACGTCCCGTCGCCCCCACGGTCGTCCCCGCCCCCGCCATCGCCCCTGCGGTCGCTCCCGGTGCCGCGCCGGGACGTGCCATCGTTTCCGCCGCCGTCCCCGGACCTGCCGCCTCCGCCGTCGCCCTCGAACCGGCCGGCGGTGCCGAGCGGGTGGGCGCGGTCGCCGTACAGGAGGAACAGGCGGCCGTCGCCGCCAGCGTCGCTCGGGGTGGTCAGGACGAGCTCGCGAGAGCCCGCGGTGAAGGCCCACGCCCGCTCGCCGTACGGCAGGCCGCGGATGCGGGTGCGGACGCCTGAGTCGACGTCGAGCCGGAAAGCACCGCCCTCGCCGGTGACCAGCAGCCGCAGCCCGCTGCCGGGCTCCAGCGGACGCCCTGAGACGGGCGGCATGGGGTCGCGGGGACCGTGGCGGACGGCCAGCCCCGCACCGGAGCTCGGGACGGCCGCCTGAGCATCCTGGCCGGGCGCGGGCGTGGCGGGTGTGCATCCCGTGGCGACGGCCAGTGCCGCGGCCAGGGCGGTAGCGAGTCTCACATCCCCTCCACCGCGCCCACCCCCCGAACGTTCCCGGACCTCAGCGCCAGATCGTCACCGTGGTGTTGGCCGGTCGCTCCTCACCGGCCAGCGGGCGCTGGAAGCGCACCTGCGCGCCGTTCGTCAGGTTGCGCACCCGCACCCGGTAGCCCTGCTGCTGCAACTCCGTCGTCGCGTCCTTGACGCTCTTGAACACCACGTTCGGGACGATCCTGAACTCGGCCTGGTCCTCGGCCTCGCTGTTGTTCCTGCCGAACCAGTCGATCCAGCCGCCGCCACAGCGCGAGACCGTGATGCTGGTCATCGTGCCGGGATCGACCTCCGCCTTCGGCCTGGGGTTCTGCGAGATGACCTGGCACGGCTCGGCGTCGTCGTCGACCTCGTTGACCTGCACCTGGAAGCCCTGCTCGGTGAGGAACTGGGCGGCCTCGTCCTTGGACATGCCGCTGACGTCGGGCATCACCAGGCCCGCGCTCAGCACCAGGCTGACGCGGGTGCCCTCCTTGACCCTGTCACCGATGCTCGGCCTGGTCTGCGTCACCAGGCCGCGCTGCACCTTCGGATTGGCGACCTTGGTCACCTTGCCGACCTCGAGGCCCTGCTCGGCCAGCTTGATCGCCGCGTCGTTCTGGTCGAGGCCCTCGACGTTGGGTACGGTCACCCGCTTGGCGCCGAGCGAGGGCACGATCGTGATCGTCTGGCCGATCTCCACCTCGGTCTTGGAGACGGGGTCGGTGCTGAGCACCTTGCCCTCGGCCATCTTCTCGTCGTACTGCCCCTGCGCCACCTTCACCACGAAGCCGTTCTTGGCGGCCTCGTTCTTGGCGACCGAGACGCTCTGACCGACCAGGTCGGGCACGATCACGTACTTGCTCTGCGAGAAGTACCAGCCGGTCAGGCCGACCGCGACCACCATCAGCGCGGCCAGCGTCACCAGGAACCAGTTGGGCCTGAACCCGCCCCTGCGCGCGGGCGGCTCGGCGGCCTGCCCGGCGGGCGCGGTCAACACCTCGGTGCGGGGCGCCACCAGCGTCGGGTTCGGCACTGACGCCCTCGGCTGCGGTTGCGAGGGGGGCTGGGAGGGCCGCGAGTGCGGCTGCGAGGCGTTGGGCAGGTAGTGCTGGCCCGTGGAGTACGGCGGGCTCGACTCCCTCGGCAGCATCCGGTGCGCGTCGACGGCCGCCACCAGCATCGCCGAGGCGTCGGCGGGACGGTCGTCAGGGTCGCGCGCGGTGGCCTGCGCCACCAGCGTGTCGATCAGCGGCGGCACCTCGGGGATCAGCGACGAGGGCGGCGGGACGGTGTCGTGGACGTGCCGGTAGGCGACCGACATCGGCGTCTCGCCGTCGTACGGCTGGCGGCCCGTCACGAGCTCGAACAGCATGATGCCGGCCGCGTAGACGTCGCTGCGGACGTCGGCCCCTCCGGTGGTCACCTGCTCGGGCGACATGTAGCCGATCGTGCCGATCATCACGCCCGTGCGCGTCTGGTTCGTCGCCTCGATCGCCCTGGCCAGGCCGAAGTCGACGACCTTGACCCGGCCGTCGTCGGTCAGCAGGACGTTCTCCGGCTTCACGTCACGGTGGACCATGCCCTGCTGGTGGGCGGCGCCGAGCGCGGCCAGCACCGGGATCATGATCTCCAGCGCCTCGCGGGCGGGCAGCCTGCCCCGCGCCCGCAGCACGTCGCGCAGCGTCTTGCCGGGCACGTACTCCATCGACAGGTACACCACGTCGCCGTCGGTACCCTGGTCGAAGACGTGCACCACGTTGGGGTGCGACAGGCTGGCCACCGACTTGGCCTCGCCGATGAACCTGCGCACGAACGCAGGGTCCTCGGCCAGCGAGCGGTGCATGACCTTCAGCGCGACCGTGCGGTCGAGCCGGATGTCGAGCGCCAGGTAGACCGTCGCCATCCCGCCCCGGGCGATCCGGGACTCGATGCGATAGCGCCCGTCGAGCAGTCGCCCTACCAGGGGGTCCGCGATCGTCGTGTCCACCTGGCCGAGTTTACGGGCGATTCGCCCCCGGCAGGGCCCGACAGTCCCAAACCGATGCCCGTTTGATTCATGATCTTGAATGTCTTGACGGGGCCGCAGGTGGGCGAGCGGCCGGGCCTTCCGAGGGTGTCCCGAAGCCCCTCAAAAGACCCCAGCCGCCCGCCTGTGGCCTCTCCCTCGGAAGACCTCGCTCTCCCACCTGTCGGCTCGCCCCTTGTCGCTCTCCCTCGAAAGAAACCTGCCAGGCTCTGCCTCGAAAGAGCCTGGCCCGCCTTCTCAGAGGGTGGTCGGGGAGGATGCCTCGGCGTAGCGGCGGCGGGGGATGCGGCCGGCCTGGCGGGCCAGCCGTCCCGCCTGGACCGCGGCGCGCATCGCCGAGGCCATCAGGTCAGGCAGTTGCGCCCTCGTGACCGCCGTCGCCAGCAGCACCGCGTCGCACCCCAGCTCCATCGCCAGGGCCGCGTCGCTGGCCGTACCGATGCCCGCGTCGAGGATCACCGGCACCGAGGCCGCCTCGACGATCAGCTCGATGTTGTGCGGGTTGCGGATGCCGAGCCCCGACCCGATGGGCGCGCCCAGCGGCATCACCGCCGCGCACCCCGCCTGCTCCAGCCGCCGCGCCAGCGCAGGGTCGTCCCCGATGTACGGCAGGACCACGAACCCTTCGGCCACCAGCCGCTCGGCCGCGTCGAACGTCTCGATCGGGTCGGGCAGCAGCGTCCGCTCGTCGCTGATGACCTCCAGTTTGACCCAGTTCGTGCCCAGCGCCTCGCGGGCCAGCCGCGCCGTCAGCACCGCCTCGCCGGCCGTGAAGCACCCGGCGGTGTTCGGCAGGACCTTGATCTTGCGCGAGCGCAGCACGTCGAGCACCGACCCCTTGGCGCCCGGGTCGAGGCGGCGCATCGCGACCGTGGTCAGCTCGGTGCCGGAGGCGGCCAGCGCCTGGTCGAGCACCTCGAGGGAGGGCGCGCCCCCCGTGCCCATGATGAGCCGGGAAGCGAACTTCTCCCCGGCGATGATCAGCTCATCCACCCTGCACCGCCGTGAGAATCTCGATCCTGTCGCGGTCGGCCAGCGCGGTGGTCGCCCACGTGCCCCTGGTGACCACCTCGTCGTTGACCGCCACGGCGACGCCGGTGGTCTGCGCCGTCAGCCGCTGGACGGCCTGGGCGACCGTGGTGCCGTCGGGCACCTCGTGCGCGGCCCCGTTGATCGTCACGTGCATCAGATACTTCCTTGTCCGACTGTCGAGAACCGCTGCGGCGAGCACAGGGCGGCGAGCTCGCCCTCCTCGCCGTCGAGGAGCGCGGTGGTGAGCGGGGCCATGAGGACGCCGCCCCTGAAATGTCCGGTCGCGACGGTGAGGCCGGGGCCGTACGGGCCGATGAGCGGCAGGTTGTCGGGGGTGCCGGGCCGTAGCCCCGCCACGACGTCGGCGACCTGCAGCTCGGTGATGCCGGGGACCAGCTCCCTGGCGTCGCGCAGCAGCTCGTACAGGCCGCCGGCCGTCACGTGGGTGTCGAACCCCAGCTCCTCCTGGGTGGCGCCGACGACGAGCTCGCCGTCTCCGCGCGGCACGAGGTAGATGGGCGAGCCGTGGACCATGCCGCGCACGCACCTGCCGAGCAGGGGAGAGGGCGAGCGCAGGCGCATGATCTGGCCCTTGACGGGGCGGACGGGCAGGTCGGCCAGCCCGCCGCTCCACGCGCCCGCCGCCAGTACGACCCGCTCGCCGAGCACGACCTCGCCCTCGGCGGAGCCACCCACGCCGCCAGAATCGCCCGCGCCACCGGGGGCCAGCCGTACGCCCACCACGGCCGAGCCGTCGCGGACAAGCTCGGCCACGCGTCGCCGTACCACTGGGACACCGGCCTTCTCCAGCGCGGCCAGCAGGGCCGCGGTGACGCGCCTGGGGTCCACCCACGCGTCGCCCTCGGCCAGCACGCCGCCCCTGACCGACGGCGCCAGCATCGGCTCCAGGCGGCGGCACTCGCGCCCGGTCAGCCGCCGCACCGGCAGCCCCAGCTTGTCCATGAACGCGGCCAGCTCCTCCAGCGCCGCCAGGTCGTCGGCGCCGAAGGCGAGGTCCATCGTGCCCTGGGTGCGGAAGTCGAGCGGGTGGCCGCTGTCGGCCTCCAGCTCGGCGGCGAACGCGGGCCAGCGCCGCAGCGCCGCCAGCCCCAGCCTGAGCAGCGGCTCCTCGGTGTAGGAGACCTCGCTGACCGGCGCCAGCATGCCGGCCGCCGCGTGCGAGGCGCCGGAGGCGGGGGCCGGGTCGATCACCGTGACTCGCGCGCCCGAGCGGGCCAGCCGCCAGGCGACGGACAGGCCCACCACGCCGCCGCCCACGATCAGATCCATCTCGCTCCCTTCGCCGGCATGATCCGGATCAGGTGTCTTGCGGTCGAAGGCCCGTCGAAGCCTTCCTCTCAGCCCGGTACGGCCGGACTCCCGCGCGTCTTCCGCCATCCAGCCTACTCACCGCCCGGACCCTGGTCGTCAGCGGTGGATTGGTTAAGGTCATGAACGTGAATCACGTTGTGGTTGTGGGCGCGGGACTGGCAGGCGTACGCAGCGTCGAGGCTCTGAGGTCTCGCGGCTTCGACGGCAGGATCACGCTGATCGGGGAGGAGCCGCACCGGCCCTACGACCGCCCGCCCCTGTCGAAGGCCGTGCTGCTCGGCACCGCCGACTCCAGCTTCGTCGACTCCGACCTCGACGCCATGCGGGTGGAGCACCGGCCGGGGGTGTCGGCCAAGGGGCTGCGCGACGGCGTGGTGGAGACCACCGAGGGCGAGATCGCCTACGACGGCCTGGTCATCGCCACGGGCGCCGAGCCGATCAGGCTGCACGGCGAGGGCCGCCAGCACGTGCTGCGCACCCTCGACGACGCCCTGTCCCTGCGCGCCCGCCTGGTCCCCGACGCCAAGGTCACGATCGTCGGTGCGAGCTGGATCGGCGCCGAGGTGGCCACCGCCGCGCGCAGGGCGGGCTGCGAGATCACCGTGATCGAGGCCGGGCCCGCCCCGCTCGCCCATGTGGTCGGCCGCGAGGTCGGCGCCGACACCATCCCCTGGTACGAGGGCATGGACCTGCGGCTCGACACCATGGTCGCCTCCGTGGACGAGGGCGGCGTCACACTGGTCGACGGCGGTTTCGTCGAGTCCGACGTGGTGGTCTCGGGCATCGGCGTCCGCCCTGCCGTCGAGTGGCTGGCGGGCTCCGACATCGACCTGCACAACGGCGTCGTCACCGACGAGCACCTGCGCGCCTCCCTGCCGAACGTCGTCGCCGTCGGCGACTGCGCCGCGTGGTGGTCGCGCCGCTTCCGCACCAGGCTGCGCGTGGAGCACTGGGACACCGCGCTCAACGCCCCCGAGGTCGCCGTGGCGACGCTGCTCGGCGAGGATGCCGTGTACGATCCGGTCCCGTACTTCTGGTCGGAGCAGTTCGGCCACATGGTGCAGTACGCGGGCCACCACGCGGGCGCCCGCCTGCTCCGCCGCGGCGATCCCACGGCTGCCAAGTGGTCGGTGTGCTGGTTGACAGACGAAGACAGGCTGGCGGGGGTGCTGACCGTCAACAGGCCCCGCGACCTCGTCCAGGGGCGCAGGATCATCGAGTCAGGACAGCGTCTCGACCCCCTCAGGCTGGAAAATCCCGAGGTCGCGATACGTGACTGCGTAGTTTGAAGATGGATGCGATGTGGTAGTGGTGGATTCGTGACGCTTTCTGTTGCACAGATAGACCGGGAGACAGACCAGCTCGTCGGCGAGTGGCTGACGCTCCCCGAAGTGGCCGACCGCCTCGATCTGACGATCGGGCGGGCCAAGCAGCTCCTGAAGGACCACAAGCTCCTCGGCGTACGGCGGGGCTCGGGCGGCCCGCAGGTGCCGGCGGTGTTCCTCGACGGCAACGAGGTGGTGAAGGGCCTGGCGGGCACGCTCACGCTGCTGCTCGACGCGGGCTACGACGACGCCGAGTCGCTGCGCTGGCTGTTCACCCCCGACGAGTCGCTGCCCGGCTCGCCCATCGACGCGATCAAGGCAGGTCGCCATACCGAGGTCAAGCGGCGTGCCCAAGCGCTCGGTTTCTGAGGCGAGGCTCTACCTCTGCACCGACGGCAGGAGGAAACGCGGCGACCTGGCCGACTTCCTCGACGCGGTGCTGAGCAACGGCGTCGACATCGTCCAGCTCAGGGAGAAGGGCCTGGAGGCGCGCGAGGAGCTCGCGCTCCTGGAGGTCTTCCGCGACGCGTGCGACCGCCATGGCAAGCTCATGGCGGTCAACGACCGGGCCGACATCGCCTTCGCGGCCCGCCCCGACATCCTCCACCTGGGCCAGGACGACCTGCCCGTGAGCGTCGCGCGAGAGATCCTCGGCGACGACATCCTCATCGGCAGGTCCACCCATTCGACTGCGGAGGCCTCGGCCGCCGCCGTCGAGGAGGGCGTCGACTACTACTGCTGCGGTCCGATCTGGCCCACCCCGACCAAGCCAGGACGGCCGGCGCCAGGCCCCGACCTGCTCAGGCACGCGGCCGCGCTCGGCGACCGTCCGTGGTTCGGCATCGGCGGCATCGACCTCGACAACCTTGAAGAGGTCAGGTCGTACGGCGTGCGCCGCGTCGTGGTGGTCAGGGCGATCACCGAGGCCGACGACCCAGGGGCGGCGGCCGCCGAGTTCGCCAAACGGCTGGCGTAACGGCTCTGTCGACGGCGGCCACCCCCGGGGCGAGCGGCTCTCAGGTCTTGCGGGTGGTGGCTGCCACCGCCAGCTCGGCCAGCGCGGCGCGGGCCTCGGCGGTGATCGGCGCGTCGTCGAGCGAGGTCAGCGCCTCCTCCAGGTAGGCGCCGATCATCTTCTCGCACGCCTCGAGCGCGCCGCTGCCCTCGATGATGCCGCGCAGCTTGGCCACCCCCTCCGCGTCGAGGTCGGGGTCGCCGAGCAGGCGGCGCACGGTCGCGGCGTCATCAGGGGTCGCCGCGGCCAGGGTGCGGGCGATGAGCATCGTGCGCTTGCCCTCGCGCAGGTCGTCGCCGGCCGGCTTGCCGGTCTCCACCGGGTCGCCGAACACGCCGAGGATGTCGTCGCGCAGCTGGAAGGCGATGCCGACGCGGTTGCCGTACTCGACGCACAGTTCGTCGATCCACGGCGCGCCGCCGCCCGCGGCGAGCGTCAGGCCGAGCCGCAGCGGCTGCTCCACCGAGTACTTGCCGCTCTTGTAGAGCGCCACCCGAAGCGCCGACTCGAAGGTGTTCTCGCCGTGGGCCTGCTCCAGCAGGTCGAGGTACTGCCCGCACATCAGCTCGGTGCGCATGTGATCGTGGAAGGGCTGGGTGACGGCCAGGTTGGGCAGGCCGCACGAGCGCCACATCTCGCCCGACCAGATCAGCAGCAGGTTGCCCAGCAGGATCGCCGCGCCCTCGCCGAACTGCTCGGCCGAGCCGTACCAGCCGCTCTTGTCGTGCAGGCGCTCGAAGCGACGGTGTGCCGAGGGCATGCCCCTGCGCAGGTCGCTCTTGTCCATGACGTCGTCGTGCACCAGCGCGCTGGCCTGCAGCAGCTCCAGCGAGGCGGCAGCGACGAAGATGCCGGGCTCGTCGGACCCGCCCGCCGCGCGCCATCCCCAGTAGCAGAAGGCGGGGCGCAGCCGCTTGCCGCCCGCGAGCAGCTCTCTGGCCGCGTTGAGCAGGGGGGCGAGGTCCGGGCCGCTGACGATGGGGCGTTGCCGGTCGAGGAACTCCCCGAGGGACCGATCCACCTCGGTGCGGAGGGTGTCCATGCTCATGCCATGAGAGTAACGGCCTGTAGCCGGCGTTTCGATCTCCCGCTCCCGCCATATGGACATGGCCGCGGCGCCCGGATCCATACCGGTAACCTTGGGATTATGGCTCTGGGTCGACCCTCCGTCCTTCCCGATCGCGTACCCACCGTCCGCGATCTGCTCGCCTCTGGCGGCCGTTCCTTCTCCTTCGAGTTCTTCCCGCCGAAGAACGAGGAGGGCGAGCGCCAGCTCTGGCGGTCCATCAGGGAGCTGGAGGCGCTGCGGCCGACCTTCGTGTCCGTGACGTACGGCGCGGGCGGCTCCACCAGAGACCGCACGGTCGACATCGTCGAGCGGCTGGCCCACGAGACCACGCTCACCCCTGTGGCGCATTTCACCGCCGTCAACCACTCCATCCGTGAGCTGCGTCACCTGGTCGGCCGCTTCGCCGACGCGGGGGTGCGCAATATCCTGGCCGTGCGCGGCGACCCGCCCGGCGACCCCAACGGCGAGTGGACCCAGCACCCGGAGGGCGTGCTCTACGCCGAGGAGCTGGTCAAGCTGATCCGCCAGGCCGGTGACTTCTGCGTCGGCGTCGCGGCCTTCCCCTACAAGCATCCGCGCTCGCCGTCCATCGAGAGCGACACCGAGTACTTCGTCAGGAAGTGCTCGTCGGGCGCCGACTACGCGATCACCCAGATGTTCTTCCGGGCCGACGACTACCTCAGGCTCAGAGACAGGGTGGTGGCGCGCGGCTGCGAGACGCCGATCATCCCGTGCATCATGCCCGTCACGAACATCGGCACGATCGCCAGGTCGGAGCAGCTGTCGGGAGCGCCCTTCCCGCCCGACGTGGCCGCCCGCTTCGAGGCCGTCGCCGACGACCCCGTGGCGGTGCGCAGGCTGGGCATCGACCTCGGGGCGGAGCTGTGCCAGCGGCTGCTCGACGAGGGCGCGCCCGGTGTCCACTTCATCACCTTCAACCGGTCGAGCGCGACGCGCGAGGTGTTCCAGCTGCTGCAGCCGGCGGCCCTGTCCGCTTGACGGGGCTCGGGGTCCTGGCCGTCGCCGTGACAGCGGCACCGGAGTCCTGCTGGGCGCGCGCCCGCGACGGGCGGCGCCCCGCGCGGTACGGCGGGCGCCAGACCGGCCTGCCGTACCGGATCGGGCTTGTCGTGCAGGATCAGCGGAGGGGGAGCGGCGCGCCCGCGATCGCGTAGTGCTCGTAGCCCCCGGGAAAGACGAACTGGGTGAGCAGGTCGGTGAAACCCACCGCCCGGTAGAGGTGACGGGCCGCCGTCGGCAGGTCGTGCGTCGACAGCACGGCCGAGCGCTCGGGCCGTCCCTCGCACAGGGCGTGGACGAGCGTCCTGCCGATGCCCTTGCCCTGGTAGTCGGGATGCACGTGGATCTCGGCCAGCTCCAGTGAGTCGCCGAGCCACGCGTCGGCCGCCTCGACGCCGGACTGCTCGCACAGCGCCCGGTAGACGACGTCGTGCCACCACTGTCCCGCCTGGCCGTGGAAGCCGTAGGCGAAGCCGACGGCGTGGCCGTCGGGCAGCTCGGCGAACAGGCACCGGAACGCGGGGTTGGCGCCGTGACCTCGCATGATCGCCTGCCGGCCGGTGATCTGCTCGACGGGCGGGTTCATGGCGGCGGTGTAGATGCCCATCACCGTGTCGAGACGGTGGGTGAACTCCGCAGTCCCCGTGCCGCGGATCTCGATCACTCGACCTCGACCGCCGTGCCGCCGGTGATGCGCACGAGCTCGTCGAACGTGGTGGGGAAGACGGTGTGCGGGTGCCCGCCCGCGGCCCACACCTCGTCGTGCTTGTCCAGCCAGGTGTCGACGAACGTGCGGATGGGGGAGGGATGCCCGACGGGCGCGACGCCGCCGATGGGCTGGCCCGTCGCCTCTCGCACGAACTCGGGAGTGGCCCTGCGCACCCGCTGAACCCCCGCCGTGCGGGCGATCAGCTCGACGTCCACGCGGTGCGCGCCGCTGGTCATGACCAGCAGGGGCGCGCCGTCGGCGTCGAAGATCAGGCTGTTGGCGATGGCGCCCACCTCGCAGCCGAGCTGGGCGGCCGCCGCGGTGGCCGTGGGCGCCGTTTCAGGCAGGACCACGATCTCTCCCGTGGCGCCGAGCTCACGCAGGGAAGATGCCACCCGAACAGCGTTCGGATGCAAGAACTTTTCGGGCATGCGCCCACTCTAAACAGATTGACCCAAGAATTGCCGGTCCGTGGTGGTGCGCTAGGGTCCTTTGATTCGATTGTTAATCATTTGAGGGGATGAATGGCATGGGAGCTCGACGCCGGCTCGGCCTGGCCACTCTCTTGACGGTGGGCACCGTCGTTCTCTCAGCGTGCGGGTCGGCCGTCCCGCACGAGACGCGCCCCGCCGCCGCGGTCGCGCGCGTCACCGCACCCGTCGCCGTCGCCGCAGCGGGCGCGGTCGCGGAGGTGGAGCGGTCCGTCACCGCGCCGGACAAGCCGCTGAAGCTCGGCTCCAAGGGCAGCGCGGTCATCTGGCTGCAGAAGCGGCTCAAGGAGCTCAGCTACATGCCGGGTAAGGCCGACGGCAGGTACGGCGGCACCACGCTCGCCGCGGTGTGGGCCTTCCAGAAGGTCAACGGGATCAAGCCGAGCAGCACCGTCGGCAGGCGCACCTGGAACGCGCTGGAGAACCCGAAGACGCCGCAGGTCCTGGTCAAGAACGGCAAGCCGACCAGGGTCGAGGTGAACCTCACCAAGCAGATCATGGTCTACTACGTCGACGACCAGGTGAAGCTGATCTCCCACACCTCCTCCGGCAGCGGCGTGCCGTACTGCGAGACGGCCGTGTGGCAGGGCAAGTCGCAGCGGTTCTGCGGGTCGGCGACCACGCCGGCGGGCAACTTCAGGACGACGTGGCGGGCGAAGGGCTGGCACAAGTCGTACCTGGGCCAGCTCTACAACCCGATCTTCTTCAATGGCGGCATCGCCTTCCACGGGGCGCTGTCGGTGCCGCTGTACCCGGCCTCGCACGGCTGCGTGCGGCTGCCGATGAACGTGGCCGAGGTGCTGCCGGGGATGCTCGGCAAGGGCGTGCCGGTGCACGTCCGCGGCCGCTTCAGGCGCTAACCCCGGCGTTCATCGTCCGCGCCCCGTGGCTCGTACGGCGGCGCGGACGATCGCGTCGGCGGCGTGATCGATCTCGCGGCCGGTCAGGTCCGCGCGGGCGCACAGCCGCAGCCGGGAGATCCCGTCGGGCACCGACGGCGGGCGGAAGCAGCCGACGGCGATCCCCGCGTCACGGCAGCTCGCCGCCCATCGCACGGCGGTCTCGGCGTCCTTGGCGCGCACCGACAGGACGCATGCCCGCGGGGGCGGTGCGTCCAGCCCGGCCTCGACGAGCCTGGCATGCAGCTCGCGGGCGACGCCGCGCGCCCGGGCCGCGAGCATGTCATCACGGCGTAGCACTCTCAGACCGGCCAGCGCGGCCGCGGTCGCCGCGGGCGCGAGGGCGGTGTCGAAGATGAACGTGCGGGCGGTGTTGACCAGGTGCTCGATCACTCTCGCGGGGCCGAGCACCGCCCCGCCCTGGCTGCCGAGCGCCTTGGACAGGGTGACCGTACAGACGAGGTCGGCGGCGCCCGCGAGCCCGGCCTCGGCCGCCGCTCCACGCCCGCCGGGACCCAGCACCCCGAACCCGTGCGCGTCGTCCACGATCACGGCCGCTCCCGCCCGCCTGCCGACGTGGGCGAGCTCGATCAGCGGCGCGGCGTCGCCGTCCACCGAGTAGACCGATTCGGTCAGGACGACGGCCGGACCGTCGTGGTGCTCCATGGCCGCGGCGAACGCGTCGGGATCGGCGTGGTCGACGACGACGGTCGTGGCCCTGGACAGCCGGCAGCCGTCGATCAGCGAGGCGTGGTTGTGCCGGTCGGCGGCCAGGAGCGTGCGAGGGCCCGTCAGCGCGGTGACAGCGGCCAGGTTGGCCGCGTAGCCGGAGGCGAAGACCAGCGCCGCCTCGAAGCCGGTGAAGTCCGCGAGCTCGGCCTCCAGGGCGGCGTGCAGCTCGGTGCTTCCGGTGACCAGCCGCGAACCCGTCGATCCCGCTCCCCATCGCAACGCCGCGTCGGCGGCGGCGCGCGTCACCTCCGGATGACGGGCCAGGCCCAGATAGTCGTTGCTGGCCAGGTCCAGCAGCGGCGAGTCGGCGGGCCGCGGGCGCAGCGCGCGGACCAGGCCCGCGCGGCGGCGCGCCGCGGCCTGGAGGTCCATCCAGTCGAACGGGTCAGAGCTCATGGCCGCGGAATCTAGTCCGGCCGGGCGCGCGCCGCGCGTGCGGTGATCCACAAAGTTCGGTCGGTGGCGCTGTCCTGTTCGCTCATTGGTCGCAGGGGCGGCCGCGACGGAAGATCGACGGCATGGATCTGCTGACCACGCTGGTGGACAAGGGACTGAACGGCCGGCCGCCGACCCGCGAGGAGGCGCTGGCGGTGCTGGCCACCTCCGACGACGAACTGCTCGACGTCGTGGCCGCGGCGGGAAAGGTGCGCAGGAGGTGGTTCGGCCGCAGGGTCAAGCTGAACTACCTGGTCAACCTGAAGTCGGGGCTGTGCCCCGAAGACTGCTCGTACTGCTCGCAGCGGCTGGGCTCCACCGCAGGGATCCTCACCTACACCTGGCTCAAACCGCACCAGGCGGCCGACGCCGCCGCGGCGGGTACGGCCGGCGGCGCCACCCGGGTCTGCCTGGTGGCCAGCGGGCGCGGACCCACCGACAGGGACGTCGAGCGGGTCGCCGCCGCCATCGCCGCGATCAGGGAACGCGACCAGGACGTGGAGATCTGCGCCTGCCTCGGCCTGCTGTCCGAGGGACAGGCGGCCCGGCTGCGTGAGGCGGGGGTGCACGCCTACAACCACAACCTCAACACCTCCGAGGAGGTGTACGGCGACATCTGCACCACGCACACCTTCGAGGACCGGGCCGAGACGGTCGGCCGCGCCCGCGCGGCGGGCCTGTCGGCCTGCTCCGGCCTGATCGCGGGGATGGGCGAGAGCGACGCCGACCTGGTGGACGTGGCCTTCGCGCTGCGTGAGCTGGATGTGGATTCGGTGCCGGTGAACTTCCTGATCCCCTTCGAGGGGACCCCGCTGTCGCAGACGTGGACGTTGACCCCGCAGCGGTGCCTGCGGATCCTGGCGATGGTGCGGTTCGTCTGCCCCGACGTGGAGGTGCGCCTGGCCGGGGGCCGCGAGATCCACCTGCGCAGCCTGCAGCCGTTCGCGCTCCACGTGGTGAACTCGATCTTCCTCGGCGACTACCTGACCAGCGAGGGGCAGCCGGGCAAGGCCGACCTGGACATGATCGCCGACGCCGGTTTCGAGGTGGAGGCGGCGGGGTCGGCCACGCTGCCCGAGCACCGCCGCGAGGCTCACGCCGATTCGGTGGCGCTGCGCCGCCGCGGTGCCGGCACCGACCTGCCGCCCAATGCGTGACGTGCGGCGGCTGCGGGAGCTGGACCGCCGCCATGTCTGGCACCCTTACGCGCCCATGCCGGGCATCGAGCCGCCCCTGCTGGTCGAGTCGGCGGCGGGGGTGCGGCTGCGGCTGGCCCAGCCGATCGAGGGTCAGGTCGAGCTGGTGGACGCGATGTCCTCCTGGTGGGCCGCCATCCACGGGTACGGGCATCCCGTCCTGGACGCGGCGGTGCGTGACCAGCTGGGCCGGATGAGCCACGTGATGTTCGGCGGGCTCACCCACGAGCCCGCGATACGGCTGGCCGCCCGCCTCGCCGAGATCACCCCCGACCCGCTGGAACACGTCTTCCTGGCCGACTCGGGCTCGGTCGCGGTCGAGGTGGCGGTCAAGATGTGCCTGCAGTACTGGCGCTCCCTCGGCCACCGGGGCAAGCACCGCCTGCTGACCTGGCGCGGCGGGTATCACGGAGACACCTTCCAGCCGATGTCCGTCTGCGATCCCGAAGGCGGCATGCACTCACTGTGGACCGGCGTCCTGCCCCGCCAGGTCTTCGCCGACGCCCCTCCCACCGGGTTCGACACCGAACCCGACCTCGCCTACACCGCGCACCTGGCCGAGTTGATCGAACGGCACGCGCACGAGCTGGCGGCCGTCATCGTCGAGCCGGTGGTGCAGAACGCGGGCGGCATGCGCTTCCTGTCACCCGGCTATCTGCGGGTGCTGCGCGAGCTGTGCGACGCCCACGGGGTCCTGCTGGTGTTCGACGAGATCGCCACCGGTTTCGGCAGGACCGGCGCGCTGTTCGCGGCCGACCACGCCGGTGTGGCGCCGGACGTGATGTGCGTGGGCAAGGCGCTCACCGGCGGCTACCTCACCATGGCCGCCGCCCTGTGCACGTCCGAGGTGGCGTGCGGCATCAGCCGCGGCGACTTCCCCGTGCTCGCTCACGGCCCCACCTTCATGGCCAACCCGCTGGCCGCCGCCGTCGCCAACGCCTCGCTCGACCTGCTGTCGGACCAGGCGTGGGAGCGGCAGGTCGACCGGATCGAGAAGGGGCTGCGAACCGGGCTGGCCCCCGCCCGCGAGCTGAGCGGGGTGCGTGACGTCAGGGTGCTCGGCGCCATCGGCGTCATCCAGCTCGACCACGAGGTCGACAGGACCGCCGCCACGCGCGCCGCCGCGCGTCACGGCGTGTGGATCCGCCCGTTCCGCGACCTCGTCTACACCATGCCGCCCTACGTCGTCGACGACACCGACCTGGCCCGGATCACGACCGCACTGACGGCGGCCGCGGCCGCGGGATGACCTTCGCAGGAGAGAGCCCATGAGCGTGCTCGCCGTCACCGGCACCGGCACCGAGATCGGCAAGACCGTGGTCACCGCCGCCATCGCCGCACTGGCGATCGCGGCAGGGCGCGGCGTCGCCGTACTGAAACCAGCTCAGACCGGCCTGGCCGCGGGCGAGCTCTGCGACATCGCCGTACTGAAACCGGCTCGGAGCGGCCCGGCTCCCAGCGAGCTTTGCGACATCGCCGCGGTGAAGGCGGCTCAGACCGGCCTGGCCGCGGGCGAGCTCTGCGACGTCGACCAGGTCGCCCGCCTCGCGGGACCCGTGACCCGTCGCGAGCTGGCGCGCTACCCCGAACCGCTCGCCCCCGCCACCGCCGCCCGCCGCAGCGGGCTGCCGGTCGTGCGCCCCCGTCAGGCGGCCGAAGCAGCCGCCGAGCTGGCTGAGGACCACGACCTCGTCCTGGTCGAAGGCGCGGGGGGCCTGCTGGTCCGCTACGACGACGAGGGCGCCACCTTCGCCGACGTGGTGGCGGAACTCGGTGACCTGGGTGTCGACGTCACCGTCCTGGTCGTCACCACCGCGGGACTCGGCACCCTGAACACCACGGCCCTGACCGCCGAGGCGCTGAGGGCGCGCGGCCTTCCCCTCCGCGGCCTGGTCATCGGCAGCTGGCCCACCGCGCCCGATCTGGCGGCCCGCTGCAACCTCGCCGACCTTCCCGCCGTCGCGGACGCGCCGCTCCTGGGTGCCCTGCCGCAGGGTTGCGCGAACGGCGACCGCGAGAGCTTCCTGGCCACCGCCCGAACCGCTCTGGCGGGGCAGCTCGGCGGCACATGGGACGCCGCCGCCTTCACGGCCGAACACGCCCCCTGATCGGAGGGCGGGTTCCCTGACACGCGTCCTTCACGGCCGAACACGCCCCTGCGGCTCCCCGATCTGAGGGCGGGTCCCACTGACACGGGACGCGCCGAACCGACCTGTGCCTTCGTGAGGACCCGCGCCTTCGTGAGGACCTGTGCCTTCGTGAGGACCCGCGTGGGGATCCCTGCCCTGGCCCCGGGTGCCTGGCCGGTCGTGGGGCCGTCGGCGCGCAGGAGCGGGGTGTCAGACGGTCTCTCTCGCGGGGTGGCTCAGCGAGTCGAGGCCGCTGGCGACGACCTGGGCCGCCCTGCGCACCGCCGCCCACGCCTGCGGGTACGGCTCGCCCTTGGCCAGGCTCATGACGGCCGCCAGCTTCGCCGCGCCGACCATCGCCCCCACAGCCGCCGCCGCCGACACCGGGTCGAGCTCGTCCGGATAGGCGGCGCACAGGGCGTCGGCCATCCGTTGCTGGCTCTCGAACAGCAGGTGCAGCGCCCTCGCCTGGAGCGCGGGCACCGTCATCACCAGCCGGAAGCGCTCGGTCGCGAGCCGGTGGGCGAGGTCGTCCTCCCAGCTGACGCTTGCTTCGACCACCCGCAACAGCAGCAGCGCCACCGACTCGCCCTCCTCCCTCCGGCCGACGATGGCGAGGGTCCGTTCGAGTCGCTCCTCGGCGTCGAAGAAGACGACGTCCTCCTTGCCGGCGAAGTAGCTGAAGAACGTGCGGGTCGACACCTCGGCCGAGGCGGCTATCTCCGCGAGAGTGGTCTGCTCGAACCCCTTCTCGGCGAACAGCCGCATCGCGCCCTCGACGAGCGCCCGCCTGGTCTTCGCCTTTTTGCGCGCTCTGAGCCCAGCCTCGTCCATCATGCAACCAATGTATTGCACTGATTGAATTTTTGCATTCGGTGATGTTTTCTGGGAGGAGTGCGGATCTCACGAAGGAGTACGGCATGTCCTACCCGATGACCCGTCAGCGCACGTTCGACCCGCCCGACGAGCTGTTCGACGACCCCGCGCCGGTGCGGCCGCTGACGTTCGCGGACGGGCACCAGGGCTGGCTCGTGACAGGGCACGCGGCGGGCCGTGCCGTACTGGCCGATCCTCGGTTCAGCAACAACCCCCGGCGCATGCATCCGCTCCTCGCGTCGCGGCGGCTGCCGGAGGGGGAGGTGCCGCCGGGGTTCTTCCTCCGCATGGACGCGCCCGACCACACGCACTACCGGCGGCTACTCACCGGGCAGTTCACCGTGCGCAGGATGAACCTGCTCAAGTCCCGCATCGAGGAGATCGCCGCCGACTGCCTCGACGACATGGAACGCCAGGGGCCGCCCACCGACCTGGTGCGGTCCTTCGCGCTGCCGATCCCCTCGCTGGTCATCTGCGAGCTGCTCGGCGTGCCGTACGAGGACAGGGAGCAGTTCCAGCGCGACTCGTCGCGGCTGCTGCGACTGGAGAGCTCGCCCGAGGAACTCGCGGCGACGGTCGGCGACCTGATCAAGTACGTCTACACCCTCATCGAGCGCAAGCGCGCCGAGCCGGGGAACGACATGCTCACCGGGCTGATCGGCGGGGGCGAGCTGAACGACGACGAGATCGCGGGCATGGGCTTCCTGCTGCTGGTGGCGGGGCACGAGACCACCGCCAACATGCTCGGGCTCGGCACGTTCGCGCTGCTGCAGAACCCCGAACAGCTCGCGCTCGTCCGCGACGACCCCTCAGTGATCGACAACGCGGTGGAGGAACTGCTGCGCTACCTGTCGATCATCCACTTCGGCCCGATGAGGACCGCGACGGAGGACGTCACCGTCGACGGCACCCTCATCAGGGCGGGAGACTGCGTCGCGCTGTCCATCCCCGCCGCCAACCGCGACCCCGGGCGCTTCCCCGACCCCGCCGTCCTGGACGTACGGCGGCCCGCGAGCGGCCACCTGACCTTCGGGCACGGCATCCACCAGTGCCTCGGCCAGCAGCTGGCCAGGATCGAGATGCGCGTCGCCTACCCCGCGCTGCTCAGGCGCTTCCCCACGTTGCGGCTGGCGGTCCCGGCCGAGGAGGTTCCCATGCGAACGGACATGAGCATCTACGGCGTCCACTCCCTGCGGGTGGCGTGGTGAAGGTCAACGCCGACAGGAGTGTCTGCATCGGGGCGGGCATGTGCGTGCTGACCGCGCCGCTGGTCTTCGACCAGGACGAGGACGAGGGGCTGGTCGTGCTGAAGGTCGCCGAGGTGCCTCCCGAGGCCGAGGCCGCGGTCGCCCGCGCGCTCACGCTGTGCCCTTCCGGCGCCCTCACCCGCGCGGACCAGACTCCCTGAGCCACCCGTATTCGCAGACCTACGTGTACGCGAACGGCCGTCCGGCTTCTCTGTCCGCGCTCGTGCCGCGCTCGCGCCATGCCCGCCCTGGTCGGGCCGCGGGCGCCCGGAGGACCTTCCCGGCGGCGACACTCCGGGGGTTCCGTCGTTTCCGCAGGTGAGGCGCAGTGATCGAACCTGTGTTCGCGGAATCGGTTGACATTCAAGGTCATCGAAATTATGTTCGACGGAGTGACGTGAGGCTCGCGGCTCACGTCGAAGAGCCTGGTCGCGGGTTCCCGCTACCCCCATGCGGGGCCCGCGGTCAGGTTCCACGGGCGAAAGGCACGTCCTCGTCGTCGGCGGAGACGAGTGGGCGCGCCTTGACCGGACGGGGAGAGGGGAAGCTCCTCGTCCGGTCGCCCGGCGGAAATGTCGGTGGGGTCTGCCAGTGTTGGCTTCACCGGCGGAAACGCCGGGAGCCGCCAAGACCCCTCAAAGGAGGCTGGCATGACGACAAGGCTCAGCGACCCGCGCGGGCCCCGCCTGTCGCCCGCAGTCAGGGCGCACCTCACCGACTCACGGACCTGCCTGGCCGACGCAGTGACGGCCCGCACCCCCGCCGCCCGCTACATCGCCGCGCACCTCGCCGCCCTGCGCGCGGCGGCGGCGATCCTCGCCGCCCGTCCCCGCCCGATGGAGGGGCGCAGGCGCAGGCTGCGCAGCGCGTGGGAGTTGCTGCCCGAGGTCGAGCCCAGGCTCGCCGAGTGGGCGGCTTACTTCTCCGTCAGCGCCGAAAAGCGCGCCGCCGCCGAGGCAGGCATGGTGCGCGGCGTGACGCTTGCCGACGCCGACGAGCTGGTGGCCGAGGCGGAGACGTTCGTCTCGACGGTCGAGGAGCTCCTCGACATCCCTGGGCAACCGGCCCTTCCCGTCCACATCCCCCTGGCAGGCTGAGAGCCCCCAACCCCCTCGGTGAGCCAGGGCATCGTCGCGATCAAGCCCGCGTCCGCCTCGACGGATGGGGGCTGAGAGCCTCCATCCCCCCGGTGAGACCCCAGGCCCTCGGCGCGGTGCGAGGCCCGTGACCCTGGCGGGCTGGGGGACCACCTACCCCTGGCGGGTCGAAGGACCGCCTGTCCGGGCGCGAAAAGCAGCCCGCGCCCTGGCGTTGCTCAGTGGCCCCGGCCAGGCCAAGAGACCCGTTCCTCCGGCACCCGGACGCCTGGCAGGCCGAGAGCCCCTGAACCCTGGCCGGTCGAGAAACCCGAATGCTGGGTTGAGGAGCCCAGCGCCACCGCCAGGTCGGGAAACCCCGGCACCCGAACGCTTGGCAGGTCGAGAACCCCCTAGCCGGTCGAGAACCCCCAATGCTGGAAGGTTGAGGAGCCCAGCACCATCGGCAGGTCGAGAAACCCGAATGCTGGTGCTTGAGGAGCGCAGCACCACCGGCAGGTCGGGAAACCCCGGTACCTGAACGCCTGACACGGTGAGACCCCGGATCTCTGGCTTCACCTGCGGCAGGGCGCGTCATTCTCGTCGGTGGGAGGGTGAAACGCCTCGCGGGTCGTCCGGCTCGGCCGCCGTGCTTGCGCTTGGGGCAGCGCTGCCGGGTGCCGCCCTCTGGCGAGCCGCGGATGTGAGCTACGGCGCCGCCGCGGTCGTCCGCCAACCGCGCGGGGTTGGCAAGATCGCGGTGGTGGAGGGCCGCCCTATGCTTCTGACATGCAGCCCGGTCCCCTCATCGGCTCCGGCCGTACCGCGGATGTGTTCGCGGTCGACGACGCATGGGTCCTGCGCCGTTACCGAGATGGTCGCGACGCCTCCGCCGAAGCGGCCGTGATGTCCCACGTCTTCCGCCACGGCTATCCGGTCCCGCGCGTCGACCCCGGCGCGAACGGTGATTACGGCTATCCGGTCCCGCGGGTCTACCCCGGCGCGAACGGCGATCATGGCCGTGCGGCGTCGGGAGCCGACCTCAGCGCGAACGGTGATCTCGGCTGTGCGGCGTCGGGCGTCGGCCCGCGCGCGAACGGCGATCTGCTCGTGGAACGGCTGTCCGGCCCGACCATGGCCGAAGCGCTCCAGGACGGCGTGATCACCTCGGGCGAGGCCGGCGAGGCACTCGCCGGGTTGCTGCACCGTCTGCACGCCCTCCCCCCGCTGGACGCGACCGGTCCGGCGGGCAGCGTCCTGCACCTCGACCTGCATCCGGAGAACGTGCTGCTGACGCCACGCGGGCCGGTGGTGATCGACTGGGCCGACGCCAGGCAGGGACCGCCCGCGCTGGACTGGGGGATGTCGGTGCTGATCCTGGCGGAGGTCGCGGTGGGTCCGCGGGTCGAGGCGCCAGTGGCCCGCGCGGTCCTGGCCAGTCTGCTCGGCGCAGCAGCCTCGCAGGTGGTGGATCTCGACGGGGCCCTGGCGATCCGATCAGCCAACCCGACGCTGGGGCGCCGAGAAGGAGCGCCTTGTCGGAGCCGCAGCGCTGGCGCGCGATCTGCGTCGGCTCACCGGATTCCCTGAGCCACCTGCCTGAACTGCGTGAACGAGCTGCGGCGGCTGACGTGGCCGCTGCTCACCCGGCTCCGTCAACCACCAACTGCGGGCACACGCGGCGCGAGCCCCGGCTCGGTTCCCTGGACCACCTGCTTGAACTCCGGGCACGCGACGAGCGGGTCATGGGTGCACGAGGCCGCGTGGCGGAGGCTGTCGCGCATCCTGGTGAGCCGCTCGATGCGTTCGTCCAGCTCGCTCGCCTTCTCCGCGATCCGTTCGCGCAGCGCCTCGTCGGACGGTTTGGCGTGCAGCAGCCGGCCGATCTCCGTCAGCGTGAACCCCGCGCTCCTCGCGCAGGCGATCAACGCCAGCCGGCTGAGCGTCTCCGGCTCGTACGTGCGCCGCAGACCGTTCCGCCCCGTCGCGCTGATCAGCCCCTTGCGCTCGTAGAACCGCAGCGCCGAGGGCGCCAGACCGGACCGCTGGGCCACCTCGCCGATGTCGAGCAGCACCCGTGACGCCCCCTTGACTTGAACCGCGCTTCAAGTCGCAGTCTAGGTCCATGACGAAAGTTCACCATCTGAACCTAGCCTCCATGCGCACCGTCGACCCCACCTACGCAGGACTCGAGCCAGCCGCCGCCGTCAGCCACGCGCTGCTGGTCGAGACCGACGTCCACGGCCTCGTCCTGGTCGAGACGGGCCTCGGCGTCGACTCGGTCGAACAGCCGGGCCGGGTCCTCGACCCGGAGTGGGTGGAACTGGTCGCCCCCCGGCTCGACAGGGGCGAGACCGCCCTCCGCCGGCTCGCCGACCTCGGCCACGATCCGGCGGACGTGCGCCACATCGTGCTCACCCACCTCGACGTCGACCACGCGGGCGGGCTGCCCGACTTCCCCGAGGCCGAGGTGCACGTCCTGGCGGCCGAGCACGCCGCGGCGATGGCCGGGGCCCCGAGCCGCCGCTACCGTCCCGCTCACTGGTCGCACGGGCCCATCTGGCAGCTGTACGGCACGGGCGCGGGGGAGGAGTGGTACGGCTTCGCGGGCACCCAGCCACTACGCGGCCTGACGGACGACTTCCTGCTGGTGCCACTGGGCGGACACACCGCCGGGCACGCCGCCGTGGCCGTCAGGGACGGCGACGGCTGGTGGCTGCACGCGGGCGACGCGTACTTCTACCACAGGGAAGTCGACCCCGCGGAGCCCGAGTCGCACCCCCTGTTCGACATCGTGCAACTCGACTCGCAGGTGGACGGCGAGCTGCGGATCGCCAACCAGGAACGGTTGCGGGAGCTGGTGCGCGACCACGCCGACGAGGTGCGGGTGTTCTCCGCGCACGACCCGTGGGAGTTCGCCCGCCACGCAGGCGCCTGACCCCGCGTCGTCCCGCCGCGCGGACCTGCGATCCGTACGGCGCGCGCAGCTCGACTCGCTCGTCGTCGGCCATCGCGAGCACCCGCGGGTCCGCGGGAAGCCGGGGTGCCGGGGTGCGGGGATGCGGGGGTGCGGGGATGCGGGAATGCCGGGGATGCGGGGATGCGGGAATGCCGGGGATGCGGGAATGCCGGGATGCCGGGGAAGTCGGGAAGCCGCGAGACCCCGTCAAGGCAGGTGTGCGAAAGGGCGCCTCCCGAAGCCTCCGGGAAGCGCCCTTTCGACCAGCCTTAGAAGGACTCGACGGCCCTGCGGGCCTCGGCGTCCAGCACACCCCAGCTGATGAGCTCCTCGGTCAGCTCACTGGGCGACTTGTCATAGATGACGGCAAGCGAACGCAGGTCCTCCTGACGGATCGAAAGGACCTTGCCGTTGTAGTCGCCACGCTGGCTCTGGATGGTGGCCGCGTAGCGCGCCAGGGCTCCCGCCTTCTCCTTGGGCAGCGTCGCCAGGCGCTCCAGGTCGATGACAAGCTTCGGCGTCGGCCCGAGCGGGCTGGGCGCCGCACCCCCGGGCAGCAGTTCGGAAACCGGCACGCCGTAGAAATCGGCAAGCTCGGCAAGCTTCTGCACCGTGACCGCCCGGTCGCCACGCTCGTAGGAACCCACGACGACGGCCTTCCAGCGTCCACGCGACTTCTCTTCGACTCCGTGCAGGGACAGGCCCTGCTGGGTGCGGATGGCGCGGAGTCGTGCACCCAGCGACTTGGCGTACTCAGACGGCATCGTGTGGCCCCCCGGCTCGTGTATGTGCTGCTCTCAGTAGATTGTGCTCCCTTGCGACGAATGCCTGGACCACCGGGGGGTGGGTGCCTGTATGGGCACCTTCGGTAGCCGAGCGACTGGGGGTTTACCCCAGAACGCCGCGAGGTGTGGTTACGGACAGTGACGGTAAAGCTGTGGACGCCTAAGGTCAAGCTGATTGGAAAAAAGATGCCGAATCCGGTCCGGGAGGGTCCGCCTCAAACGTCACTGTTGTCCCGTAGGTAACCCTACTTCGTCACTGATTGCCGAGAGCCCACAGGCTGTCGGGTCAGAACCAGGACAGGACGCGGCGCCGCCCTTATGATCTTGACCGAGGTGTCGCCGAGGAAGACCCGCCGCAGGGGTCCCGATTCGCTGGAGGCAAGGATGATCAGCTCGCCGTCCAGCCAGTCCGTCTCGCCCAGGGCCAGGGCGACGTTCCTGCCCTCCAGCGTCTCGACCGCCACGTCCGGCAGCCGGCCCGAGGCCGCCTTCTCGAGGTCGGTCATGGCCTGCGCGCGCAGGCCCTCCAGCATCCGCTGCTCGATCTTGGCCCGGCCCGCGCCGACGACCAGCGTCACCAGGCGCAGCGGTACGGCCAGCTCGGTGGCCGCCGTCGTCGCGATGGTGAGCGCCGCGTCGCAGCCAGGAGTGCGCCGGTACGCCACGGTCAGCCGGTCGATCCGTCCCGGCATCCGCTCGGCGTAGCCCTTGGGCGTCAGCAGCACCGGCACGGGAGAGGCGTGCAGCAGCTGGTCGGCCGTGCTGCCGAGGGAGATGTGCCCCTTGGCTCCTCGCGGGCCCGAGCCGATCACCACGACGTCGGCGCCGCAGGAGCGCGCCACCTCCACCAGTCCGCGCCCGCTGCCCCTGTGGGAGTGGGTGACATAGTCGGCCCGCTCGCCCAGTCGCTGCCGGGCCTGCTCGAAGCCCGTCTCGGCCTGCTCCTTGAGGTAGGCGCGCCAGGCGCTCTCGTCGGCTTTGCCGGGGCCGGGCGAGCCCCATGGCGGGGGCTGGATGGTGGCGACCGTCAGACGCGCGTCCGCCTGCACGGCCAGCAGTTCGGCCAGCGCCAGGCCGTCGTGGCCGCGCGAATCGGGCAGGAACCCGGCCAGGACGTGATCGAGGTTCATCGGACGCTCCCGGTGTTGAGCCGCGAATGGCTGTAGCCGTACAGGAAGTAGGCCAGCAGGCCCACGGCCATCCACAGCAGGAACGCCACCCACGTGACCCACGCCAGCTCGTACATGAGGTACAGGCAGAAGATCACGCCGAGGACCGGCGTGACGGGGAACAGCGGCGTGTGGAAGCTACGCGGCAGGTCGGGCCGGGTACGGCGGAGCACCAGCACCCCGACGTTGACGATGGCGAAGGCGAACAGGGTGCCGATGCTGGTCGCCTCGGCCAGTTGCCCGAGCTTCACGAACCCGGCCAGGACGCTGACGAACAGGCAGACGATGAGCGTGTTGGCCATGGGCACCTGGCGGCGCGGGTTGACCTTCTGGAAGATCTTGGGGATCAGCCCGTCGCGTGACATCGCGAACAGGATGCGGGTCTGGCCGTACAGCACGGTGATGACGACGCTGGCGATCGCGATGACCGCGCCGAAGGAGACGATGAGCCCCGGCCAGGTGGCGCCGGTGGCCAGGTCGACGATGAGCGCCAGGCTGGCCTCGGTGCTTTCGGGGTCGAAGTCGGTCCACGGCATGGCGCCGATCGCGGCCATGGCGACCGCGACGTAGATCACCGTCACGATGGCCAGCGACAGGATGATCGCCAGCGGCAGGTCCCGCTTGGGGTTCTTGGCCTCCTCGCCCGCGGTGGAGGCGGCGTCGAAGCCGATGTAGGAGAAGAACACCTGGGAGGCCGCGGCGGTGATGCCGGCGACGCCCATCGGGGCGAACGGGGCGAAGTTCCCCGAGTTGAAGGCGGTGAAGGCGACCACGCAGAAGAAGGCCAGCACCGCGACCTTGATGTAGACGAAGATCATGTTCGCCGTGGCCGACTCGGAGGTGCCGCGCAGCAGCAGCCAGGTGGCCAGCACGACGATCAGGATGGCCGTGACATTGACCACACCGCCCTGGTCGCCGGGGGAGTGGGTGATCGCGGCGGGCAGCGTCCAGCCGAAGGCGCCTTCGAGGAAGGTGTTGAGGTACTCGCCCCATCCCACGGCCACGGCCGCGACCGAGACCGCGTACTCCAGCATCAGGCACCAGCCGCACACCCACGCCACGATCTCGCCGAGGGTGGCGTAGGCGTAGGAGTAGGACGAGCCCGACACCGGGATGGTCCCGGCCAGCTCGGCGTAGGACAGGGCCGAGAACAGCGCCGTGACGGCGGCCAGCACGAAGGCCAGCACCACCGCGGGCCCTGCCTTCGGGACCGCCTGGCCGAGGATGACGAAGATCCCCGTGCCCAGCGTGGCGCCGACGCTGAACAGCGTCAGCTGCCAGAGGGACATGGTGCGGCGCAGGTCGCCGCCCTCTCCATGCCCGCCCTCCGCCACGATCTGCTCGGTGGGCTTGGTGCGGAACAGCCGCTCGGCCAGCGCCACGGGCCCCTCCCTACAACGTGCTGGACAGCGGCCAGGTGGCGTTGGGCGTGATGATCGTGCCCGCCTTGCCGTCCAGGATCTCCAAGGCTTGGTCCAGCTTCCCGATCGCGGCCATGTCGCCCGTGGTCTCCACGAACCTGCAGACCGCCTCCACCTTCGGGCCCATGGACCCGGCGGGAAAGTCGATCGAACGCAGCTCGTGCGGCGTGGTGTGGCCGATCTCGGTCTGCTGGGGGGTGCCGAAGTCGCGCATGACGCGCGGGACGTCGGTCAGGATGAGGAAGGCGTCGCACTCCAGGGCCTCGGCGAGCAGCGAGCCCGTCAGATCCTTGTCGATGACGGCCTCGACGCCCGTCAGGCGGCCGTTCTCGTCGCGGATGACGGGCACGCCGCCGCCGCCCGCGCAGACGACGGTGACGCCGTCGCGCACCAGCTTGCGGATCAGCCGGGTCTCGACCACGCGCTGCGGCTTGGGCGAGGGCACCACCCGGCGCCAGTACTGGCCGTCGGGCTTGACGGTCCAGCCGTACTCCGCGGCCAGCTTCTCCGCCTCCGCCTGCTCGTAGACCTGGCCGACGAACTTGGTCGGGTCGGAGAAGGCGGGGTCGACGGCGGAGACGAGGGTCTGGGTGACGAGCGCGATCACCTGGCGGCCCGGCAGGCCGTTCTGCAGCGCCTGCAGCATCCAGTAGCCGATCATGCCCTGCGTCTCGGCGCCCAGCGCGTCGAACGGGTAGGGCCTGGTCAGGTTGGAGTCGTTGGCGCTCTCCATCGCCAGCACGCCCACCTGCGGGCCGTTGCCGTGCGTGATGATCAGCTCGTGCCGCTCGGCGACCTTGGCGAGCGTCCTGACGGCCACGGCGACGTTGGCCTGCTGCGTGTGGGCATCGGGCCGCTCGCCGCGCCGCATGAGCGCGTTCCCCCCGAAGGCCACCAAGACTCGCATGTCAGCTCCCCAGGGTGGCGAAGTGTGCAGGTGCCTTGATGGTGTACGCCCCGGGGGCGGTGATGGCAGGCATGTCAGCTCCCCAAGGTGGCCACCATGATGGCCTTGATGGTGTGCAGGCGGTTCTCGGCCTGGTCGAAGACGATCGAGCGGGGCGACTCGAAGACGCTCTCGGTGATCTCCAGCGCATCGAGTCCCGTCTTCTCGTAGATGTCCTCGCCGATCCTGGTCTCCCTGTTGTGGAAGGCGGGCAGGCAGTGCATCACCTTGACGCCGTCGTTGCCCGTCGCCGCCACCACCTCGTCGTTGATCTGGTACGGCCGCAGCAGCCTGATCCGCTCGTCCCAGACCTCCTTCGGCTCGCCCATCGAGACCCACACGTCCGTGTAGAGGTAGTCGACGTCCTTGACGCCCTGGTCGACGTCGTCGGTGATCGTCACCGTCGCGCCGGTCTGCTTGGCCAGGTCGGTGGCGGGCTTGACGACCATGTCGGCGTCCGGCTGCAGCGACCTGGGCGCCACGAGGCGCACGTCCATGCCGAACATCGCCCCCGTCACCAGCAGCGAGTTGCCCATGTTGTTGCGGGCGTCGCCGAGGTAGGCGAAGGAGATCTCGCGCAGCGGCTTGTCGCTGTGCTCCCGCATGGTGAGCATGTCGGCGAGCATCTGGGTGGGGTGCCACTCGTCGGTCAGGCCGTTCCAGACGGGGACGCCCGCGTAGGCGGCCAGCTCCTCGACGTACTCCTGCTTGGAGCCCCGGTACTCGATGCCGTCGAACATCCTGCCCAGGACGCGGGCGGTGTCCTTGACCGACTCCTTGTGGCCCATCTGCGAGCCGGACGGGTCGAGGTAGGTGACGTGCCCGCCCTGGTCGTGCGTGGCGACCTCGAAGGCGCAGCGGGTGCGGGTCGAGGTCTTCTCGAAGATCAGCGCGATGTTCTTGCCCCTGAGCCGCTGCCGTTCGGTTCCGGCGTACTTGGCCCGCTTGAGCTCGGCGGCGAGGGTGAGCAGGAAGGCGAACTCCGCGGGAGTGAAGTCGAGCTCCTTGAGGAAGTTGCGGTTGCGCAGGTTGAAGCCCATGGTCAGATGCCCTCCCGTTCGAGCGGGCAGCTCATGCAGCGCGGCCCGCCCCTGCCGCGGCCCAACTCGCTGCCGCGGATGGTGATGACCTCGATGCCGTTGTCGCGCAGATAGTTGTTGGTGGTGGTGTTGCGCTCGTAGGCGACGACCACACCCGGCTCGATGGCCAGCACGTTGCACCCGTCGTCCCACTGCTCGCGCTCGGCGGCGTAGACGTCCTGGGTGGCGGTGAGGACCTTGATGTCGTCGAGGTCGAGCGCCCTGGCGATGGCCTTGTGCATGTCCTCGGCCGGGTGGTCGGTGACCTTGAGTTCCTTCTCGTTGTCGCCGGGCTCGATCGTGTAGGAGGGCAGCATGCCCAGGCCCGCGTACTTGGTGAACACGCCCACGTCGACGTTGGTCATGACCGTGTCGAGGTGCATGAACGCCCGCGCCTTCGGCATGTTCAGCGCGACGATCTTCTTGGCCGCGCCCTTGGCGAACAGGTTGCGGGCGAGCATCTCGACGGCCTGCGGCTGGGTGCGCTCGCTCATCCCGATGAGCACCGCCCCCCGCCCGATGACCAGCACGTCGCCGCCCTCCATGGTGGCGGGCGCGACCTTGGTGCCCGGCATCCACACCTGGAACCTGTCCGCCTCGGACGCGAACATCGGATGGTAGGCGTAGACGGCCTCGAAGTTGATCGTCTCGGCCTGCCTGGCCTTCTTGCGCATCGCGTTGATCGACACCCCGTTGTAGATCCAGCAGGAGGTGTCGCGGGTGAACAGGTGGTTGGGCAGCGGGGGCAGGACGAAGTCGTTGCCGTCGAGCGCGTGGAAGGCGACGCTCTTGGGGTCGGCCCCGCGCTCCATGATCTCGCTCTTGGTGATGCCGCCGGTCAGGAACTGCTGCAGGTCCCTGGACGCCATCGCGTCGAGCGTGTTGCGGATGGCGTCGGTGGCCAGCGGCCCGTGCCAGCGCTCGTCGACGACGTGGTCGAGGATGTGCTTGCGCGCCTCGGGGATGTCGAGCGTCTCGCGCAGGAGGTCGGCCAGCATGTGGACCTTGATGCCCCGGTCGCGCAGCGTCTGCTGCCACTCCTCGTGCTCCTCCACCGCGCGCTGCACCCACAGCACGTCGTCGAAGAGGAAGTCGTCCTTGTTCGTCGGGGTGAGCCGCTTCAGCGCCAGTTCGGGCTTGTGGAGCAGGACCTGGGAGAGCCTGCCCACCTCGGAATCGACATGAAAGGTCATACCTAGGTTCCTTCCTAGACTTTCGGCCCGTACTCGCCGCGCCTGGATTTCACCCAGATGTAGACGGGCACCCCCACCAGGAGCATCAGCGTGCCGCCGAGCACGGCCTCGGCGCCCGAGCCGTACGCCATCCAGAACGCGAACACCAGCGCGACGACGGTGATGACCAGGTCGCGGGCCAGGCGTCCCCTGCGCACCTCGCGCTCGCCCGTCACCAGCCAGAACAGCTGGGCGCACGCGGAGAAGAAGTACGGGATGACGGTGGTGAAGGAGGCCAGCAGCACGATCGTGTTGAAGGCGTTCTTCGACGAGTAGGCCACCAGCAGCATGAGCGAGGTCAGGATGCTGCCGACGAGGATGCCGACGACGGGCGCGCCGCGCGGCGACTCCCTGGCGAAGAAGTCGGGGAACATCCCGTCCTGGGCCGCGGCCTTGGGCATCTCGGCGACCAGCATGGTCCACCCGTTGAGCGCGCCGATGCCGGAGACTATGGCGCAGGCGGCCATGGCGACCCCGCCCGCCGAGCCGCCGAACATGTTGTTGATCGCGTCGGCGAACGGGGCCGACGACTCCGTCAGCCTGGCGTACGGCACGGTGCCCATGACCGCCACCGTGCTCAGCATGTAGAGCACGGCGCAGGCGAGCACGCCGATGACGCTGGCCCGCCCGATGTTGCGGACCGGGTCCTTGACCTTCTCGGCGGCGATGGAGACGCTCTCCACACCCGAGTAGATGAACAGGGCCACCGCGCCCGCCAGGGAGACGGCGGCGACGAGGTTGCCGCCGGTGGCGTTGAAGGGGCCGAAGTTGGCGCCCTGGACGAAGAACAGGCCGACGACCGCCACGAACAGCAGCGGCGCGAACTTCAGGACGGTGGTGACGACCTGGAAGGCGGCCATGTTCCTGGCGCCCCTCAGGTTGACCGCCGCCGGGATCCAGACCCCCACCAGCGCGATGACGATCGCGGCGGCGGTGGCGCCCCAGTCGAGGCCGAAGAGCTCGCGGACGAAGTGCTGGACGTAGCCGACCCACGCGACCGCGATCGCCGCGTTGCCGATCCACGCGGTCAGCCAGAACGACCAGGCGTTCCAGAAGCCGGCGAACTCGCCGAAGGCGTCGCGCGCGTAGGCGTAGGGCCCTCCGGCCGCGGGGATGCGCGCGCCCAGCCTGCCGAAGACCATCGCCATCGCGATGGCGCCGACGGTCACCGCGCCCATCGCCACGATGCTGACGGTGCCGAAGGCGGCCAGGGAGGCGGGCAGCAGGAAGATTCCGGTGCCGACCACGTTCCCGATCACCAGGGCGATGGCCGCGCCGAGGCCGAGGCTGCGTCCCGGTCCCTCGGTGACACCGGCGCGCGCGGACTCGACCGTGCCGAGGCCGCTGTCCGCCGGCTCCCGCGGTCCTCCCATGGCGCCCCCCGACGCGGAAATCCCCCGATGTCATATGACGTCGGGTGACCTCCCCTCCGGGGAGCCCCCTAAAACGCCCAGCTCAGGGCCGTGGAGCGGGTCCCGGCCCCGGCCTCGGGGGCGCCGCAGGTCGCCCGGCAGGAGCAGGACGGCGGCTCAGGCGCGGGTCGCCGGGCAGGGGCAGGACGACGGCTCAGGTGCGCGGGTTGCCTGACACGAGCAGGACGACCGCGAAGACGGCCAGGCAGACCGCGATGAGGGCGACGGGCCAGGCATCCCGGCGCCCCTCGATGCGCTCGGCGGTCACCCGGCCACGACCGTGCTCGGAGAAGCCACGCGCCAGCGCGGGCTCCTCTGTGGCGAACTGACGCGCGATGGCGTCGAGGATCTGGCGTTCGCGTGCCGACAGGGCCATGCCGGGACCTCCCGAGAAAGACTTGGAGGAGGTTTTATCTCTTTTGTCCGGATTTGCCAAATCGTTCAACCGTGCTTGAGCGCCTCCGCGCCCCCGACGATCTCCTGCGCGCGCATGATCTTTGCGGTCGACTTGACGGCCCTGATGCGCTGACGGATCCGGCGAAGCCGAGCCTCCAACGTGACCCGCCGGCTACAACGTGTGAAAGACCACACCGGCTCCAGGGCCACCCCCGCACGTCGTAGCTGGTGGCGCTGGTATTGTGGCTGCGACCCAACACCCTTTTAAGCCCCGTCCTGTGAGGCGGGAAAGGTGGTGAGCTACACCCATGTCCGAACCCAGGGCCGTTCTCGAAGGCCCGGACATCCACCGGGCGCTGACCCGCATCGCGCACGAGATCCTCGAGCGCACCAAGGGCGCCGACGGCGTCGTCCTCCTCGGCATCCCGACCCGCGGCGCCACTCTCGCCGGCCGGCTCGCCGAGCGCATCGAGCAGTTCGAAGACGTGAAGGTTCCCGTCGGCTCGATCGACATCACCATGTACCGCGACGACCTCAGGCTGCGGCCCGCGCGCCCGCTCGGCCGTACCGACCTGCCCGCCGACGGCATCGACGGCAAGGTCGTCGTCCTGGTCGACGACGTGCTCTTCTCCGGCCGTTCGGTCCGCGCCGCGCTCGACGCGCTCAACGACCTCGGCAGGCCCACGGCCGTGCAGCTGGCCATCCTGGTCGACAGGGGCCACCGCGAGCTGCCCATCAGGGCCGACTACGTGGGCAAGAACCTTCCGACCGCCAAGAGCGAGAAGGTCAAGGTCTACCTGGAGGAGACCGACGGGCGCGACGCAGTGGAGTTGATCAAGTGAACAGGCACCTCATCTCGGCGGCCGACCTGACCAAGGACGACGCGCTGCTCATCCTCGACACCGCCGAGGAGCTGGCCCGCGTCTCGGACCGCGCCATCAAGAAGCTCCCGACGCTGCGCGGCCGTACGGTGGTCAACCTCTTCTTCGAAGACTCCACCCGCACCCGCATCTCCTTCGAGGCCGCGGCCAAGCGCCTGTCTGCCGACGTCATCAACTTCTCCGCCAAGGGCTCCAGCGTCTCCAAGGGCGAGTCGCTCAAGGACACCGCGCTGACCCTGGAGGCGATGGGCGCCGACGCCGTCGTCATCCGCCACGGCGCCTCAGGCGCGCCCCACCGCCTGGCCAACTGGGTGCGCGGCAGCGTCGTCAACGCCGGCGACGGCACCCACGAGCACCCCACGCAGGCGCTGCTCGACGCCTTCTCGATGCGCCGCCGCCTCGGCTCGCTCGAAGGGCGCAAGGTCACCATCGTCGGCGACGTCCTGCACAGCCGCGTCGCCCGCTCCAACGTGCTTCTGCTGGCCACGCTCGGCGCCGACGTGACCCTGGTCGCGCCGCCGACGCTGGTGCCGGTCTCCGTCGGCACCTGGCCGTGCGAGGTCTCCTACGACCTCGACGCCGTCCTGCCCAAGTCCGACGTCGTCATGATGCTGCGCGTGCAGAAGGAGCGGATGAACGCCGCCTACTTCCCCAGCGAGCGTGAATACTCCCGCCGCTACGGGCTCGACCGCGACAGGTTCGCCAAGATGCCCGACGAGGCGATCGTCATGCACCCCGGGCCGATGAACAGGGGCATGGAGATCGCGGCCGAGGTGGCCGACTCGCCGCGCTCGACGATCGTCGAGCAGGTCGCCAACGGCGTGACCATCCGCATGGCCGTCCTGTACCTGCTGCTCGGGGGAGAGATCTGATGCTGATCAAGAACGTACGGATCCTCGGCGGCGACCCCGTCGACATCACGGTGGTCAACGGCCTCATCGCGGAGATCGCCCCCGCGGGCACCGCGGACGGCGACGCCCCCGCGGTGGTCGACGGGCGGGGCGCGATCGCGCTGCCCGGCCTGGTCGACCTGCACACCCACCTGCGCGAGCCCGGCCGCGAAGACGCCGAGACCGTCCACACCGGCACCCAGTCGGCCGCCCGCGGCGGCTACACCGCCGTGCACGCCATGGCCAACACCATGCCCGTCGCCGACACCGCGGGCGTCGTCGAGCAGGTGTGGCGGCTCGGCCAGGAGTTCGGCCTCTGCGACGTGCAGCCGGTCGGCGCCGTCACCGTCGGCCTGGAGGGCAGGCAACTGGCCGAGCTCGGCGCGATGGCCGACTCCGCCGCCCGCGTGCGCGTCTTCTCCGACGACGGCAAGTGCGTCGACGACGCCGTGCTGATGCGCAGGGCCCTGGAGTACGTCAAGGCCTTCGACGGCGTCGTCGCCCAGCACGCCCAGGAGCCCAAGCTCACCAAGGACGCCCAGATGAACGAGGGCGTCATCTCCGGCAGGCTCGGCCTGGCCGGCTGGCCCGCGGTGGCCGAGGAGGCGATCATCGCCCGCGACTGCCTGCTGGCCGCGCACGTCGGCTCGCGCCTGCACGTCTGCCACGTCTCCACGGCGGGCTCGGTCGAGATCATCCGCTGGGCCAAGTCCAAGGGCTGGAACGTCACCGCCGAGGTGACCCCCCACCACCTGCTGCTCACCGACGACCTCGTCGAGCAGTCGCCCAACGGCTCCTACAACCCCATCTACAAGGTCAACCCGCCGCTGCGCACCCGCGCCGACGTCGAGGCGCTCAGAAACGCCCTGGCCGACGGCACGATCGACGTCGTGGCCACCGACCACGCGCCGCACCCGGTCGAGGACAAGGAGACCGAGTGGGCCGCGGCGGCCATGGGCATGGTCGGGCTCGAGACCGCGCTCAGCGTCGTCCAGGAGGCCATGGTCGACACCGGCCTGCTCGACTGGGCGGGCGTGGCCGAGCGCATGTCGGTCACCCCGGCGCGCATCGGCCGCCTGTCCGGCCACGGCCGGGCGCTGGAGGTCGGCGCCCCCGCCAATATCGTGCTGTACGACCCCTCCGCCCGCGCCGAGGTGGACCCCTCCGCCTTCGCCTCCAAGAGCCGCAACACCCCCTACGAGGGCATGACCCTCCCCGGCCGGGTGCTGGCGACGTTCCTGCGCGGCAAGCCCACCGTTCTCGAAGGGAAGCTCGCTTGAGTAACGACGCCGTCCTTGTGCTGGAAGACGGTCGTGTCTTCCACGGGCGCACCTATGGTGCGCAGGGCGAGACGTTCGGTGAGATGGTCTTCAACACCGGCATGACCGGCTACCAGGAGACCCTCACCGACCCGTCCTACCACCGCCAGATCGTCGCGATGACCGCCCCGCACATCGGCAACACGGGCGTCAACGACGAGGACCCCGAGTCCTCGCGCGTCTGGGTCGCCGGATACGTCGTGCGCGAGCCCTCCCGCGTGGTCTCCAACTGGCGGGCCAACCGCTCCCTCGACGACTACCTCAAGGAGCAGGGCGTCGTCGGCATCGCGATCACCGGCACCCGCGCGCTGACCCGCCACCTGCGCGAGCGCGGCGCCATGCGCGCGGGCATCTTCACCACCCCCGCCGAGCCGGTGGAGGCCCTCGTCGAGCGCGTACGGCAGCAGCCCCGCATGGAGGGCGCCGACCTGGCCGCCGAGGTGGCCACGGCCGAGCCGTACGTCGTCGAGGCGGTCGGCGACAAGCGCTTCACCGTCGCGGCCGTCGACCTCGGCATCAAGGGCATGACCCCGCACCGCATGGCCGAGCGCGGCTGCGAGGTGCACGTCCTGCCCGCCACCGCGACCTTCGAGGACATCCAGGCCATCGCCCCCGACGGCGTCTTCTTCTCCAACGGCCCCGGCGACCCCGCCACGGCCGACGTGACGACGCTGAAGAGGGTGCTGGAGGCGGGCATCCCGTTCTTCGGCATCTGCTTCGGCAACCAGCTGTTCGGCAGGGCGCTGGGCCTTTCGACCTACAAGCTCCGCTACGGCCACCGCGGCGTCAACCAGCCGGTTCAGGACGTGCGCACCGGCAAGGTGGAGATCTCGGCGCACAACCACGGCTTCGCCGTACAGGCTCCGCTGGACGAGCCGTTCGACACGCCGTACGGCCGCGCCGAGGTCAGCCACGTCAACCTCAACGACCGCTGCGTGGAGGGCCTGCGCCTGCTCGACGGGCGCGCCTTCAGCGTGCAGTACCACCCCGAGGCCGCCGCGGGCCCCCACGACGCCGCCTACCTTTTCGACGAGTTCTGTGAGGTCATGAGCCGTGCCCAAGCGTGAGGACATCAGGTCGATCCTGGTCATCGGCTCGGGACCGATCGTCATCGGGCAGGCGTGCGAGTTCGACTACTCGGGCACCCAGGCCTGCCGCGTGCTGCGGGCAGAGGGCTTCAGGGTGATCCTGGTCAACAGCAACCCTGCCACGATCATGACCGACCCGGAGTTCGCCGACGCCACCTACGTCGAGCCGATCACCCCCGAGTACGTCGAGAAGATCATCGCCAAGGAGCGGCCCGACGCGCTGCTGCCCACCCTGGGCGGGCAGACCGCGCTCAACACCGCGGTTGCCCTGCACGAGGCGGGCGTCCTGGAGCGCTACGCGGTCGAGCTGATCGGCGCCGACTTCGACGCCATCCAGGCGGGCGAGAACCGTGAGCGGTTCAAGGAGATCGTCGCCAAGGTCGCCCGCGAGCACGGCCTCAACGCCGAGTCCGCCAAGTCGATCATCTGCCACGCCTTGGACGAGTGCGTGGCCGCGGCGGGCGAGCTCGGCTATCCGCTGGTCGTGCGCCCCTCCTTCACGATGGGCGGCGTCGGCTCCGGCTTCGCCTACGACGAGAGCGACCTGCGCCGCATCGCCGGCGCCGGCCTCGACGCCAGCCCGACCACCGAGGTGCTCCTGGAGGAGTCGATCCTCGGCTGGAAGGAGTACGAGCTGGAGGTCATGCGCGACAAGGCCGACAACGTCGTCATCGTCTGCTCCATCGAGAACATCGACCCGATGGGCGTGCACACCGGCGACAGCGTCACCGTGGCCCCCGCGCTGACCCTGACCGACCGTGAATACCAGAACATGCGCGACGTCGCGATCGCGGTCATCCGCGAGGTCGGCGTCGACACCGGCGGCTGCAACATCCAGTTCGCGGTCAACCCGGGCACCGGCCGCATGATCGTCATCGAGATGAACCCGCGCGTGTCGCGCTCGTCGGCCCTGGCCTCCAAGGCGACGGGCTTCCCGATCGCCAAGATCGCGGCGAAGCTGGCGATCGGCTACACGCTCGACGAGATCCCGAACGACATCACCAAGGAGACCCCCGCCTCCTTCGAGCCGACCCTCGACTACATCGTGGTCAAGGTGCCGAGGTTCGCCTTCGAGAAGTTCCGGGGCGCCGATCAGACGCTCACCACCCACATGAAGTCGGTGGGCGAGGCCATGGCGATCGGCCGCTCCTTCCCCGAGGCGCTGCAGAAGGCGCTGCGCTCGCTGGAGAAGAAGAGCTCGTCCTTCTCATGGGCCGGTCACATCGCGCCCAAGCAGGAGCTGCTCGACGACTGCCGCACGCCCCACGACGGCAGGCTGCGCACCATGCAGCAGGCGATCAGGGCGGGCGCCACGGCCGAGGAGCTGTTCGAGGCCACCAACGTCGACCCGTGGTTCATCGACCAGCTGATGCTGCTGGACGAGGAGGCCCGCGCGCTCGGCGAGGCCGCCGAGCTCACGCGGGAGGCGCTGGAGCGGGCCAAGCACCACGGCTTCTCCGACGCGCAGATCGGCGAGATCCGCGGCATGAGCGAGTCGCGGGTGCGCGACCTGCGCCACGCGCTCGGCCTGCGCCCGGTCTACAACACCGTCGACACCTGCGCGGCCGAGTTCGCCGCCAGGACGCCCTACCTCTACTCGACCTACGACGAGGAGAGCGAGGTCCCGTACGGCGAGCGGCCCAAGGTCCTCATCCTCGGCAGCGGTCCCAACCGCATCGGCCAGGGCATCGAGTTCGACTACGCGTGCGTGCACGCCTCCTTCGAGCTGTCCAGGGCCGGGTTCGAGACCGTCATGGTCAACTGCAACCCCGAGACCGTCTCGACCGACTACGACACCTCCGACCGGCTCTACTTCGAGCCGCTCACGCTGGAGGACGTCCTCGAGGTCGTCCACGCCGAGCAGCAGACCGGCCCGGTGGCCGGCGTCATCGTCCAGCTCGGCGGCCAGACGCCGCTGGGCCTGGCGCAGGCGCTGAAGGACGCGGGCGTGCCCGTCGTCGGCACCTCACCCGAGTCCATCCACCTGGCGGAGGAGCGCGGCGCGTTCGGCCGCGTGCTGGCCGAGGCGGGCCTGCCGGCGCCCAAGCACGGCACCGCGCTGACCGTCGCCGAGGCGCTGGGCATCGCCGAGGAGATCGGCTACCCGGTCCTCGTCCGCCCCTCCTACGTCCTGGGCGGCGCGGGCATGGCCATCGTCTACGACGACGAGACGCTCGGCACCTACATGGCGGCCCAGGAGGGCGGCCACCCCGTGCTGATCGACAAGTTCCTCGACGAGGCCATCGAGATCGACGTCGACGCGCTGTTCGACGGCGAGGAGCTCTACCTCGGCGGCGTCATGGAGCACATCGAGGAGGCCGGGATCCACTCGGGCGACTCGGCCTGCGCGCTGCCGCCCATCACGCTCGGCGGCAACGACATCAAGCGCATCCGCGCCGCCACCGAGGGCATCGCCAGGCGCGTGGGGGTTCGCGGCCTGCTCAACGTGCAGTACGCGATGTCGGCCGGCGTCCTGTACGTCCTGGAGGCCAACCCGCGGGCCAGCCGTACCGTGCCGTTCGTCTCCAAGGCGACGGCGGTGCCGCTGGCCAAGGCGGCGGCCCGCGTCATGATGGGCGCCACGATCGCCGAGCTGCGGGCCGAGGGCATGCTGCCCGAGTCGGGTGACGGCGGCACGCTGCCGCTGGACGCCTCCATCGCGGTGAAGGAGGCGGTGCTGCCGTTCAACCGCTTCCGCGGCGTCGACATCGTGCTCGGCCCCGAGATGCGCTCGACCGGCGAGGTCATGGGCATCGACGAGTTCTTCGGCATCGCCTACGCCAAGTCGCAGGCCGGAGCGTACGGCGAGCTGCCCACCAAGGGCCGCGCGTTCGTCTCCGTCGCCAACAGGGACAAGCGCTCGATGATCTTCCCGGTGCGCGCCCTCGCCGACCTCGGCTTCGAGATTCTCGCCACGGAGGGCACCGCCGAGGTGCTGCGCCGTAACGGAGTCCATGCCAAGATCGTGCGAAAGCAGAGCGAGGGAACGGGACCCGACGGTGAGCCGACGATCGTGCAGCGCATCCTGGGCGGTGAGGTGGACCTGATCGTCAACACGCCGTTCGGCAGCCCTGGCCAGTCGGGGCCGCGCCTCGACGGCTACGACATCCGCACCGCCGCCGTGCTGCGCGGCATCCCGTGCATCACGACGGTTCAGGGACTCGCCGCGGCCGCCGCGGGCATCCAGGCCATCGTGCGGGGCGATGTGGGCGTACGGTCCCTTCAGGAGCACGCACGAGCCCTGCGGGGGTGATCAGGTCTGGCCGGGACTCCGGTGCAGGTGACTGGCACGGTGCTGACCACGCGCCGGGTCGACGCCTACCATGCGCTGACCGTGGTGGCGCCCGGGGTCGCCGAGCGGTTCCGGCCAGGCCACTTCGTCTCGGTCGCCGTCGGGGGGTCGCGCACCTCGATGGTGACCAGGCGCGCCCTGTCCATCCATGACGTCAGGCCCGACTACGGCGGCACCGTCGAGCTCGTCTTCACCGCCTCGGGCCCCGGCACGTCGTGGCTGGCCGAGCGGCGCGCCCGCGACACGCTCGACCTGGTGGGGCCGCTGGGGCGGCCGTTCCCGCTGCCCCGCGACCCCGCCGTGTGCGTGCTGGTCGGCGACGAGTACGGCGCGGCCCCGCTGTTCCCGCTGGCCGACGCGCTGATGGAGCGCGGCTGCCGCATCGACTTCGTGCTCGGCGCGGCCTCGGCCGACCGGGTGTTCGGCGCGATGCGGGCCCGCAGGATGTCGGAGACGACCACGCTCACCACCGAGGACGGCTCGCTGGGGCTGCGCGGCAAGGTGACCGACGTGCTGCCCTCCGTCATCGCCGACACGCGCGCCGACGCCATCTACGCCTGCGGGCCGATGGAGACGCTGCGCCAGGTCACCGCGGTGGCCATCGAGTTCGACATCCCCGTCCAGGTGGCGGTGGAGGAGGCCATGGCCTGCGGCGTCGGGATCTGCATGACGTGCGTGCTGCCGGTCATCGGCGACGACGGCGTGACCAGGATGGTGCGCGCCTGCGCGGAGGGTCCGGTGTTCAGGGGGGAACAAGTGCGGTTCGAGGACGTCGGAACGATCCCGTTCGACGCGCTCGGCGCCCCCGGCGGTGGAGCGCGACATGTCGGTTGACATGCGGACCTTCCTGGCCCACGTCGAGCTCGCCAACCCCATCACGACCGCCGCCGGCTGCGCGGGCTCGGGGCGGGAGCTGGCCCAGTTCTTCGACCTGCACCGCCTCGGCGCGCTGGTCACCCGGTCGATCACGATGGCGCCGAGGGCGGGCAGGCCGACCCCGCGCATGGCCGAGACGCCCTCGGGCATGCTCAACGCCGTCGGCCTGCAGGGGCCGGGCATCGACGCCTTCCTGGAGCGCGAGCTGCCGTGGCTGGCCCAGCGCGGCATCAGGACCGTCGTGTCGATCGGCGGCGGCACGGTCGCCGAGTACGCGGCGCTGGCCCGCAGGCTCACCGACGCGCCTGGCGTGACCGCGATCGAGGTCAACCTCGCCTGCCCCAACATCGAGGACCGCGGGCGGGTGTTCGCCCGCGACGGCGGCGCGGCGGCCGAGGTGATCGCCTCGGTGCGCTCGGTCATGCGCTACGACGTGCCGGTGGTCGCCAAGCTGTCGCCCGACGTGGCCGACGTCGTCGCGGTCGCCCGCGCGTGCGTCGACGCGGGGGCCGACGCGCTCTCCATGATCAACAATCCGCTCGGCATGAGCATCGACATCGACGCGCTCAAGCCGTCGCTCGCCGCGGGCACCGGCGGGCTGTCGGGCCCGGCGATCCTGCCGCTGGCCGTACGGTGCGTGTGGCAGGTCCACGCCGCCATCCCCGGCGTGCCCATCGTCGGCGTCGGCGGCGTGATGAGCGGTCACGACGCCCTCCAGCTCGTCCTCGCAGGGGCCTGCGCGGTCGGGGTGGGCACGGCGCTGTTCCACGACCCCTACGCCTGCCTGCGCATCGAGCGCGAGCTCGAGGAGCTGTTGCAGGCCAGGGGCTTCCAACGCCTGGCCGACGCCGTCGGCCTGGCACACCGGCCACCGGGCAGCGCCGCCAGGCACCTGCTCGTCGACTCCGAGGAGAGTTCCCCGTGACGCCCGCACCCATCGCCGTCGCCCTGGACGCACCTGACCTGGAGACCGCGGCCCGCTGGGCGTCGCTGGTGACCCCGCACGTGAGCACCGTCAAGGTGGGTCTGGAGCTCTATCTGCGCTACGGGCCCGACGTGATCGCCTCCGTGCAGGGCGCCAGCGGCGTGAAGGTCTTCCTCGACCTGAAGCTCCATGACATCCCGAACACCGTGGCCGGGGCCACGAGGGCCGTGGCGCGCCTGCGGCCCGCCATCCTGACCGTGCACGCCGCCGGGGGCCCCGCGATGATCCAGGCGGCCGTAGAGGCCGCTCCGCACACCGAGATCGCGGCGGTGACCGTACTCACCTCGCTGTCGGCCGCCGATCTGGCCGCGATCGGGATCGCGGGCACGCCCGAGGACGCGGTGCGGCGGCTGTCGGTGATGGCGGTGGAGGCGGGCGCGAAGGCACTGGTGTGCTCGCCGCACGAGGTGGCCGGCGTGCGGGCGGCCGTGGGGCCGGGCATCACGCTGATCACCCCCGGGGTGCGGCCCGAGGGGGCCGCCACGCAGGACCAGGCGCGGGTGGCCACGCCGGAGCAGGCGCTGGCCGACGGCGCGGACCTGCTCGTCATCGGCCGCCCGATCACGGGCTCGCCAGACCCGGGCGCGACCGCGGCGTCCATCGCCGCGTCGCTGCGCCGCTCATGATCATCTCTCGGTACGGCACGCGGGGTCAAGCCCACCGTTGATCGCGGGTGGCCGCCCGTCCTTCACGCATGCTCCAGCGGGACTCCGGCGGGGCCTGAAACGTCGCCCCAGGGTCTCATTTCCGGCAGCCCCTTCGGCCCCGCCTGTCACACCCGTTTCGCGGCCTCGGGGGACGGAAACGCTCTCGCGTGATCGGTTCGCGGTGTCCGGAACCCTTGTGGCGCCGCCGGATCCGTGCTTCGGCCGCCCGAAAACCGGGACCTGCGAGGCCGGTTTCTGTGATCATGATCGCATTCCCGCCAACTCGGTTGACGAACGCCGGAAAGCGCGAAGTGAGGGCATTTTGATCAGCAGAGCGTAGCGTATTGACCACGCAGAGTGAAGAAGTGGATTTTATGGTGAGAGAAACGGCGCTTGACGTTGCTAACGACGCCTTGACCAGCTAGTTTCCCATCCCGTCCGAGTACATCGACAGAAATTCGAGGTGACCCGGCGTGGCTCTTCCTCCCCTGACCCCCGAGCAGCGCGCCGCAGCCCTTGAGAAGGCTGCCAAGGCCCGTAAAGAGCGTGCCGAGGTCAAGAACCGACTCAAGCACGGCGCAATTTCTCTGGCAGAGGTGCTCAAGGATGGGCAGACCGACGACGTCATCGGCAAGATGAAGGTGTCGGCGCTGTTGGAGTCGCTCCCCGGCGTGGGCAAGGTCCGCGCCAAGCAGCTGATGGAGCGGCACGCTATTGCCGAGTCCCGCCGCGTGCGGGGTCTCGGCGCGAACCAGAGGGCTGCCCTCGAGCGCGAGTTCGGTGGCAACGAGGGCTAACCTCGGTACCACATGAAGGCGCAGGTTCGACGGGGGTAACGAAGTGACCGACAGGTCCTGGTCCGATGGTGAAGACACGGATCACGGTGGTTTCGCTCCCCCTGGTGGCAGCGCGCACCAGCACGGTGCCACCAGACGGTTGACGGTCCTGTCGGGGCCGTCAGGCGTCGGCAAGTCCACGGTCGTCGCCGAGCTCCGGCGGGCACACCCCGAGGTGTGGCTGTCGGTCTCGGTGACCACCAGGAAGCCCCGCCCCGGCGAGACCCACGGCGTGGAGTACTTCTTCGCCGACAACGACGAGTTCGACAGGCTCATCGAGTCGGGCGAGCTGCTGGAGTGGGCCGAGTTCGCCGGCAACAAGTACGGCACGCCGCGGCAGGCCGTACTCGACAAGCTCGCGAGCGGGGTGCCCACGGTGCTGGAGATCGACCTCCAGGGCGCCAGGCAGGTGCGCGAGAGCATGCCGGAGGCGCTGCTGGTCTTCCTGGCCCCCCCGACCTGGGAGGAGCTGGAAAAGCGCCTGCGAGGGCGCGGCACCGAACCCGAGGACGTCATCGCCCGCCGCCTGGAGGCCGGACGCATCGAGATGGCGGCCGAGAAAGAGTTCGATACCACGCTCGTCAACACGAACGTCCAGGACGTATGCCACAGGCTGATAGCCTTGATGACCGCATAGCATTCCGACGAGAGGTCTGACAACGTGGCAGGCATTGCCCCGACGACCGAGGGCATCACCAACCCCTCGATCGACTCACTGCTCGACATCGTCGACAGCAAGTACTCCCTGGTCATCATGGGTGCCAAGCGCGCCCGCCAGATCAACGCCTACTACTCCCAGCTCGGCGAAGGCCTGCTGGAGTACGTCGGCCCCCTGGTCGAGACCCACGCCCAGGAGAAGCCCCTGTCCATCGCGCTGCGCGAGGTCGCCGACGGTCTCCTCAACGCCGAGCCCATCGAAGGCGCGGTCTGACCCTTCCATGAGGGTCGTCCTTGGCGTCAGCGCGGGCATCGCCGCCTACAAGGCCTGCGAGCTGCTGCGCCTGTTCACCGAGTCGGGCCACGAGGTGCGGGTCGTCCCGACCCGCGACGCGCTGCGGTTCGTGGGCGAGCCCACGTGGGCGGCGCTGTCGGGGCACCCGGTGACCACCGACGTGTGGGACGGCGTGCACGAGGTGCCCCACGTACGGCTCGGCCAGCAGGCCGACCTCGTCGTGGTCGCGCCCGCGACCGCCGACGTCCTGGCCAAGGCCGCCCACGGCCTGGCCGGCGACCTGCTCACCAACACGCTCCTGACCGCCAGGTGTCCCGTGGTGTTCGCGCCCGCGATGCACACCGAGATGTGGGAGCACCCGGCCACCCGAGCCAACGTGGCCACCCTGCGCGAGCGGGGATCGATCGTCATCGACCCTGCCGTCGGCCGCCTCACCGGCGCCGACACCGGTCCCGGCCGGCTGCCCGACCCCGAGGAGATCTTCGAGATCTGCCGCCGCGTCGTGGCGGGCCGTCCCCGCGACCTGGCGGGCCGCAAGGTCGTCATCTCGGCCGGCGGCACCCGCGAGGCCCTCGACCCTGTCCGCTACCTCGGCAACCGCTCCTCAGGGCTGCAGGGATACGCCCTCGCCCGCACAGCGGTCGCGCGCGGCGCCGAGGTGACGCTCGTCGCGGCCAACGTATCGCTCGCCGACCCCGCGGGCGCCAAGGTCGTCAGGGTCGAGTCGGCAGTCGAACTGCGCGACGCCGTGCTGTCGGCGTCGGCCGACGCCGACGTGGTGGTCATGGCCGCGGCCGTGGCCGACTTCAGGCCTGCCGTACGGCACGACTCCAAGATCAAGAAGACGGCCGGCGAGCCCGAGCCGATCGAGCTGGTCAAGAACCCCGACATCCTCGCCGAGCTGGGCGAGCGGCGGCGGGCGAGCGGTTCCGCCCCGGCGCGCCCGGCGGTGATCGCGGGGTTCGCGGCCGAGACCGACGACGTGCTCGCCAACGGGCGGGCCAAGCTCGCCCGCAAGGGGTGCGACCTGCTGGTGGTCAACCAGGTGGGGGCGGGGCTGGCCTTCGGCACGCCCGACAACGCCGCCACCATCCTGGCCGCCGACGGATCCCAGGTCGAGGTGCCGCGCGGCCCCAAGGAGGACCTCGCCGACGCCGTATGGGACCAGGTAGCCGCCCGCCTCACCCACGCCTGAGCGGCGACGCCCGCCGGGCCGGATGCCGCTGTCTTTCTTGGGCGGCGTTTGAGCGCTGGACCAGATAGCCGCCCGCCTTGCCCTCGCCTGAGCGACGACCGCTGGGGTTGGCGCCCGCCGTACCCATGGCGACGACCACGGCGGCGTCCGGCATGGCCGGTTACCTGATCAGCCGTTGCGGCACCCCCTCTGCCTGCGGATACTGAGGGTCGGCGAGGGGGGATGGGGATGCCGGTGACGTCGGCTGTCAGGGATCGCTGCAGGGCTCTGCTGCGCCAGGGGGAGGAGATCCGCTACGTCTTTCCCGCACTGTCGATAGGCCCGCCCGGCGTAGGGAACTTCCTGATCGTCGTCACCGACCGGACCGTCTCGGTCCTGGCGACCAGGATGCTCAGGAGCGACCGCCCCGTCTCGCTGCACGCCGCCTTCCCCCGTGCGACCAGGCTGGGTCCGATCACGATGGCGCCCGGTCCCGTCATCCAGCTCGGCGAGATGTTCTTCGAGTTCGAGGAGCAGTACGCCGCCGTCGTCGCCGCGGCAGACGCGGAGGTGTTCGAGCCCGACATTCTGCCTCACGATCCGCTCCCTGACCTCTGACAAGGGGCAGAATGGGAGCAGTTTCGCGGCGTGCGGGCATGTGGGGCTACACTTCGGCGATGGCCCTGGCGTGTCCTGACCGCCCGAGCCGTACATCCGTCAGCAGCCGCTGCATGAGGAGCCACTGAGTTGTCACGTCGCCTGTTCACCTCCGAGTCGGTCACCGAAGGCCACCCGGACAAGATCGCCGACCAGATCAGTGACGCGATTCTCGACGCCATGCTCAAGGACGACCCCAAGTCCAGGGTCGCCGTCGAGACGCTGATCACTACCGGCCAGGTCCACGTCGCAGGCGAGGTGACGACCGAGACCTACGTCGACATCGCCGGCGTCATCCGCGAGAAGATCCTTGAGATCGGCTACGACGCCTCCCACAAGGGCTTCGACGGCGCCTCCTGCGGTGTGTCGGCCTCCATCGGCGCCCAGTCGCCCGACATCGCCCAGGGCGTCGACGACGCCTACGAGCACCGGGTCGAGGGTGACGTCGACGAGCTCGACCGCCAGGGCGCCGGCGACCAGGGCCTGATGTTCGGCTACGCCTGCCGCGAGACGCCCGAGCTGATGCCGCTGCCGATCACGCTCGCGCACCGCCTGGCCCGCCGCCTGTCCGAGGTGCGCAAGTCCGGCCTGGTGCCCTACCTGCGTCCCGACGGCAAGACCCAGGTCACTATCGAGTACGACGGCGACAAGCCGGTCCGTCTCGACACGGTCGTCGTCTCCACCCAGCACGCGGCGGAGATCGACCTCAAGGAGATGCTGACGCCCGACATCAAGGAGCACGTGGTCGACCACGTTCTCGCCGGGATCGACATCGACATCGAGGGCTACCGCCTGCTGGTCAACCCGACCGGCAGGTTCGAGATCGGCGGCCCCATGGGCGACGCCGGCCTCACCGGCCGCAAGATCATCGTCGACACCTACGGCGGCATGGCCCGCCACGGCGGCGGCGCCTTCTCCGGCAAGGACCCGTCCAAGGTCGACCGCTCGGCCGCCTACGCGATGCGCTGGGTCGCCAAGAACATCGTCGCGGCCGGTCTGGCCGACCGCGCCGAGGTCCAGGTCGCCTACGCCATCGGCAAGGCCGAGCCCGTGGGTGTGTTCGTCGAGACGTTCGGCACCGAGAAGGTCGCCGTGGAGAAGATCCAGGCGGCCGTGACCGAGGTGTTCGACCTGCGTCCCGCCGCGATCATCCGCGACCTCGACCTGCTGCGCCCGATCTACTCCGAGACCGCCGCCTACGGCCACTTCGGCCGTGAGGGCTTCTCGTGGGAGTCGACCGACCGCGCGGACGCCCTCCGCGCCGCCGCCGGTCTCTGACCGCTCGCCCGTCGGATCGGCTCGTCGAATCGGCTCGACGGTGCTGGTTCGACCGGCGCCCGTGGTGACTCGCTCGACGGGCGACTGCTCGATGGCGCTCCGGCTGACAGGTGCTTCGCCCGATGGGTGCCCCGCTCGGCCGGTGAACGTCCCATGGGCGATCTGGGTCGATCGGCGGCCCGCTCGATGCGTGATCCGGTTGACCGATGACCTGCTCGATGGTCGATCTGGTCGATGGGCCCGCTCGACTGGGGAAGCCCCGGTCGGCGAGCCGGGTAGACCGGACCCGTCGATGGGCGAGCCGCTCGATGGATGACTCGGGTCGACCAGCCCCCGCTCGACAGGTGAACGCTCGGCCGGTGAACGCCCGATGGGCGGTCTGGGTCGATCGACGGTCGGCTCGGCGGGTGGCCCTGGCCGACCCGGTGGTCCGCTCGATGGGCGATCGAGCTGCTGGATGGGCGCCGCGCTCAACGGGTGCCCCAGTGAACGCTTGACGAGCGATCCGGGTCGTCCGGTGGCCGGTCGGAGGGGCGACCTGCTCGACCGGCGTTTCGCTTGATCGATGATGCCGCACTCCGCGAGGGGTGCGGCATTAGTCGTCATCCGGCCTGACACCGTGCGAGGAGCCGTCCGGCAGGGTGCGCGGCATCTGGTAGACGTAGTCTGTGACCGACTCCGACGACGCCCTCCTGCCCCTTGAGGCCGTGCGCCCGGCGGAGTCGGCCAGGCGCGACCTCGGCGCCCCTGTGGCGGCCGCTGAGCTCCCCGTGGCCAGGATCGTCGTCGACAGTCCGCTGCCGCATCTCGACCGCCCCTTCGACTACCTGGTGCCCGTGGCCATGGATGCCGACGCCGTGCCGGGCGTGCGGGTGCGGGTGCGTTTCGCCGGCAAGCTGGTCGACGGGTTCCTGCTGGAACGGGCGGCCGACAGTGACCACGAGGGGCGGCTCATGCCCCTCGAAAGGGTCGTCTCGCCCGAGCCGGTCCTCGCCCCTGAGATCGCCGGGCTGGCCCGCGCCGTCGCCGACCGCTACGCGGGGACGCTGGCCGACGTGCTGCGCCTGGCGGTCCCGCCCAGACACGCCCGCGTGGAGGCGGAACGGCGCGACGTCGTCACCGAGGACGGCGGCAGCGTGAAGGCGGAATCGCGGGGCGGCGGCAGCGTGAAGGCGGAATCGCGGGGCGGTGGCCACGTGGAGGCGGAGGCGCGCGGCGGCGGCCACAGCGCGTGGGAGGCATACCCGATGGGCGCCTCCTTCCTCGACGCCCTGGCGAACGGCAGGTCGCCCAGGGCGGTGTGGGGCGCGCTGCCCGGCAACACGGGCTGGGCCAGGCCCGTCGCCGAGGCCGTCAGGGCGACGCTCGACGGCGGCAGGGGCGCCGTGGTCGTCGTCCCCGACGGCAAGGACGTCACGCTCGCCGACGAGGCGCTGTCCGAGGCGCTCGGTCCCGGCAGGCACGTCTCGCTCACCGCCGACCTCGGCCCCGCCGAGCGCTACCGCAGGTGGCTGCGGGTGCTGCGCGGGCAGGTCAGGGCGGTCGTCGGCACGAGGGCGGCGATGTTCGCCCCGGTGGAGAAGCTGGGCCTCGCCATCATCTGGGACGACGGCGACGACCTGCACGCCGAGCGCCTGGCCCCCTACCCCCACGCCAGAGAGGTGCTCGCGCTGCGCGCCCACCGGGCGGGGGCGGGCATGCTCATCGGCGGCTACTCCCGTACGGCCGAGGCCACCCAGCTCATCGCCACCAAGTGGGCCAGGCCCATCGTGGCCGCCAGGCAGGCCATCAGGGCCGTGGCGCCCCGCGTCAGGCCGGCGGGGGAGGACGGCGAGCTGGCCAAGGACCAGGCCGCCCGCGCGGCAAGGCTGCCCAGCATCGCGTGGCGGGCGCTGCAGCAGGGGCTGGAGGAGGGGCCTGTGCTGGTGCAGGTGCCCAGGCGCGGCTACCTGCCGTCGCTGGCGTGCCGTACGTGCAGGGCGGCCGCCAGGTGCGCGCACCCGCCGACCCGCGCGACGATCACCGGCGAGCAGCTGTGCCACGGGCCGCTGGCGTTGCGCGGCGGGCACGCGGCGCCGTACTGCAAGTGGTGCGGGCGGATCGCGGGCGACTGGCGCTGTCCCACCTGCGGCGACAGCAGGATCCGCGCCTCGGTGGTGGGCGCCCGCCGCACCGCGGAGGAGCTGGGCCGGGCCTTCCCTTCGGTGCCGGTGAAGACGTCGGGGCGCGAAGGGGTGCTGGCCACGGTCGGGCCAGGACGCGCGCTGGTGGTGGCCACGCCGGGCGCCGAGCCGGTCCCCGAGGGCGGCTACACGGCCGCGGTGCTGCTCGACGGGTGGGCGATGCTCGGCAGGGCCGACCTGAGGGCCGCAGAGGAGGCCGTGCGGCGCTGGATGAACGCCGCCGCGCTGCTGCGTCCCGCCGCCGAGCTGGTGGTGCTGGCCGACGCCGCGATGCCGGCCGTACAGGCGCTGCTGCGCTGGGACCCGATCACCCACGCCGAGCGCGAGCTGGCCGAACGGCGGGAGCTCGGCTTCCCGCCCGCGGTGCGCATGGCGACGCTCACGGGCGCGCCGTCGGCGGTCAGGGAGATGCTCGGCGAGGTACGGCTGCCGCAGGAGGCGCAGGTCCTCGGCCCGGTGCCGGTGGAGACCCGGCGGGCAGAGGGCGAGCAGGAGCGGGCGATGATCCGGGTGCCCCGATCGCTGGGGCCGCAGTTGGCGATTGCGTTGAAAGGGGCCACAGGGGTGCGTGCGGCGCGTAAGGCGCAGGATGTCGTGAGGGTAAGTGTTGACCCTCTCGACCTGATATAGCCGCTTTCCCCGATTCGCGCGTGCGTAAGTCCTCCGTTAGCGTCACCCTGTGTCGATCGAATGGGTGAACCGAGCCATCGACGATCTGCGCGCCTGGGGGCGGGCGCACGAAGTCGACGTGGACGCCGACGAGATCCGTCTGCTCTGCGACTACGCCAGCGACTATCTCAACGTGACCGAGCTCGGCGAGTTCACTCCCGCCACCTTTGAAGAGCTGCTGCTGTCGATCTACCCGCGCAAGGTCATCGCACCGCCCGAGAGCGCGCGGGAGACCGTCGCGGCCTCGCGCACGCTCGTCGACTTCCTGCTCGACCTCGGCGAGATCTCGGCGCGGAGCGCGGGCGAGATGCGCGCCAAGCTGGCCGAGATCGAGCCCGAGATGGCCACCGCGCTGGCCGACCCGGCCAACTTCGGCATGGCCAAGAGCCTGTTCAGCTCGATCGGGCCCGAGTCGCTCGAGCAGTCGGTCGCCATCCCCGCGGGCGAGCTGCCCGAGCTGGGGGAGGCGCCCTGCGACTGTCCGGCGTGCGCGCCGCTGCCCGCCGTACGGCCGGCCCCGAGGTCGGAGCTGGAGGCGGCGCTGGCGGCCGTGCCGATCCTGGCCGACGCTCGGCGGCTGCGCGCGTGGGTGGCCGAGCGCGGCTCCACGCCGACCGCGAAGGGGCGGCTGCGGGCCAAGGACGCCGCCGCCGCGCCCCTGCCGTACCCAGGGCTGCTGTGGGACCTGGGGCGCCTGTCAGGCGCCGGCGACCCGCTGGAGTCGTGGGCGCGCACGGTGGAGTTCCTGCTGGAGAAGGACACCGGCGGCCAGGTCACCGGCTCGGCCGCGCTCGACGAGGAGCTCTACGACCTGTTCGACATGCTCTACCGCCTGCAGACGCCCGCGCCGGTGGCCGTGGTCGACCAGTACCTGGAAGAGCTGACCGAATACAGCGGCGCCGACGTGGAGACCGCCCTGGCCCGGCTGGGCCACTGCGGGCTGCTGGAGCGCGCGGGCGACGCCGTCACGCTCACCCCGCTGGCGTGTTACGGCATGCGCCGCCGCTACCTCGCCCACGGCCTCGACGCGCCGGAGGCCGAAGACCTGGCCGAGGCCGACGCGATGGGCCTGATCGAGGGGCTGCTGTCGGGCATCCCCACCGAGCTGGCGGAGCAGGACATCCAGCGCTGGCTGGCGCGCAGGAGCGCGGCCGAGGCCGCAGGCGAGCTGCTGTCGGCCGCGGGCGGCGCGCCCGCGGTGGCGCGCGGCATCGCGGTCACCATCGTCGACCGGCTCGACTCGGCCGCTGAGAGCGCGGTCAGGGCGTGCCTCGACGACCAGGAGCTACGCCCGCACGCCATCCACTGGCTGACGGCCCGCGGCCTGCCCGCGCCTCCGCTCACCCAGGAGGAGCTGCTGTGGGTGAGCGTCGACATGCTCGCCCTGGCGATGCCCGCCGCCGAGGAGGATCCCGAGATCTTCGCCGAGAACATCGCCGCCTCGGGCCCGCCCGCCCACCTGATCGAGGAGATGTGGCGGGTCGACCACCCCGACGTGGTGGAGGTGCTCGAACTGCTCGGCAGGTCCATTCCCGACGGAACCCTCGCCAAGGCCGCCAGGAAGGCCGCCTTCAAGGCCCGCTCCCGCGCGATCGGTACATCCCTGTGACGGCTGTGCAGTAAGTTTCCTGGGTGGCAAACAACGTCTTCGACCTCACCGAGCTGCGCAAGCCCCCTCCGATCGAGGACAAGCACGTCGAAGGCCTGGTCTTCCCGCCGGTCGCCCTCGCGCCCGACGCCGACCTGGCCAGGGAAGTGCCCAGGGTGCCGCTGGTCGCCGACGTCCTGCGCCTGACGGCCTGGACGGGCACCCGCCCCGTCACCGAGCACGGCCACCTCCACCCCGCCGACGCCGAGGCGGCCGTCGCCGAGCTCGGCCTGGCGCCTGACCGCCTGCGCCTGCTGTGGGTGGTCGCAGTCAACACAGGGCTGCTGCAGATCATGAGGGGTACGGCCGGCCGCGGCCCGCTCTCCCACCAGCTGCCCGTCGAGGCGACGCTGGAGTTCTGGGACGGCGTCGTGATGGACGTCCTCGACCGCGCCGAGGAGGGGCTCAGCGGGTCCGCCGTGGTCGACGAGCACCTGGCCGAGACGCTGGCCACCGTCTACTCCGTCCGCACCGGCGTGGCCGCCGCCACCCTGGCCAAGGGCATCCTCCACTCCCATGAGGTGGCCTGCGATCCCGGCGCCGTCGAGCTGCGCCGCCTGGCCGCCACCCTGCACGCCGAGCTCGACGACGCGCTGGCGCTGCTCGAATACTGCGGCCTGGTCGAGCAGACCACCACCGGCCACTTCAGGCTGACCCCGCTGGGCGTGTGGGCGGTCCGCCGCGACCTGCTGCGCGAGGGCCACGACGCGCCGACGGCCGCCCAGGTGGAGGTCTACTCCGACTACGCCGCCGCCGAGCTGGTCGAAGCGATGATCACCGGTGCGGTCACACCGAGCGTGGTCGCCTACTGGCTGGAGCGCCGCGCACCCGAGGCGGCCGCCCACGAGCTGGTCCAGGTCGCCGCCTCGGGCACGGCCGGCCAGCGCGGCGCGGTCGGCACCATCCTGGAGGAGCTGGGCCCCGAGGCCGAGGTGCCCGTGCGCAAGGCCCTCGACGAGCCGCTCATGTGGCGCTACGCCGCCTCGTGGCTGCACATCCGCGACCTGCCCGCGCCCCCGCTCAACCCCGACGACCACACCTGGATCGCGATCGACTCCCTGGCCGCGCTCCTCTACTTCGCCGACGCGCCGGGCGCGATGGGCTCCTTCGACGTGCTGGAGGCGGGCGAGGAGCTGGTGCGCCTGGTCGGCGAGATGGCTTCGGTCGAGCACCCCGACACGGTCGCCGTGCTCGACCTGCTGGCCGGCCACCACGGCGACCAGGCGGTCGCCAAGGCGGCCAGGAAGGCCGCGATGAAGGCCAGGTCGATGCGGGCGATGGCGGCGGGCGACGCGTCCGGCTAGCCGTAAACTGGGGTGATCCCATCTCATGCGAAACGGAGTACCCCTTGTCCATTCAGTCGATCCGGCTGTTCGGTGACCCGGTGCTGCGCACCCCGGCGGCCCCGGTCGTCGACTTCGACAAGGAGCTGCGCAAGCTGGTCAAAGACCTCACCGACACGATGATGGACGCGCCTGGCGCGGGCCTGGCGGCCCCGCAGATCGGCGTCGGCCTGCGCGTGTTCACCTACTACGTCGACGACCAGCTCGGCCACCTGATCAACCCCGACCTCGACCTGAGCGCCGACCTCGACGAGGAGGGCGAGGAGGGCTGCCTGTCCTTTCCCGGGCTGGCGTTCCCCACACCGCGGTCCATCCGCGCGGTCGCCAAGGGCTTCAACATGCACGGCGAGCCCGTCGTCCTCGAGGGCACCGACCTGATGGCCAGGTGCTTCCAGCACGAGACCGACCACCTCGACGGCATCCTGTTCATCGACCGGATGGACCCCAAGCAGCGCAAGCTGGCCATGAAGGCCATCCGCGAGGCGGAGTGGAGCGGGCTGTCGGCTCCCACCGTCAGGTTCTCCCCCCACGCCACCGGCGGAAGGGCCCTCTGACGATGCGCCTGGTCTTCGCCGGCACCCCCGAGACCGCGCTGCCCTCGCTGCGCGCCCTGATCGACTCGCCGCGCCACGAGGTGGTGGCCGTGGTCACCCGCCCCGACGCCCGCGCCGGCCGCGGCCGCGCGCTGCACCCCAGCCCCGTGGCCGACCTGGCCGCCGCCGAGGGCATCGAGGTGCTGCGGCCCGCCAAGGTGAACGACCCGGCCTTCCTCGACCGGCTGAAGGAACTGGCGCCCGACTGCTGCCCCGTCGTCGCCTACGGCGCGCTGCTGCCGCAGGCCGCGCTCGACATCCCCCGCCACGGCTGGGTCAATCTCCACTTCTCGCTGCTGCCCGCCTGGCGGGGAGCGGCTCCGGTGCAGCACGCCGTCCTCCACGGCGACGAGATCACCGGCGCGGCCACCTTCCAGATCGTGAAGGAGCTCGACGCGGGCCCCGTCTACGGGGTGGTCACCGAGGAGATCAAGGCCACCGACACCAGCGGCGAGCTGCTGGCCAGGCTGGCCGAGTCGGGAGCCGAGCTCCTGGCCGCGACCCTCGACGGGGTCGAGGACGGCACACTTCAGGCGCGGCCCCAGCCGCTCGACGGGGTGTCCGTCGCGCCCAAGCTCACCGTGGACGACGCGCAGATCGACTGGAGCGCGCCCGCGATGCGCGTGGACCGGCTGGTGCGCGCCTGCACGCCCAACCCCGGGCCGTGGACGACCTTCCGCGGTCAGCGGATCAAGATCGGTCCGGTACGGCTCGCGACCTCTGCCTCGACCGAGCGGCTGGAGCCGGGTGAGCTCGTGGTGGGCAAGAACATCGTGCTGGTCGGCACCGGCACCCACCCGGTGGAGCTGAGCGAGGTGCAGCCGCAGGGCAAGCGGCTCATGACGGCGGGCGAGTGGGCGCGCGGGGTGCGCGTCACGGCGACGGATCGGCTGGTCTGATGGCGGAACGGGGGGCCTCCTCCGGCGGGCGCGGTTCGTCCGGCGGTTTCACCGGCGGCGGATCCAAGGGCTCTGGTCCTCGCGGCCACGGCGGCCGGGGTTCCGGCGGACAGGGATCGTCGGGCGGCCGGGGTTCCGGCGGACAGGGATCTTCAGGAGGTCGCGGTGCTTCGGGCGGCCGTGGCTCCGGCGGATCGTCGGGTGGATTCTCGGGCGGCCGCGGTGCTTCGGGCGGGCGGGGATCGTCGGGGGGCCACGGATCTTCAGGGGGGCGCGGTGCTTCGGGCGGCAGGGGTGCCGCCGGGGGGCGCGGAGGCCGGCCGACGCGCGACGAGGCGCGCAACGCCGCCTACGACCTGATGCGAGCCGTCGACGAGCGCGACGCCTACGCCAACCTGCTCATGCCGCGCCTGCTGCGCGAGCGGGGGCTGAAGGGCAGAGACGCGGCCCTGGCGACCGAGCTGGCCTACGGCTCGCTGCGCGGCCTCGGCAGCTACGACGCGATCATCGCCGCGTGCGGCGACCGCGAGCCCGACCCCGCCGTCCTCGACGCGCTGCGCCTGGGCGCCCACCAACTGCTCAAGATGCGCGTGCCGCCGCACGCCGCCGTCGGCACCACCGTCGACCTGGTACGGCTGCGCATCGGCACCGGCGCCTCCCGCTTCGCCAACGCCGTCCTCCGCAAGATCGCCTCCAGGACGTTCGACGAGTGGATCGCGATCGTCGCGCCTCCGGCCGGCACCGACCCCGTCGGCCACCTGGCGATCGCCCACAGCCATCCCCGCTGGGTCGTCAGCGCCTTCCGCGACGCGCTCGGCGCCGACGCCGAGGAGACCGCCGACCTTCTGGCCGCCGACAACGCCAGGCCGATGGTGACGCTCGTCGCCAGGCCGGGCCGCAGCTCGGTCGAGGAGCTGGAGGATGCCGGCGCCGAGCCGGGACGCTACTCGCCGTACGCGGCCTATCTGCAGGAGGGCGACCCCGGGCAGATCCTCGCGGTGGCCGAGACCCGCGCCGCCGTACAGGATGAGGCGAGCCAGCTCGTCGCGCTCGCGCTCACCAGGGTGCCGGTCGACGGCCCCGACGACCGGTGGCTGGACATGTGCGCCGGCCCCGGCGGCAAGGCGGGCCTGCTCGACGCGATCGCTACCCACGGTGACCTGGCCGCGGACAAGAGTGGACAGACGGCGTTCGCGTTCGCCGGAGGGGCCAGGATGCTCGCCGCCGACGTGCAGTACCACCGGGCCCGTCTGGTCTGGCAGACCACCAGGCAGGCCGCGGTGATCACCGCGGACGGCACCGAGCCCGCCTGGCGGCCCGGCTCGTTCGACCGCGTGATGCTCGACGCGCCCTGCACGGGGCTCGGCGCGCTGCGCCGCCGGCCGGAGGCCAGGTGGCGGCGCGACCCGGCGAGCGTTGCCGAACTGGGCGGGCTGCAGCGCCGCCTGCTCGAAACCGCCCTCGACTCGCTACGGCCCGGCGGGGTCGCCGCCTACGTCACCTGCTCGCCGCACCTGGCCGAGACCCAGGTCGTGGTGGCCGACGTGCTCAAGCGCCGTGACGACGTCGAGCAGCTCGACGCCCGAGCCTTCCTGCCGGGGATCGACGGGCTGGGGGAGGGCCCGCACGCCCAGTTCTGGCCCCACCGCCACGGCACGGACGCCATGTTCCTCGCCCTGCTCCGCAGACGCGCCTGACCCCACCTCGCGACTGCGGGGCCGGAGAGTGTTCGGCGACGCCGGATGTGGGGCGGCCGGGGCGTGTTCCGCGACGCCGGATGTTGGGGCGGCCGGGGCGTGCTCCGCGACGCTGGCTGCGGGGCGGCTGGAGAGCGTTCGGCGACGCTGGCTGCCGGGTGGCCGGAGAGCGTTCGGCGACGGCGCGGGGTCGGGGCGGCTGGACGGTGTTCGGTGACGCTGGTGCGAGGGCGGCGGCGGGCGTTCACTACACTCGGGCGCATCATGGCCGTTCAGATCTCTCCCAGCATCCTGTCCGCCGACTTCGCCCGTCTCGCCGACGAGGCCGCCCGCGTGCCGAACGCCGACTGGCTGCACGTGGACGTCATGGACAACCACTTCGTGCCGAACCTCACCCTCGGTCTGCCCGTCGTCGAGGCCCTGCTCAAAGCCACCTCGACGCCGATCGACTGCCACCTCATGATCACCGACCCCGACCGGTGGGCACCCGCCTACGCCGAGGCGGGGGCGGGCAGCGTCACCGTCCACGTCGAGGCGGCCAAGGCGCCGATCCGCACGCTGCGCCAGATCCGCGCCGCGGGGGCCCGTGCCGGGCTCGCGCTCAACCCGGCGACGGCCGTCGAGCCGTACGAGGATCTGCTCGGCGAGATCGACATGCTGCTGCTGATGACGGTGGAGCCCGGGTTCGGCGGGCAGAAGTTCCTCGACGTGGTCCTGCCGAAGATCCGCAGGGCGAGGTCGCTGATCGAGCGGCACGGCGGTCAGGTCTGGCTGCAGGTCGACGGCGGGGTTGCGGCCGACACGATCGAGCGCTGCGCCGAGGCGGGCGCCGACGTGTTCGTGGCCGGCAGCGCCGTCTACGGGGCGGCCGATCCCGCGTTGGCGATCGACCGGCTCAGGGAACTGGCGGCCACGCACCTCGGCTGACGTCCGCTCACCTCGGTCTCCCGGATCCGGGGAGTCTCCCGGAGGACTCCGGTCAGGGCGGCGGGCGCAGGGGGGCGTGCGGGGATCGGGGCGGTTCGGGGTAGTGGCAGGCGGTCAGGTGGCCCTCCGCGTCGCCGGACAGCCGTACCAGCGGCGGTTCCTCCACCGCGCAGGTGGGCTGGGCCTTCCAGCACCGGGTCCTGAAGCGGCACCCCGAGGGCGGGTTGATCGGCGAGGGGACGTCACCTCGCAGCCTGATCCGCTCCCTGGGAGCGCCGTCCGTCTCGACCTCGGGCACGGCCGACAGCAGCGCGTGCGTGTACGGGTGGCGGGGCCGTTCGTAGAGCGAGGTCCGGTCGGCGATCTCCACGATCTTGCCGAGGTACATCACCGCCACCCGCTGCGAGAAGTGCCGCACCACGGCCAGGTCGTGCGCGATGAACAGGAACGCGATCCCCAGCTCCCGCTGCAGCCGCCGTAGCAGGTTGACCACCTGGGCCTGGATGGAGACGTCCAGCGCCGAGACAGGCTCGTCGGCGACGATCAGCCGCGGCTCCAGCGACAGCGCCCGCGCGATCCCGATCCGCTGCCGCTGGCCGCCGGAGAACTCGTGCGGGAACCTGTTGACGTGCTCGGGATTGAGCCCGACGATCTCCAGCAGCTCGCGGACCCTGGCCTCGCGCCCGCCGGGAGGGTTCAGGTCGTTGATGTCCATGGGGCCGCGCACGATCGAGCCGACCGTGTGCCTGGGGTTGAGCGACGAGTACGGATCCTGGAAGATCATCTGGATCTCGGGCCTGATCGGCTTCAGCGCGCGGCGTCCCGCGTGGCTGATGTCGCGGCCGTCGTAGACGACGCGGCCGTCCGTCGGTTCCAGCAGCCTGGCGGCCAGCCGTCCCGCGGTCGACTTGCCGCAGCCCGACTCGCCGACCAGGCCGAGCGTCTGCCCCGCCTGGATCGACAGGTCGATGCCGTCGACCGCGTGCACCTGGCCGACCTGGCGTCTGACCAGGAAGCCGCCTCTGACGGGGAAGTGCTTGCGCAGCCCCGACAGCTCCAGCAGCGTCATGGGCGGACCTCCAGTTTCTGCTTCGAGGTGAGGTAGCAGGCGTCGCTGTGCCCGCGAGGGGGCGACAGCGCGGGCCGTTCGCCTGTGCACACCCGCGCTCCCGCCAGCGCGGTGAAGTCGCAGCGCGGGTGGAAGGGGCAGCCGGGCGGCACGTTGATGAGGCTGGGCGGGGTGCCGCGCACCGGCATGAGCTCCTCGGCCACCGGCCGGCGCAGGGTCGGCATCGAGCCGAGCAGGCCCCACGTGTAGGGGTGGCGGGGGTCGTGCAGCACCTCGCGGACCGTGCCGCGTTCGACGGCGCTGCCCGCGTACATCACCAGCACGTGGTGCGCGGTGGCGGCCACCACGCCGAGGTCGTGGGTGACGAGGATGATGGCGGTGCCGAACTGCTCCTGCAGGTCGCGCAGCAGGTCGAGGATCTGCGCCTGCACGGTCACGTCCAGCGCGGTGGTCGGCTCGTCGGCGATGAGCAGCGTGGGGTCGCAGACCAGCGCCATGGCGATGGTGGCCCGCTGCCGCATGCCGCCGGAGAACTGGTGCGGGTACTCGCGCGCCCGCGTCCTCGGCTGCGGGATGCCGACGCGGTCGAGCATCTCGACCGCCCGCTCCCACGCGGCCGACCTGGAGGCGCGCCGGTGCCGACGGTAGACCTCCGCGATCTGCGCGCCCACCGTGTGGTACGGCGAGAGCGACGTCAGCGGGTCCTGGAAGATCATGGCGATCTCGTTGCCGCGCAGCCGTCCCATCGTCGAGCGGGGCGCGCCCAGCAGGTCCTGGCCCTGGAAGACGATCCGGCCGGAGACGCGCGAGGTCTGTGGGTCGTGCAGGCCGAGCACGGCCAGGTTCGTCACCGACTTGCCCGAGCCCGACTCGCCGACGACGCCGAGCGTGGTGCCCCGCTCGACCTCGAAGGACAGGCCGTCGACCGCGTGGACCACGCCGTCCTCGGTGTGGAAGTCGATGGTGAGATCGCGTACGTGAAGGAACACTAGGTCAGCCTCACCCTGGGGTCGATGACGGCGTAGAGGGCGTCGACGACGGCGTTCATGACCACGATCGCGCCCGCCGCGACCAGCACCGTGGCCATCAGCATGGGCAGGTCGGAGTAGGTGACGGCGCGGATCGACAGCCGGCCGATGCCCTGCAGGCCGAACGTGGTCTCGGTGATGATCGCGCCGCCGATGAGGGTGCCGAGGTCGACGCCGAAGATGGTGACGATCGGGATGAGCGTGCCGCGCAGCGCGAAGCGCAGGACGACGGTGCGGGCGGGCATGCCCTTGGCGCGTGCCGTACGGACGAAGTCCTCGCCCAGGTTCTCCACCATCGTCGAGCGGGTCATCCGCGTGTAGTTGGCGGTGAAGATGATCGCCAGCACCACCCACGGAAGCAGCAGCCCCGAGGCCCACGCGAACGGGTTCTGGGTGAGCGGGGTGTAGCTCGGGACGGGAAGCACCTGGCCCTGGTAAACGAGGAAGTACAGGGCGAGCGTGCCGATGAAGTAGATCTGCACCGAGGCGCCGATCAGTGACGCCATGCTGGCGATCTTGTCAAGGGGTCGGCCCTGGCGCAGCGCGGCGAGGATGCCGGTGGCCACCCCGAAGGTCAGGAAGATCGCGGCGGCGCCGATCGTGAGCGAGATCGTGACGGGCAGCCGATCCATGATCGTCTCGAAGACGGGGGCGCGGTTGACGAACGAGTAGCCGAGGCACGGCGCGGGGCAGTGGCCGAGGCCTGGGAAGTCGCGCCCCACGAAGACGCCCCCGAGCCAGGTGACGAACTGCACCACCACCGGCTGGTCGAGGCCGAGGTTGTGCCTGGCAAGCGCGAGCAGTTCGGGAGGGCAGACCTTGCCGCAGGCCAGGCTCGCCGGGTCGGACGGCAGGGCGAAGAACAGGAAGAACGTCACCGCGGCGATGATCATCAGCGTGATCACGGTCGTGATGGCGCGGCGGACGAGGAACCGGAGCATGAGATCTCCTGCGGCGGGCGGGGCCCCGGGCGCTGCAACGCCCGGGGCAAGGGCACTACGGCTTCACGAAGATGGTGTTGGGAGAGACGATCCACATCTGCGGATCGATCTCCGCGCCGCCGACCTTGGAGCCGTGCACCATCGTCGCGATGCGGTTCTCGGCGACGACCAGTGGTGTGATCGTCTCCTGGATCTTCTTGTCCAGCGCCATCCACGCGGCGCTCTGCGCCTCGAAGTCGGGCATCTCGGAGATCTTCTTCATCTCGGCCTTGAGCGCGGGATCGTTCAGGTGGGAGTAGTTCGGCGCGCCGTCGGCGACGGGACCGAAGACGACGGGCAGGACCGTCGCGCCCGAGGCCCAGTCGGCGCCCCAGCCGCCCCAGTACAGGTCGAACTCGTTCTTCACCAGGCCGATGGAGTCGTAGTAGGTCTTGCGGTCCATGGGCTTGGTGACGACCTTGATGCCCGCCTTCTCCAGCGCGTTCTTGATCGCGACGGTCACCCGCTCCTGGACGGGCGTCTGGTTGTAGGCGTAGACGATGGTCGGCGTCGGGTCGCTCGACTCGGCCAGCAGTTGCTTGGCCTTCTCGATGTCGCCCTCGGGCTTGGCGCTCTTGCCGAACACGTCGTAGGCCTGGTAGCCGACCGTGGTGTTCTCGTTCAGGATCGTCGTCGGCAGCGCCGCCGCCTGCGGCCCGCCCTGGATCTGCTGGATCTGCTTGCCCGGCCACGCGTAATTGATCGCCTGGCGGATCTTGACGTCCTTCACCCTGTCGAGGTTGAAGTAGTAGTAGTTGCCGTAGGGCGACGGGCTGATCATCCGCCTCGACGCCAGGCTCTGGTCGCCGAGCACCTGCTGCAGGCGCTCCGGGGGAGTGATCGCGTAGAAGGTGAACGCCTGCTGGTCGGCCCCCGCGTCGGCGACCAGCCGGTCGGTGATCTGCAGCGCCTCCTGGCCGAACTCCAGCTTCCACACGTCGGGGTAGGCGCCGCGGATCGGGTCGGTGGCCGGGTCCCACGCCGGGTTACGGACCAGCTCGTAGGACTTGTCGACGACGTGCGACTTGATGATGTACGGCCCGCTGGCCACGGGCTCCTTGTCGTACTGCTCCTTGGTGTCCTTGGCCTTGGGAACGATGGCGTAGCCGCCCATCGCGAAGGCGTAGTTGGCGTCGGCGTGCGGGGTCTTGAACCGGAAGACGACCGTCTTGTCGTCCGGCGTCTCGATGGCGTCGAGCTCCTTGCCGCCGTAGGGGCCCTCGTAGGCCGCGCGGTGGTCCTCCTGGGTCAGCCACTGCTGGATGTAGGTGGGCCCCTGGGTGATGAAGGGGGCGAACATCCGCTCGACCGTCCACTTGACGTCCGCCGAGGTGATCGGCGTGCCGTCCTGCCACTTCACGCCGTCCTTGAGGGTGAAGGTCCAGGTCTTGCCGCCGTCGGAGGCGGTGCCCACGTCGGTGGCCAGGTCGCCGACGAGCTTGTACTCGCCCTTGGCCACCCGCTTGTAGCCGGTCAGCCCGCGGTGGATGAGCAGGCCGAAGTTCGCCTCGGTGTTGACGTAGATCTGGGCGGGGTCGAGATGGGAGAAGTCGTCCCTGTCGATCATCGTGACGGTGCCGCCCTTGACGACGCCTTCGGGCTCGATGGCCGGGCCCCTGGAGTCTTCCGCGGTGCCGACCGAGATCTTCGGCGGGACGTAGGTGGCGGAGGGCGCCGCCTGCGGGCTGGACCCCGGCGGAGGAGCGCCCTGGTTGCCGGGCGCGCAGGCGCCGGTGAGCGCCAGCGCCGCTGCGGCGAGTACGGCGAGGGCCGTGCGGACGGACATGTCTCTCCTATCGTTTGATCTTCGGGTCGAAGGCGTCGCGTACCGAGTCGCCGAGCAGGTTGAAGGCGATGACGAAGACCAGCAGGGCGACGCCGGGGAAGACGAGGTAGGTGATGTCGTTCTGGTAGACCTCGGTGCCGCGCAGGAACATGCGCCCCCAGTCGGGGATCGGCTCGATCATGCCGACGCCCAGGAACGACAGCGCCGCCTCGGCGGTCACCAGGGCCGGCAGGAGCAGCGTCGACTGGATGAGGATCGGCGTCCACAGGTTGGGCAGCAGCTCCCTGAACACCACCCTGGCGGGCGAGGCCCCCGTCACCCTGGCGGCCTCGACGAACTCCCGCTCCCGCAGCGTCAGCACCTGGCCGCGCAGCAGCCTGGCCAGCCCCGCCCAGCTGAAGGCGGTCAGCACGACGACCAGCGTGACCGCGCGCAGCCACACGGGCGTCTGCTCGTTCGGGCTGACGAACAGGTTCTCCACGACCGGCATGAACGCGATCGTGAACAGCACAGCGGGGAAGGACAGCACGATGTCGATCACCCGGCCGATGAAGGAGTCGACGCGCCCTCCCGCGTATCCCGCCACGATGCCGAGCACCACCCCGAGCAGCGAGGTCAGCACCGTGGCGACCACCGCGATCAGCAGCGAGGTCCTGATTCCGTAGACGAGCTGGGTGAACACGTCACGGCCGAGACCCGGCTCGATCCCGAACCAGAATTCGGAACTCACGCCGCCGTTCGGCTGCACCGGATATCCGAAGTCGTTCAGCAGCCCGGGGGTTTCCTGGCCGTAAAGCGTGTACGGGTCCCTGCCGTACACGAGTGAAATGAGCGGCGCCGAAACGGCGACCAGAAAGAAGCAGGCGACGACCAGCGCGGCGGCGACGCCGGTGCGGTCGCGTTTGAACCGCAGCCACATCAGCCTGCCCGGCGAACGGCCCACGGCCTGCGGGATCGGGGTCACGGCGGCCACGTCGAGCGCCGGAGTCGGGATGGTCATGGGGGTGCTCCCGGATCGTTCGTGCCTCGTTCGCACGTTCGCATCAGCACCCCGGGCAAATCAATGCCCGCGCCTTCTTTAACGATTCTGTCGAACAACGCGGACATATTCGGGGCGCAATTCCGGGTTGCCTGTACCGGCGAATGTCGGTGACAATCGGCGGCGTGTGGGACGGCTTGTCACGAAATCGCGACACGAACCCGACGAATCCCAGACATAGGATCATGGTTTCCGGGTAATTGATCACTTATGGAGGATCACGGGCTGTTCGGGCCGCGCTCGGTGACCTGGCGGGTGATGGGGGAGCCCATCCTGCTGGTGGGCGGCTTCCGTGCCCTGCTCATGCAGGGCCTGCATCCCAGGGCGATGCGCGGCGTGCTGCAGAACTCCGCGCTCATGGACCCGGCGGAGTCGTGGTCGCGCTTCCAGCGCACCACCGAGTTCGTCAGGGTCCGCACGTACGGCACGCGCGCCGAGGTCGAGCGCGCGGGCGCGAGGGTCAGGAAGATCCACGCCACGCTGACGGCGCTCGACCCCGACACCGGCGAGCGTTTCCGCCTCGACGAGCCAGAGGCGCTGCGCTGGGTGCATGTCGGCGAGGTCGACTCCTACCTGACGGTGGCCCGCAGGGCGGGGGTGCGGCTGAGCGACGAGGAGGCCGACAGGTTCGTGGCCGAATGGCGGTCGGCGGCCGAGGTGGTCGGCCTGTCGCCGGCGGAGGTGCCGGGCTCGGTGGGCGAACTGCGCGACTACATCGACGCGGCGCGGCCCGGGCTGCGCTTCGTGCCAGAGGCGGCGCACCCGCTGCGGTTGTCGCTCAACGCGCCGCTGCCACTGCACCTCGCGCCGCTGAAGCCGATGCTGCCCGGGCTCACGCTGCTGGCGTTCGCGACGCTGCCGCGGTGGGCCCGCCGGCTGTACGGGCTGCCGGCGACGCCGGTGGGCGACCTGTGGGCGACGGCGTCGCTGCGGGCGCTGCACACGGGGCTCGGATTCGTGCCGGCCCACGTCCGCTACGCCCCCGCCGCCCGCCGCGCCCGCCGCCTCATGGCGGCGTGACCCCCCGGCGGCTCCCGCCTGCGCCAATGTTGTTGGCCAAGCGTTTGTTAGGGTTTACTGGCGGGGGCGGTCGCGCCGGGCTTTTCGGGCATGGCACACTGGACGAGAACAGAGCTAGCGTGCTCCGGGGTCGGTGAAAGTCCGAACCGGCGGTGACAGTCCGCGACCCGGCCGATGCCATCGGCCGGTTGACTCGGTGAAATTCCGGGACCGACGGTGAAAGTCCGGATGGGAGGAAGCGCGCGGGTGTCCGGTCTCAGGCCGGGCGCCTCTGTGGTGCATGCGTCGCAGCACCCTGTCATCCCCGGGGCCCGCCGTAGCTGAGAGCTACTGGCGAGTAGGAGGTCCGGGGGTGGACGAACCCGCCCAGTCACGGCCGGGCATGGCCGTACCCGCGAGCGATGACGCCCTCCATATGGACGCCCTCCATATGGCGAGGGCCGTCCGGCTGGCCGCGCTGGGTCGCGGCACCACCAGCCCCAACCCGGTCGTCGGGTGCGTCATCGTCGACGCGTCGGGAGCGCACGCGGGAGAGGGTTTCCACGCCTACGCGGGCGGACCGCACGCGGAGGTCGTGGCGCTGAGCGAGGCGGGTGAGCGCGCCAGGGGCGGCACCGCCTACGTGACGCTCGAACCGTGCGCCCACACCGGGCGCACGGGGCCCTGCGCCGAGGCGTTGCTGAAGGCGGGGATCGCCAGGGTGGTGGTCGCCGTCGCCGACCCCAACCCGACGGCCGCGGGCGGCGCGGCGCGGTTGCGCGACCACGGGGTCGCCGTCGAGATCGGCGTGCTGGCCGAGGAGGCCGAGCGCGGCAACGCCGAGTGGCTCACATTCGTGCGCAGGGGCAGGCCCCACGTGACGTGGAAGTTCGCCGCCACGCTCGACGGCAGGTCGGCGGCCGAGGACGGCACGAGCCAGTGGATCACCTCGCCGCAGGCGCGGGCGGACGTCCACCGGTTGCGCGCCGAGTCCGACGCGATCGTCGCGGGAATCGGCACCGTCCTGGCCGACGACCCCCGCCTCACCGCCCGCCCGGCCCCCACCGCCCCACCCCACCCCAACCCCGACCGGCAGCCGTTGCGGGTGGTCGTCGACACCGAGGCCCGCACCCCCGCGACCGCCGCCGTCCTGTCGGCGGAGGCTCCCACGCTCGTGGCCGTCGCCGACGACGCCGAGACCGACCTCCAGACCCCCGTCCTGCGCCTGCCGAGGTCGGCGGACGGCGGCCTGGACCTGCACGCCCTGCTGGCCGAGCTGGCCCGCAGGGAGGTCGTCAGCGTGTTCCTGGAAGGCGGAGCGACCCTCGCCGGTTCCTTCATGAGGGAAGGGCTCATCGACCGTGTCATCGCCTACGTGGCGCCCGCGCTGCTCGGCTCGGGCAGCGCCGCGCTCGGGCAGGCGGGGGCGCGGACGATCGCCGACACCCACCGGCTGGTCTTCGAGGAAGTAACCCCCATCGGGACGGACCTGCGGATCACCGCCCGCCCCGTGACTGAGGAGAACTGATGTTCACCGGAATTGTGGAAGAACTGGGCGAGATCGTGGCCGTCGAACCCCTCGGCGACGCGGCGAGGCTGTCGGTGCGCGGCAAGGTCGTCACCTCCGACGCCAAGCACGGCGACTCGATCGCGGTCAACGGCGTGTGCCTGACCGTCGTCGACGTCGACGACGAGGTGTTCACCGTCGACGTGATGCGGGAGACCCTCAGGAGGAGCTCGCTCAGCAGCGTGGAGAGCGGCGCGCGGGTCAACCTGGAGCGGGCCGTACGGGCCGACCAGCGCCTGGGCGGGCACATCGTGCAGGGCCACGTCGACGGCACCGGCGTCCTGATGTCGCGCGAGCCGGGCGAGCGGTGGGACGACGTGCGGTTCTCGCTGCCGGCGGAGCTGAACAGGTACGTCGCGGAGAAGGGCTCGATCGCCGTCGACGGCATCAGCCTGACCGTCACCACCGTGGACGACGACAGCTTCGGCGTCAGCCTCATCCCCACCACGCTCGAACTGACGACCCTCGGCGGCAGGAGCGTGGGCGACGTGGTCAACCTCGAGGTGGACGTGATCGCGAAGTACGTGGAGAAGCTGGTGGTGACCAAGTGAGCGGCGACTTCACCGTCTTCGGCACACCCGTCTACTGGACCGACCTGATCGGCAACATCGCGGCGCTGGCCACGGTGGTGCTGGCGATGCGCAGGTCGGTGTGGACGTGGCCGGTGCAGCTCACCGGCGCGGTGCTGCTGTTCATCGCCTCGATCAACGCCCACATCACCGGCAACGCGCTCAAGCAGGTGCTGTTCGGCGCCCTGGCCGTCTACGGCTGGTACAAGTGGACCAAGGGCAGGCGCGACGACGGCGGCCTGGCCGTCAGGCCCGCCTCGACGAAGGAGCGCTCGGCGCTGGTCGGCGCGATGGTGGTCGGCACGGTCGCGATCGCGCTGCTGTTCACCTGGCTCAACTCCATGGACCTGCACATCTCGTGGGCGCCGTGGCCCGACGCCTACATCTTCGTCGGCTCGGCGGTGGCCACGTTCGCCCAGGGCAGGGCGCTGATCGACTTCTGGTGGATCTGGGTCCTGGTCGACCTGGTCGGCGTGCCGCTGGCCTTCACCTCTGGCCTGGTGGTCTCCGGTGTGGTCTACGCGGTCTTCCTCGTGCTGGTGCTGCTCGGCTTCCGCAGCTGGCTCAAGCAGTACAGGTCCACGCAGGCGGCGGCGGTGCCGGCATGAGCGCGATCTTCGACTCGGTCGAGCGGGCCGTGCACGACATCCGCGAGGGCAGGCCGGTCGTGGTCGTCGACGACGAGAACCGCGAGAACGAGGGCGACATCATCTTCGCCGCCGCCAAGGCCACGCCCGAACTGCTGACCTTCACCATCCGCCACACCAGCGGCGTCATCTGCGTGCCGATGGAGGGCAGGACACTCGACCGGCTCGGCCTGCCGCTCATGGTGGTCCAGAACAAGGAGCGGATGCGGACCGCCTACACCATCAGCGTCGACGCCCGCGACGGCATCACCACCGGCATCTCGGCTGCCGACCGGGCCAGGACCATCCGCACGCTGGCCGACTCCGCCACCGAACCCCAGGAGCTGGTACGGCCAGGCCACATCTTCCCGCTGCGCTACCACGAGGGCGGCGTGCTGGCCAGGAGGGGCCACACGGAGGCCGCCGTCGACCTGGCCCGCATGGCAGGGCTGAGCCCCGCGGGCGTGCTGGCCGAGATCGTCAACGACGACGGCACGATGGCCAGGCTGCCCGAGCTGCGTGCCTTCGCCGACCAGCACGACCTCGCGCTCATCTCCATCGAGCAGCTCGTCGACCACCGCCGGCGTACCGAGAGCATGGTCACCAGGGTCGCCGAGACCCGGCTGCCCAACGAGCACGGCATGTGGCGGGCCTACGGCTACGCCAGCGCCCTCGACGGCGGCGAGCACGTCGCGCTGGTGCTCGGCGAGCTGGGCGACGGCGAGAACGTCCTGGTGCGCGCCCACTCCGAGTGCCTGACCGGCGACGTGTTCGGTTCGCTGCGCTGCGACTGCGGCGTGCAGCTCGACCACGCGATGGCGGCCATCGCGAAGGAGGGCCGCGGGGTGGTCGTCTACCTGCGCGGCCACGAGGGCAGGGGCATCGGCCTGCTGGCCAAGCTCAAGGCCTACAGCCTGCAGGACAACGGCAGCGACACCGTCGACGCCAACCTGGAGCTCGGCCTGCCGGTCGACGCGAGGGAGTTCTCCAACGCCGGGCAGATGCTGGCCGACCTCGGCGTCAGGTCGGTCAGGCTGCTCACCAACAACCCGGCCAAGCTGCGCGGCATGGACGGCTACGGCATCAAGGTGCTGGGCCGCGAGCCGATGCCGGTGGCCGTCAATCCCTACAACCAGACCTATCTGGCGGCCAAACGAGACCGATTGGGGCACGAATTGTGAGCGAGCTTGTGAGCGAACCAGTCAACACAGCAGTCTGGCTCACAGGCCCGACGGAGGAGGGCCTGTGAGTGGACAGGGCAGGCCGGTGGCGACCTCGGTCGAGGCCGGGGGGCTGAGCGTCGGCATCGTGGCCGCCAGCTGGCACGGGAAGATCACCGACCAGCTGGTGGCGCGGGCCGTACAGGCGGCGCAGGACAGCGGCGCGAACGCCACGGTGGTGCGCGTGGCGGGGTCGCTGGAGATCCCGGTCGTGGCCCAGGCCCTGGCCAGGAGGCACGACGCGGTGGTGGCGCTCGGCGCGGTGATCCGCGGCGAGACCGCTCACTTCGACTACGTCTGCGACTCGGTCACGGCGGGTCTCACGCGGATCTCGCTCGACGAGGAGACGCCCGTCGGCAACGGCGTGCTCACCTGCGACACGCTCGACCAGGCGCTCGCCAGGAGCGGGCTGCCGGACAGCGTCGAGGACAAGGGCTACGAGTCGACGGTGGCGGCGCTGGAGACGGCGCTGGTGCTGCGCGGGCTGCGATAGCTTTCCTTGGTCAACCCGTACGTTTTCGACCCAGCGAGAGCCGAGATGCCTGAGCCAGTCAGTCCGCCGCCCCTGCCCCTCACCTGGCGGCCGGTCAGGGCGAGATACGTGGCCTACGGTTTCGCGTCGGTCGTCGTCGTCGGCGCGATCGTGATGGCGCTGCTGATCTCGGAGCCCTTCCAGCTCCCCGACAAGATCATGATCGTCGTCTTCGGGTGCGCGGTCGCCTGGGTGCTGCACCGCCTCGGCAGGGTCAGGGTCGAGGCGGACGACGAGGGCATCACGCTCGTCAACGCGCTGCGTACCCACCGCTACACCTGGCCCGAGGTGATCGACGTCACGCTGCTCGAAGGCGACCCGTGGCCGAAGATCGACTTCTCCGACGGGATGACCGTGGGCGCGATGGGCATTCAGGGCAGCGAGAAGGCCCGCGCCCGCCGGGCCACCGCCGAGCTGGAGTCGCTCATCAGGGCCAAGGGCGAGGCGCGGGAGTAGGTCAGTCGAGGGCCCAGGCCCTCTCCGCGGCCAGGACTCTGGTGACCTCGGCGGGTACGGCGTCGCGGGCCTCCACGACGCCGTTCTCCTCGCGCAGCACGGTCACGATGCCGGTCACCAGCATGCGCCTGCGCAGCGCGTCGAGCGCCCGCACCTCGCGCTCGGCGGTGAGCGTCTCGGGAGCCCCGGCGAGGGTGGTCACGACGGGAGTGGTCTCGACGGGAGTGGTCACGGCGGGAGTGGTCTCGGCGGGCTCCGGCTCGGGCGGGGCGAGCTCGGCCGTCGCGGTCACGGCGGCCGTAGCGGCGGACACCGTCCCGTGGCGCTCGGCCCCGACGGGTTCGGTCCCGATGGGCTGGATCCCGGTGGGATCGGTCACGGTGGGATCGGTCACGGTGGGATCGGTCACGGTGGGATCGGTCACGGTGGGATCGGTCACGGTGGGGTCGGCCAGGGCACGGTGGGTCTCGGCGCGGTCGGTCCGGGTGTGTCCCGTCTCGTCGCGCTCCTTCCCCGGGGCCGCGACGCCTTCGCGGTCCGGGAATCCCGGGCCTGCGGAGGCCGCATCGGCGGGCGGGAGGATCGGGCGCCACTGCCACAGCCGGTAGCTCAGCCCCGGCTGCGGGCGCTCCACCAGTTCGCCGAACGACAGCTGGAAGGTCGGCAGCCCGTCCGGGTTCAGCCGCCTGGCGGTGGCCACCGAGCTGCGCAGCTCGTTGAGGTAGCGGCTGCGGTTGCCCTCGTCGGTGTCGAGCAGCCAGGTCGGCGGGCGGGTCATCAGCCGCGTCCGCAGGTCGCCGAGCAGCTCGGCCAGCCTGACCTCGTGCTCGTGGTCGAGCGGCCAGTCCTCCTCCGCCTTCGGCGAGGCGGGCGAGGCGGGCGGCAGCGACGAGCCGAGCACCCTGGTGGAGACCCAGTCGCCCAACGTCGAGCGCGCCTCCACCGTCTCCACCGGCTTCGCGTCGGCGTCCACACCGTCGGGTCGCAGGTGCAGGGCGGGGTCGAAGACGTCCCTGATGGGCCAGAAGCGCAGCAGCCGCTCGGCGTTGTGCGCGTACAGGTGCAGGCCGTACTCGAAGAAGGCGGGGCCGATCAGCACGCTGCGCCCCGAGCCCGCGAACATGTACGGCGTGACGGCCACGACCCCGGTCTCGGCCACGCACCGGGCGTCGGCCACCAGCTTGCCGTGCCCCTCCCACGGCGGGGGCGGGCCGTCCCACACCTCCACCCTGACGCGGCTGTGCTCGGCACTGGCGTACAGGTAGATCTGACGGTCGAGCTCGGCCAGGTGGACCCGGGTGTCGACACCCTGGAGCCCGCTCACGCCCCGGAGCATGAACTGCCCATAGGTGATGGGGACCTCGTCGTCCAAGGTGTCCAGCAGGTGGGCCATGCGCGTACTCCGGATTCACAGACAGGGGTTGTGTGAATGTACCGGAATTCGGCCAGTTTGGCCTGGGTGGACCCCCTCCCGGCACCATCTCGGAACAATCCTGGTACACGAGAAGACGGGGCGGCCCCTGCGCGGGCCACCCCGTCTTCTCGTGTACCGGATGAGGACGTCAGGCGATCGCGGGCTCACCCGAGGCGCGCGGCGCGCTCACCGGAGCCTCGTCGAGCGGCTGCGGGGGAGCGTTCAGGACCGCCTCGTCGATCCGGCCCTCGCCGCGGGCGACCAGGACCGGCACCACGATCTGTCCGGCGACGTTGGTCGCGGTGCGGATCATGTCCAGGATCGGGTCGATGGCCAGCAGCAGGCCGACGCCCTCCAGGGGCAGGCCGAGCGTGCTGAGCGTCAGCGTGAGCATGACGATCGCGCCGGTCAGTCCGGCCGTCGCGGCCGAGCCGACCACGGAGACGAACGCGATCAGCAGGTACTCGCCGATCCCCAGCGGGACGTCGAAGACCTGCGCCACGAAGATCGCCGCCAGCGCCGGGTAGATCGAGGCGCAGCCGTCCATCTTGGTCGTCGCGCCGAACGGCACGGCGAAGGAGGCGTAGTCGCGGTCGACGCCCAGGCGCTCGATGGTGACCTTCTGCGTGAGCGGCAGCGTGCCGACCGAGGAGCGGGAGACGAAGGCCAGCTCGATCGCGGGCCACGCGTTGCGGAAGAACGTGATCGGGTTGACCTTGCCGACCACCGCCAGCAGCGTCGGGTAGACGGCCAGCAGGACGATGAAGCAGCCGACGTAGACGCCGAGGCTGAACTTGGCCAGCGGCGCGAGCAGGTCCCAGCCGTAGGTGGCGACCGACTTGCCGATCAGGCCCGCGGTGCCGATCGGGGCTAGGCGGATGACCCACCACAGCGCCTTCTGGACCAGGTCGAGGATCGAACGGCTGAAGGCGAGGAACGGCTCGGCCTTCTCGCCGACCGCCATGGCCGCCGCGCCGAGGACGACTCCCAGGAAGACGATCTGGAGGACGTTGAGCTCGGTGAACGCCGTGACGATGTTCGTCGGGATGATGCCGGTGAGGAAGTCGACCCAGGTGCCGACGCTCTCGGGCGCCTTCGCGCCCGCGGTGCTCAGGGTCACGCCCTGGCCGGGGTTGAGGATCAGGCCGAGGCCGATGCCGACGACGACGGCGATCAGCCCGGTGGCCAGGAACCAGAACAGCGTCTTACCCGCCAGCCTGGCCGCGCCGTTGACGTTGCGCAGGTTGGCGACGCTGACCACCACGGCGGTGAACACCAGCGGCGGCACTGCCAGCTTGAGCAGCTGGACGAAGATCTTTCCGACTTCGGTGAGGGTGTCGGCCAGCCAGGCCAGCTCCCAGATGCGGGCCGCGAAGCCAAGGGCCACGCCCGCGACCAGGCCCAGCAGCAACTGCAGGGAAAACGAGAATCTCTTCACGATGAGGAAGGCTCCGAAAGACGGCATGCCACGGCGAGGGCATGCGAAAGGGGGGTGGGTGAGGGGTCGGGCGATCGAGCGCTCGTCAGAGCGCGATCAGCGACAGAGGGAGCCGGTCAGACGACAGAGATCGATGTGCAGCCGCTCGACGAGCCACACAGACAGGACGGAAAACCTCACAGCATCAGTAAACCGTAGTGAACAGTACAGTATTCCGACTGTATGAGTGATCTACCTCACAAATCAAGACTTTTCCAGACACGTCACTCGGTCTCGCGGGCGGTGATGTGAATGGACAGCTCGTTGCCCGAGGTGTACGAGGCGCGCACCAGGGCCCCGTCCACGCGATGGCGGGGGTAGCGGTCCACGGCCTTCCGGTCGGCGATGTCGTCGCAGAAGCGGCCGAGCCGCATGGGCCCGCCCTGATCGGCCGGGCACAGATACAGGTCCCATGCCTCGTGCTCCTGCTCGCGCGCCGCCACCAGCCGTTCGTACGGCACCGCGCAGCTGAACCGGCCGTCGAGGTGGGCCTGGGCGGGAAGGATCACCTGCCCGCCGTCGTCCTCGGCGCCCGCCGCAGTGCCGCGCCGCTGGGCGAGCAGGGTCAGCGGGCCGTGCGGGAGGTTCACCAGCAGGCCGTGGACGATGAGCTTGGCGGGACTGGACACCAGATCGGTGACCTCGGCGTGCGCCTTCCTGACATGGACGGAGATCGACAGATCGCCCTGCTCGGTGGCGTAGGGCGTCCACGTCTCCAGCGGCCGGTGGAGATCGGGGAAGGCGTTCACCAGGGCGCGGGTGTCGCACATCCCCGAGACCAGCCGCCGCAGCCGCTGGCCAGGCCTGGCCACGTGCACGTCCCAGCGGCCCTCGACGAGCTGGTGCCGCCCCCGATCGAGCACGGCCTCGCCCGACGGGGTGAACGGCACCTCGATCGCGCTGTCGGCGCCGTGCCGCCGCAGCTTCAGCGACCACCCCTCGGGAGTCCTTCCCGCGGGCCACGAGGCGCGGTCGAGCCGGATCGTCAGGCTGCCGTCCGGGTGCGCGAGACAGTGGCCGGTGATCGGCCGCCTGGCCGCGCGCGGACGGGCCGCCGCCTTCCACGGCAGCAACGCCCGCACGCCCGAGCGCACCTTCCCGCCGAGGGCCCCCTTCCCGTTCCCGGCAAGCGCCTTGCCGTCCAGCTTCCGCTTCCCGTTCAGCAGGCCCCCCAGCAGGGCCAGCGGGCCGCGGCGGCGCGCCTGCACGTGCTCGGCGAACAGCCGCTCGTACCGCAGCGCGATCTCGGCCGGATCGAAGCGCGCCGCGGAGGCCAGCGCGGCCACGCCCATCGCGCGGCGCAGCGCCTCGTCGTCGATCAGCCGCAGCAGCCCGTCGGCCAGCGCCGACGCCGTCGCCTCCCGCACCAGCAGCCCGTCGACGCCGTGCTCGATGATCTCGCGAGGACCGAAGGGGCAGTCGACGCTGACGACCGGGACGCCGCACCGCATGGCCTCGACGATGGTCATGCCGAACGACTCCAGCTTGGACGACACCGCCGCGATCGACCCCTTGGCCCACTCGGTGTCGATGGGGGAGCGCGCGCCCATCAGGAAGGCGCGCCCGTTGAGCCCCAGATCGTCGATCAGCTCCTGCAACCGGGGAGCCTCCTTGCCCCTGCCGTACAGGCGCAGACTCCAGTCGGGCCGCTGGGCGGCCACCTTGGCGAAGGCCTCGATCAACAGCTCGTACCGCTTGACGGGCGTCAGCCGTCCCGCGGCGACGATCACCCTGGTGTCGAGCGTGGACGGTTCGACGGCGGGCGCGGGGACGCCGTTGGGGATCGAGACCACTGCCGTCCCGATGAACGGCATCTTGGCCCGGTACACGGCCGCGTCGCCCTCTGACATGGTCACCAGCACGTCGAGCCTGGGGCAGTGCTCACGTAGCTCGGGCAGCAGCGCGGGGCTCTGCCCGTCGTGGATCAGGTGTTCCTGGCCGACCTTGAGGTAGCGCCGCGTGCCGTACCTGGACAGGTAGACGATCAGTCCAGGGCGGGTCGCGACGACCACGTCGGCGTCGCAGGCGGCCAGGTAGGCGGCCATGCGCTCGTCGGTCAGGCGCGAGCACCGGTCGTAGCCCTTGGTGTCGCCCCTGGCGTAGCCGGTCGACGGCTGCGAGTGGCGCGGGTCCTTGCCGTCGAAGTACGGCGAGCCTGGGCGCAGGTCCACCAGGTCGCGCACGGTGACGCGGGGGTCGACGGCGAAGGAGGGCTCGTCCGCGGTCCGCAGGAGGCTGGCGATCTCCACCTGGTGCCGCTCGGCCAGCGCCGCGGTGAGGTTGACGGTCGAGCGGATCGTCCCGCCGATGCCGTACAGATTCTGGATCAGAAAGACGATCTTCATCGGTTCTCCACTGAGCCGCTGCGAGCCGATCATGGGATACGGCGATGCCCATCGTGCCGTCCTCCCGGCGCGCCGGCGCGGTAGCGGGCCAAGGCGTGACGGCGATTTGGCGAGGGCTTGACGTTGCGCTGGCCCGCGGCAGGGACGCCGGGCGGCAAGGACTCGCCCACGTGCCGGAAAGTCGCCGGACCCGCTCTCGTCACGCAGGACAATCAAACGGTCACCGAGAGTGTCCGAATCGGAGAAGGAGAAGCGCTGTGACCAGAGCTGTGCTCGCGCTGTCAGGATGTTGGCTCCTGCTCGCCGGATGTGTCCCGGCACCCGCCTCGACCAGGGCGGCGGCGTGTGCGCGTACGACGCTCGTCGCGGTGGCGCACCAGGACGACGACCTGCTGTTCATCAACCCCGCCATCAGCGGCGACCACGACGCGGGGGCCTGCCTGCGCGTGGTGTACCTGACGGCGGGCGACGCCGGGCGCACCGACGGCTACGTCGGCGACAGGGAGGCCGGGGTCCGCGCCGCCTACGCCCTCATGGCAGGGGCGCCAGACACCTGGCAGCGGTCCGACGTGGGCGCGGTCCGCGGCTACTCCCTCGGTGGCGGGAAGATCCAGTTGCTGTTCCTCGGCCTGCCCGACGGCTACCCCAGAGGGCGGGGCAGCCGGGCCCAGGGGCGGCAGAGCCTGCTCAAGCTGTTCCGCGGCGACCTCGACCACATCACCACGGTGGACGGCACCGCCCGCTACGACGAGCGGACGCTGGTGGCGACCCTGCGCGAGCTGGTCGAGCGGTTCCGGCCCGACACCGTTCGCACCCTGGACCACCAGAGCACCCGTCTCGGCTTCAGCCTCACCGAGCCGGTCGATCACAGCGACCACGCGGTGACGGCGCGCTACACGGCGCTGGCCGTCCGCCAGGCCATGGCCGCCACGCCCGGCCTGCGACCGGCCATCGTCTTCTACCGGGGGTACGGCATCACGACGCTGCCCGCCAACCTCGGCCCCGGCGAGCGGGCGCGCAAGAGCGAGATCTTCGCCGCGTACGTCGGGCACGCCGGATGCAAAGCGGGCCCCTGCCCGGCCGGCACGCTGGCGGCGGGCGACCGCGAGTGGGTCGCCAGGCAGTACCGGCGGGAGCCGCCCTCACCTGCGCCCGGCACGATCGTGTCGTGGATGGGCGGCACCGACGCGCCCAACGACGACGCCACCACCGCGCGCTGCCTGGCGGCCGGGCCAGGCGGCGCCGTACGGACACATGCCTGTGACGGCACGCCCGCCCAGCGCTGGCACGTGCGCGCCGCCAGCCTCCACAGCGCCAGCCTCCACAGCGCGACCCTCCGCGGCTCCACTCACCAGGGCGTCACCCTCCGCAGCGCCATGAACGGGCGCTGCCTGTCGGCACGACGGACGCCCGCCCTGGCCGCCTGTGACGGCGGAAAGGAACAACGATGGCAGCTCGCCCCCGGCGGCCTCATCAGCACGTCAGAGGGGTGCCTGCACCAGGACGACCTGCTCGCCCGCCACCCCAGGCTGCGCCTGGCGGCCTGCGACAGGGGACGGCCCGAGCAGCGGTGGTTCCACGCGCTGGAGGCTAGGCCGCCAGCTCCTTGACCTTCTCCAGCAGCCGGATGCGCTCCTCGTGGGTACGGCCCATCGGCGTCACGTTCAGCGTGGTGACGCCCGACTCCTTCATGGCCTGCACCCGGTCGCGGACGAAGCCCTCGGTGCCGATGAGCGACATCCGCTCCAGTAGCTCCTGCGGGACCAGCGCCTCGGCCTCCTTCTTGTTGCCCGCCAGGTAGAGCTCCTGGATCTGCTCGGCCTCCTTCTCGTAGCCGTAGCGGCGGGCCAGCTCGTTGTAGAAGTTCTTGCCCTTGGCGCCCATGCCGCCGATGTACAGGGCCGCCATCGACCGGCCGAGCTCCAGCAGGGCGTCGCCGTCGTCGCCGATGTAGAGCGCAGCCTGCGCGATGACGTCCAGCTCGCCCAGCGAGGCGTCGCGCTTGGCCCGGCCGGCCGCCAGCGAGGCGCCCCACACGTCGGCGGCCTTCTCCGGCATGTAGAAGATCGGCTCCCAGCCCTCGGCGATCTCGGCGGTCAGCTCGACGTTCTTCGGGCCGATCGCGGCCACCACGATCGGGATCCGCGACCGCACCGGGTGGTTGATCAGCTTGAGCGGCTTGCCGAGCCCCGTGCCCTTGTCGGCGGGCAGCGGCAGCGTGTAGTGCTTACCTTCGTAGGTGAGCCGCTCGCGTTCCCACACCTTGCGGCAGATCTCGATGACCTCCCTGGTACGGCCCAGCGGAGCGGTGTACGGCACGCCGTGGAAGCCCTCGATCACCTGCGGTCCCGAGGCGCCCAGGCCCAGGGTGAAGCGGCCGTCGGAGACGTAGTCCATGCCGGCCGCGGTCATCGCCAGCAGGGTCGGCGTGCGCGAGTAGATCGGCAGGATGCCGGAGGCGATCTCCAGCCGTTCGGTCTTGGCCGCGATGTAGCCCATCTGGCTCACGGCGTCGAAGGAGTAGGCCTCGGCCACGAAGACGATGTCGAGCCCGGCCTTCTCGTAGTCGGCCAGCTCGGCGACCGTCTCCTTGAAGCCGCCTGAGTAGTTGAGCGCCATCCCGATCCGCATGCCGAACTCCCTAGTAACCGAACTATGTTCGGCCCAAGGTTACTGCTTCGCGTGTCACCCGGCGAGCGCCTACCCTGGTCAACTCCGGGGGCCGATTCGGGGGGCGAACCCGGGGACGAGAGGAGCGGTGTGCTGAAGCGTGCGGTGATCGTGGGGGCGATCGTGGTCGCGGCGGTGCTGGCGGGTCACCGCCTCATTCCAGCACTCGGGGGGTTCACCCCCATCCTGGAGAGCCTGCTGCCCTGGCTGGGGCTGGCCGTACCTGTGCTGCTGTTGCTGGCGCTGCTGGCCCGCTCGTCCCGCGCCGCGGTCGTCGTGGTGCTTCCGGCGCTGGTGTGGGCGGTGATGTTCGGCTCCGACGTGCTGCGCTCCTCACCAGGAGGCGACAGTGACCTGTCGGTCGCCACGGTCAACGTGGGCGTGCGCAACAACGCCTCCGGTACGGCGGTGCGCGCCATCGCCGACGGCCTCGACCTGGTCGCCGCGCAGGAGCTCACGCCTGGAGGCCCAGCGGCCAAGGCGCTCAGCAAGCTCTTCCGCCACCACCGCAGCGTCAGCACGATCGGGCTGTGGAGCAGGTTCCCGCTGTCGGAGCCCGACTTCTTCGACGTGGGCCTCGGATGGGAACGGGCGCTCAGGACGGTGGCCAAGACGCCGTCGGGCGACGTCACCGTCTACGTGATGCACCTGGCCTCGGCCCGGCCAGGGCAGACCGCGACCAGGGACAAGACCCTGAGGGAGGCGCGCAAGCTGATCGAGGCCGACAAGAGCGAGCGGATCCTGCTGCTGGGCGACCTCAACACCGCCACCGACGACAGGGGGCTGGCCAACCTGGCGCCACCGCTGCTGAACGCGCAGGAGGAGGTGGGGGAGGGGTTCGGGTTCACCTGGCCGTCGAGCTTCCCGATCACCCGGCCCGACCACATCCTCTACAAGGGGATGACCGCGACCCGCGCTGGGGTCGCCCCCGCGACCGGCAGCGACCACCGCGCCGCGACGGCCTCCTTCCGGCTCTGAGCCCCCGCGGGGTTCAGTCGGTCCGGGTCGTCAGGGCGGCCAGGTCCTCAGGGGTGTCGATGTCGCGCGGGTCGCCCGGCACCTCCACCTCCGTGACCAGCTCGGGGTGGGCCCGCATGAACGCCCTGGCCCCCACGTCCCCCTCCGCCAGCTCCGCCACCCGCGCCACGTGCTCGGCCGAGACCAGCACCGGGTTGCGCCGCCGCCCGCCGTACGTGGCTACCGCCACCTGGGCCCCGCTGTCGATCAGCGCCCGCACCGCCGCGGGCTCCACGAACGGCTGGTCCACCAGCGCGATCACCACCCCGGTGGCGTCCGAGGGCAGCGCCTGCAGCCCGACGCGCAGCGAGGAGCCCATGCCGCTGCTCCAGTCGGGGTTGCGCACCACCACCGCGCCGCGCACCTGCACGGTCGCCGCGCCGAGCACGACGATCACCGGGTGGCAGCCGCCCTCGTGCAGCAGCCGCACCCCCCGGTCGACCAGTCGCTCACCTTCGTACTCCACCAGCGCCTTCGGCCTGCCGAGGCGCGATCCCTGCCCCGCGGCCAGCAGCAGGCCCACCACCTGAGTCATCAGACCTCCCCATGGATGCGGCCGCCGGTCTCGCTGAGCGGCCGTCCGCTCCCACCCCACCGCAGCTGGATCAGCTCCGCCATGACCGACACGGCCGTCTCCTCCGGCGTGCGCGAGCCCAGGTCCAGGCCGATGGGGGAGCGCAGCCTGCTCAGCTCCTCCTCGTTCAGGCCCGCCTCGCGCAGCCGGGCCAGCCGGTCGTCGTGGGTACGGCGGGAGCCCATCGCCCCCACGTAGGCCGCCTTGGTGCGCAGCGCCACCTCCAGCAGCGGCACGTCGAACTTCGGATCGTGGGTGAGCACGCAGATCACGGTCCGTTCGTCCACGGGCGTGGCGGCCAGGTAGTCGTGCGGCCACTTGACCACGACCTCGTCGGCGTCGGGGAAGCGCTTGGCGGTGGCGAAGACGGGCCTGGCATCGCACACGGTGACGTGGTAGCCGAGGAACTTGCCCATGCGCGCGACAGCGGCGGCGAAGTCGATGGCGCCGAAGACGAGCATGCGCGGCGGCGGCGCGAAGGACTGCACGAACACCGACAGGTCGTCCAGGCGGCGCTCGCCGTGCCCCCCGTAGTGCCTGACGCCGGTCAGGCCCTGGGCGAGCATGCCGCGCACGTCGTCGTCGACGGCCTCGTCCAGGCGCTCGACGCCGAGCGAGCCCGCGGCCCTGCCCGGCCAGATCACCCTGCGCGCGCCGAGAGCGCCGGGCCCTGCCATGATCGTGGCGACGGCCACCGGTTCGTGCGCGTCGAGCGAGGCGGCGATCTCGCCGAGTTCGGGATAGGTCTCGATGGAGACGGGCTCGACGAGGATGTCGATGATGCCGCCGCAGGTCAGGCCGACCGCGAAGGCGTCGTCGTCGCTCACGCCGTACCGCTGCAGGATCGGGGTCTCGATCTGGCTCGCCAGCTCGAACACCGCGCCTTCGACGCAGCCGCCGGAGACGCTGCCGACCACCTCGTCGCCGCGCACCGCCATGGCCGCCCCCGGCGGCCTGGGCGCGCTGGAGAAGGTGCTCACCACGGTCGCCAGCCCGAACCGCAGGCCGGACTCCCACCACCGCATGATCTCAGGCAGCACGTCGCGCATGGGAAAGCCTCTCGGAGAGATCCTCGAAGGCGGCCAGGCTGTGCCCGGCCACCAGGTCGTCGATGTACGGCAGCGCCGCGCGTATCCCCCCGGTGAGCGGCTGGTAGTCCACGTGCCCCTTGTGCGGGTTGGCCCAGATCACCCGATGCGCCTGGCGGGCCAGCCTGGCCATCTGCTCGCCGAGCAGTGTCGGGTCGCCGCGCTCCCACCCGTCGGAGGCGATGACCACGATGGCGCCGCGCACGCTGCGCGCGCCCAGCAGCTCGCGCAGCTCCTCGCCGAGCCTGGTGCCGCCGCTCCAGTCGGGGATCGCCTTCGACACCTGCGCCAGCGCGGTGCCGGGATCGCGGTGGCGCAGCTCGACGGTGACCGGCGTCAGCCTGGTGCCGATCGAGTAGACCTGCGTCGCCCGCGGCTCGGTCCTGACCAGCGCGTGCGCGAAGCGCAGCAACGTCTCGGCGTAGGGCGCCATCGAGCCGCTGACGTCGACCAGCAGCACGACCCTGCGCGGCCTGGTGGTGTGCCGCCGGTAGCGCAGCAGCGCCACCTCGCCCTTCCTGAGCGCCTCGCGGATCGTCCTGCGCTGGTCGAGCCTGCCCCTGGGCGCGGACACCAGGCGGCGCGAGCGCCGTCGCTCCCTGCGGTCGCGCAGCAGCGCCAGCAGCCGGTGCACCTCGGCGCGCTCGGCCTCCGTCAGCGCCGCCACATCCCGATGGCGCAGCACCTCGATCGGGCTGGCCGTCGCGGCCATCGACTCCTCGCCCTCGCCCGCCTCGCCGTCGCCTGCCGCCAGGTGCCTGGTGACCGTCCTGGCGGTGGTACGGCCCGGCCTGGCCCGATGGCCGCCGAAGTAGGCGGCGAAGCACCTGTCGTACCTGGGCAGGTCGTCGGGCGAGGCGCACAGCGTGAGGCGGCCCGCCCAGTAGACGTCCTCGCGGCGGGTCACGTCGAGCCGGCCGATCGCCTCGATGAGATTCTGGGTGCGCTCGAGGTCGGCGGAGACCCCGGCGGCCCGCAGTGTCCTGGCGAAACCGGTCATCGTGGCGGCCACCTCACGCACGTTTCAGCACCCCGCTCTCCAGCACGCTCTCGACGTCCTCCCGGTACTTCAGCGCCGCGCCGAGCGTCGCGGCGGCCAGGCCGGGGTCGAGGTCGCGGGCGCCGAGCGTGAGCAGCGCCTCGGTCCAGTCGAGCGTCTCGGCGATGCCGGGCGGCTTGACCAGGTCCCGCTCGCGCAGCCGCGCCGCCGTACGGGCGACCTGGCGGGCCAGCGCCTCGGTGCACTCCGGCAGCCTGCGCAGCAGGATGGCCACCTCCCTGTCGAAGCTCGGGTGCTCCAGCCAGTGGTAGAGGCAGCGGCGCTTGAGCGCGTCGTGCACCTCACGGGTGCGGTTGGAGGTGACGACCACCACCGGCGGGCGCTCGGCCCTGATCGTGCCGAGCTCGGGGATGGAGATCGTGAAGTCCGACAGCACCTCCAGCAGGAACGCCTCGAACTCGTCGTCGGCCCTGTCGATCTCGTCGACGAGCAGGACGGCGGGCTGGGTCTCGATGGCTCTCAGCAGCGGACGCGCGATGAGGAAGCGGCGGTCGTAGATCTCGCCTTCGAGCCTGCTCACGTCGTGGACGCCCGCGGCCTCGGCGGCCTTCAGGTGGAGGAGCTGGCGGGCGAAGTCCCAGTCGTAGAGGGCCTGGGCGGCATCCAGCCCCTCGTAGCACTGCAGCCGGATCAGCGGGGCGCGCAGGAGCTCGGCCATGGTCTTGGCCAGCTCGGTCTTGCCGACGCCCGCCTCGCCCTCCAGGAACAGCGGCCGCCCCATGCGCAGCGCCAGGAAGGCCGCCGTCGCCAGGCCCTGGTCGGCCAGATATGCGTGCTGGTCGAGCAGCTCGACCAGTTTTTCGGGTGACTCGATGTCCATTGCGTTGATTGTCCGTCGCAGCACGCCTTCAGGCTAGGGATACCCAGCCTTGAGGTCATCCATTAGATTGATCATGACCAGACGAGGCCGAGCGGGGGGACTCATCGGTGACCGAAAACTCGCGGGACAGGCTCGACAGGATCGACTCCAGCGTGCCGCACCCGGCACGGGTGTGGGACTACTGGCTGGGCGGCAAGGACAACTACGCGGCCGACAGGGCCGTGGGCGACGAGATCCTCCAGGTCATGCCCGACCTCGTCGTCGTCGCCAGGGCCGACAGGCAGTTCCTCGGCCGCGCCGTACGGCATCTGGTCGGGGCGGGGGTCAGGCAGTTCCTCGATGTCGGCACCGGCGTGCCCACCGCCGACAACACCCACCAGGTGGCGCAGCGGGCCGCGCCCGACTCGCGCATCGTCTACGTCGACAACGACCCGATCGTGCTCGCCCACGCCCGCGCGTTGCTCCACAGCACCCCCGAGGGCGCGACCGACTACCTCGACGCCGACCTCAGGGAGCCTGAGACGATCCTGCGGGGGGCGGCCAAGACGCTCGACTTCTCCCAGCCGATCGCGCTGATGGTGCTCGGCGTGCTGGAGTTCGTGCCGGACGACGAGCAGGTCCGCCTGGCCATGTCGACGCTCATGGACGCCATGCCGTCGGGCAGCTACCTGGTCGTCTCGCACAGCGTCCACAGCGAGTCGATGGACGACGCGGCGGCCAAGTGGAACGCCAGCGGCGCGACCGAGATCAGGCTGCGCACTCCCGAGCAGCTGGAGGCGCTGTTCGCGGGGATGGACCCGGTCGAGCCCGGCGTGGTCTCGCTGCCGCGCTGGTACCCCGACGCGGCCACCGAATACACCGACCGCGAGGTCCACCAGTACGGCGGGCTCGCCCGCAAGCGCTGAGCGGCTTGTGGGACGGCGGAGCGGCGTCTCCCCGCAGGGAGACGCCGCTCGGGGCCGCGGGTCAGTCCCTGGCCATCAGCGTGAGCGCGTAGAGCCCGATCGCGGCGAAGTCGTCGGCGGGCTCGGAGGCCTGCCACGAGCGCACGTCGTCGACGAACCTGCTGCCCCTGCCGGTGAACTCCTCGTAGCGGTCCACCTGGTCGGCGGGGCACTTGGCCATCTCCTCGAAGTGGCCGCCGAGGCCGTCGTCGAACAGCGAGGCCGCGTTCGGCCCGTTGACGACCGCGCCGGTCGCGGGACGGCCGGTCAGGTTGGAGATCTGGTAGTGCGGGCAGGCGATCGAGTTGTCGCCGACGCCCTGCACGAACGACACGCCCCACGCGTTCGCGCCGAGGGCCCACCCGCGCTGCTGGGTGCCGAAGGCGTCGTAGGACCGGTCGCCCGAGACCGCGCGGTAGAGCCGCGAGGTGGCGGCCAGGCCGAAGGCGTGCGGCACCGAGTCGAAGGCGTCGTAGCGCGCCCCCGCCCTGAACGGGTCCTTCGCGGCCCTGGACGCGCCGATCTCCAGCTGCGCCCTGAGGTCGGCGACGAGCGCGCCCTTGATGGAGGCGCCCGCCCTGATCAGGTCGGCGTGCGCGAGGGCGCTGACGTCGTAGAGGTTGAGGGTGTCGCCGGTGTCGCCGGCGATGTACTCGGTGGCCCAGCGCTGGGCCTGCTCCAGCCACTGCCCGGCCCTGGAGTCGCCGAGCCGTTGACCGGCCAGCGCCAGTTCGGCGCCGCCCAGCTCCATGTCGTCGCGCCAGACGCTCTCGGGGTAGAAGGCGTGCGGCAGCGAGGTCACCAGCTGTCCCACGTCGGTGGTCTTGGCCATCGCGTAGATCTCCGCGGCCTGGTCGAGCCAGGCCTGCGCCCGCCGCCTGTTCGGTTCGACCTGCGCGGCCAGCGCGAAGGCCGCCGCCGTACGGCCGGCGAGGTTCGGGCTGATCGGCTGGCCTGGCGCGGCCGCCCGGAAGACGGGACGGTTGCGGATGTACTTCTCGGAGGAGGAGTCGTCGGACTCGGGAAGACGCCACAGGTCGTGGTCGCCGGCGAAGGTGCCCTCGGCGTTGCCCGCGCCGATGCCGACCTGGATGTAGAGGGTCTTGCTCGCGCCGTCCCACATCTTGTCCAGGTACTTGAGGCCGTGGAGCGACTCCGACTTCAGGCGCGGATCGGCCGACGCCCCTCCATCCCTGCGGGCCGCCCACATCAGCGTGTCGACGTAGGCCAGGATGTGGGTGAACTTCAGGTAGTCGCCGGCGTCGAACCAGCCGCCCTCGACGTCGACGGGGCCGCCGACCTTGGTGAGCTCGCCCTTGATCTGGTCGGTGTCGGGCCCGGTGAAGGTCGGCCAGTCGTAGACGTGGGTCGCGCGGTCGTTGGCGTGCCGCCTGCCGCCGTCGCGCTGGCCGCCGAAGAACGTGACGATCTTCGAGGCGGGCTGCGCCAGCTGGGCGGAGGGCGCGATCGTGAACCGCGCGGAGGTGAGGCCGCCGGAGACGATCCGGTAGGTGCCCGCTCTCCTCAGCCTGGTGAGGTCGAGGTCGTAGACGTGGCCGTACCTGGCGTTCCAGGCGCCGAGGTCGCGGCCTGCCGTACCCTTCAGCACCTGCCGTCCCCTGTGGTCGATCACGGCGAAGGGGGCGGGGCGCCCGCTGGTCATCAGGTAGGCGTGCTTGGCCTCGCCGGGCGCGAATCCGACCTGGTCGACGCGGATGTGCCCGGATGCGCGCGCGGAGGCGGGCTCGGCGGCGTGCGCGGCGGAGGCCATGGCTGGGGCTCCTGTCAGGGCGAGGGTGAGGGCTAAGGCGATCCGCATCGGCTGCTCCACGAGTTAGTAAACCTTCCTAACCTTCAAATCGAGACCGTAGCTGGCGGCGGCGAACGTGGTCAATACTTGGTGAAATGACCACCGATTTCGCCCAGCGCCGGGCCAACCTCGCCGCGCTGCTGGCGGGCGTCGACGCCATCCTCGTCACCAAGCCGGTCAACGTCCGCTACCTCACCGGGCTCGACAGCTCCAACGCCGCCGTCCTGGTCCGCGCGGACGGCACGGCGAAGCTCGCCACCGACTCCCGCTACATCGAGATGGCCCGCGAGCTCGGGATCGAGACCGTCGAGGCCCCCGACGTCACCGGCGAACTGGCCGCCCCCGGCGTCGGCATCGAGGCCGCGCACATGACGGTGGCCGTCTTCAACAAGCTCGGAGAGGGCATCGTCCCGCTGGAGCCGCTGGTCGAACGCCTGCGCGTGGTCAAGGACGACACCGAGATCGAGCTGCTGCGCACCGCGTGCGCCATCTCCGACCAGGCCTTCGCCGACATCTGCCCGAAGATCCGGCCGGGGGTGACCGAGCGCGAGATCGCCCGCGTCCTCGAGGCCCGCATGGTCGAGCTCGGCGCCGACAAGCCCGCCTTCGACTCGATCGTGGCCAGCGGTGAGAACGGCTCGATACCCCACCACTCGCCGACCGACCGCGAGCTGCGCGCGGGCGACCTGGTCACCCTCGACTTCGGCGCCCTCTACGGCGGCTACCACGCCGACATGACCCGCACCGTCGCCATCGGCGCGATCGCGGACTGGCAGCGGGAGATCTACGACCTCGTCCGCGAGGCCCAGCGCGCGGGCCGCCGGGCGCTGCGCCCCGGCGCGGAGGCCGCGCAGATCGACGCCGCCTCCCGGTCGGTCATCGAGCGCGCGGGCCACGCCGAACACTTCCGCCACGGCCTCGGCCACGGGGTCGGCCTGGAGATCCACGAGGAGCCGTTCCTGGGCCCTTCGCGGACCGGTAGACTAGAGGATCGAGTTCCGATCACCGTCGAGCCTGGGGTCTACCTTCAGGGCAGGGGCGGGGTCCGCATCGAGGACACGCTCGTGACGCGTGAAGGCGGGGCGGAACTCCTGACGAAGACGACCAAGGAGCTGCTCGTCCTGTAAGAGCGGCCGCATCCGGGAGAAGCGAGTGGCGACGACCAACGACCTCAAGAACGGCATCGTGCTGAAGCTCGACGGCGGTGAGCTCTGGTCCGTTGTGGAGTTCCAGCACGTCAAGCCGGGCAAGGGCGGCGCGTTCGTGCGCACCAAGCTCAAGAACGTCCTGTCGGGCAAGGTCGTCGACAAGACCTTCAACGCCGGCGTGAAGGTCGAGGTGGCCAACGTCGACAAGCGCGAGATGCAGTACTCCTACAAGGACGGCGAAGACTTCGTCTTCATGGACACCGAGACCTACGACATGGTCACCGTGCCCGCCAAGACCGTCGGCGACGCCGCCAACTACATGCTGGAGAACACTCTGGCCACCATCGCCTTCAACGAGGGCGCCGCGCTCTACGTCGACCTGCCCGCCGCGGTCGAGCTGCTCATCGCCAACACCGAGCCCGGCCTGCAGGGCGACCGCTCCACCGGCGGCACCAAGCCCGCCACGCTGGAGACCGGCGCGGAGATCAAGGTCCCGCTGTTCATCACCACCGGTGAGAAGGTCAAGGTCGACACCCGCAGCGGCGAATACCTCGGCCGGGCCTGAGTGTCCGCGCGAGGCAAAGCACGCAGGCGGGCGCTCGACATCCTCTTCGAGGCCGAGCTGCGCGGCGAGGATCCGCTGAAGATCCTCGCCGAGCGGGTCGACCGGCGCGAGCCGCCGGTCAACGAGTACACCTCGGCGATCGTCGAGGGCGTGGCCAGGCACTCCCAGCGCATCGACGAGCTGATCACGACCTACGCCGAGGGGTGGACGCTGGAGCGCATGCCCGCCGTCGACCGCAACCTGCTGCGGGGCGGGACGTACGAGCTGCTCTGGATGCCCGACGTGCCCGAGGGCGTGGTGATCAGCGAGTGGGTGCACCTGGCCTCCGAGCTGTCCACCGACGAGTCGCCCCAGTTCATCAACGGCCTGCTGGCCCGCTTCAAGCAGCTCAAGCCCAGCCTCACCCTCTGACCGCCCCGTCTGTCGTACGGCCCGCACCCTGTTCCGCATCCCGCGGGTTCCGCATCCCGCGGGTTCCGCTTCCCGCGGTGGGTGGCTTCGGGGCGGCGTGCCGTACAGGATGGGGGGCATGGTGACCGACGACGACGTACGGCGGATCGCGCTCGGGCTGCCGGAGACCACCGAGCGCCCCATGTACGGCACGCCCGCCTTCTACGTCAAGGCCAGGTGGTTCGCGCGGATCAGGGAGGAGGGCGACGTCCTGGTCCTGCCGGTGGCCTCTGAGGAGCACAGGCAGGAGCTGATCGCCGCCGACCCCGGCGTCTTCTTCACCCTTCCGCACTACGACGGCTACGCGGCCGTGCTGGTCCGCTTCGCCGCCGTCGGCGTCGAGGAGCTCGCCGAACTGCTCACCGACGCCTGGCGGCTGCGCGCCCCCAAACGCGTCCTGGCGGCCTTCGGCGGCTGAGCGGCGGCCAGGAGCTAGGCGTGCCTGGCGCCCTCGTGCTCGGCGTGGCCGACGGGTTCGACCTGGATCGTGGAGTGCTCGACGTCGAAGCGGCCCACCAGGATCCCGTGCAACGCGTCGAGCAGGCGTCCGGTGTCCTGCAGGCGCGCCTCCTCCACCACCACGTGCGCCGACAGCACGGGCAGCCCGCTGGTCAGCGTCCAGGCGTGCAGGTCGTGCACGTCGAGCACGCCGTCGGCGGCCAGCATCAGCCTGCGCACCTCGCTCAGGTCCATCCCCTTGGGTGTGGCCTCCAGCAGCACGTCGATCGCCTCGCGCATGAGCCGCCACGCCCTCGGCAGGATCATCAGCGCCACGACGATCGAGGCGATCGGGTCGATGACCTGCCAGCCGGTCAGCTGGATGCCGATCGCCGCCACCACCACGGCCGCCGAGCCCATCAGATCGCCCATGACCTCCAGGTAGGCGCCCCTGACGTTCAGCGACTCCTTCTGCCCGCCGTGCAGCAGCGCCAGGCAGATCCCGTTCACCACCAGCCCGGCGACCGCGATGACGAGCACCAGGCCGGCCGACACCGTGGGCGGCTCGAACAGGCGCCTGGAGGCCTCGCTGAACACCCAGATCGCGATCCCGAACAGCACGGCCGCGTTCACCACCGCGGCCAGGATCTCCAGCCGGTAGTAGCCGAAGGTCCTCCTGTCGGAGGCGGGCCTGGCGGCGAAGTGGGCGGCGATCAGCGCCATGAGGACACCGGTGATGTCGGTGGCCACGTGCAGCGAATCGGAGATCAGCGCCAGGCTGCTTGCCACGATGCCGCCGATCACCTGCACCACGAAGACGAGCGAGGTGATGGCGATGACGGCGATCATCCGCCCGCGGTGGCGCGCGGTCGCGCTCGCCTGGCCGTGCCCGTGTCCGGATTCCACCGTTACCTCCCCGTGATCTAGTATGCCCAGCCCTCGCGAGACGGCGTAGGCTGGCCCATGTCGCGGCGGCTCTCCAGGCGTGGAAGGCGTCGCGCGCGTGCAAGGACACAACGCGTTCGGCGACACCGTCGCTCACGGGCGCGGCCGAATCGAGGAGGCGAGCCGACGTTGCGTGCTGAGAGCATCACCAAGCAGGCGACCCCGGCGGTGCGCACCGCCGTCGTCTGGGACGCGCTGCGGGCGGTGCTGGCCGCGCGGGCGAAGCAGACGGGCCGCGAACGGCTCGACATCGTCGACGCGGGCGGCGGCACCGGCGGCTTCGCCGTACCGCTGGCCGAGCTCGGCCACGCGGTCACCGTCGTCGACCCGAGCCCCGACTCGCTGTTCGCGCTGGAGCGCAGGGCCGCCGAGCGCGGCGTCGGCGTGCGGGCGCTGCAGGGCGACGCCGCCGACCTCGGCGAGCTGCTGCCCCGCGACAGCGCCGACCTGGTGCTGTGCCACAGCGTGCTGGAGTACGTCGACGACCCGATCTCCGCGCTGACCGCCGTGGCGGGGCTGCTGCGCGAGGGCGGCGCGGTGAGCGTGCTGGCGGCCAACCCGGTCGCCAGCGCCATCCACCGCGCGCTGGCCGGGCACTTCGACGAGGCCAGGGCGGTCATGGACGACCCGATGGGGCGGTGGGGCGACCGTGACCCCACCCCGCGCAGATTCGCCGCGCAGACGCTGGCTGAGCTGCTGTCGGCGACCGGGTTCGCGGTGGGCGAGATCCACGGCGTGCGGATCTTCGCAGACCTGGTGCCCAGCCGCCTGATCGACGGAGAGCCCGGCGCGGCCGACGCGCTGGTCGCCCTGGAGCAGGCCGCCGCCACCCATCCCGTCCTGCGCGACATCGCCACCCAGCTCCACGTCCTGGGCCACCGATGACCTCCGCGCGGCAGCCCCCCGCGCCCCGGGCCGCCCGAGGCGCGCGACCGCCTGGTGCGTCCTGGGCCCGCCGAGAAGCGCGGCCCGCTCGCGCCTCGAGCCTGCCGCCACGGACGGCTCGCTCATGCGGCCACGATACGACTGTCGAACGCGCGTTCGGGTAGAATGACGTCGTGTCGCGCAAGCAGATCACCGGAGTCGGCCCCCTCGCCAGGAGCGGGGTCACCAGGATCGGGGCCGACGACAGCGCCTGCCCCATCCTCCACGTCGACATGGACGCCTTCTTCGCCAGCGTCGAGCTCCTGGAGCGCCCCGAGCTGAGGGGCCGCCCGGTGATCGTCGGCTCGCCCGCGGGCCGCGGCGTCGTCCTCAGCGCCACCTACGAGGCCAGACGGTACGGCGTGCACTCGGCGATGCCGATGAGCAGGGCCAGGCGCATCTGCCCCCAGGCCACGATCATCCCACCCAGCCACGGCAAATACTCCGAGGTGTCCAAGGGCGTGATGGAGATCTTCCACTCCGTCACCCCGCTCGTCGAGCCGATCGCCTCCGACGAGGCCTTCCTCGACGTGGGCGGCGCCAGGCGCAGGCTCGGCACACCCGCCGACATCGCCGCCAAGATCCGCGCCGAGGTGCTGGAGCGCTTCGGCATCACCTGTTCGGTCGGGGTGGCCGGCAGCAAGTTCGTCGCCAAGCTCGCCTCCAAGCAGTGCAAGCCCGACGGCCTGCTCGTCGTCCCCGCCGACCGCGTGGTCGAGTTCCTGCACCCGCTGCCCGTCAGCGCCCTGTGGGGCGTGGGCGAGCGCACCGAGCAGTCGCTGGTGCGCCTGGGCATCAGGACGGTGGGCGATCTGGCCAGGGTGCCGCTGACCACCCTGCAGCGCGAGCTTGGCCACGCGGCGGGCACCCACCTGGCCGCGCTGGCGTGGGGCAAGGACGAACGCGCCGTGACCGCCCACGTGCCCGACAAGAGCATCGGCGCGGAGGAGACGTTCGCGGCCGACGTCGACGACCCAGAGGTGATCAGGCGCGAACTCCTGCGACTTTCGGAACGAGTCGCCGCGCGCGTGCGTGCGGGCGGCCACGTGGGCAGAACAGTGAGTGTGAAGCTGCGTCGCGCCGACTTCTCCACGATCACTCGTTCGCGGACGCTGCGGGAGCCGACGGACGTCGCGCAGGAGATCTACGCGACCGCCTGCGAGCTCTACGCCGCCGCCGGGCTCGAGCGGATCAGGCTGCGGCTGGTGGGCGTCAGGCTGGAGAGTCTCAGGCCTGCCGATTTCGCCTCTCACCAGCTCAGCATCGGCGAGAAAGAGGCAGGATGGCGGGAGGCCGAACGCGCGATGGACAAAGCGATCAGCAGGTTCGGCCCTGATGCGGTGGTCCCGGCTTCACTAGTCAGGGGGCGGCTTGATGAAATGGAGGCATGACGCCCGATGTCGCGACATCTCGGAGGGTGGGGGAGAATAGGCATGTCTAGAGCTATGACGTCACCTCCGGTTTGGTCTACGTTGGACGTTTTCTTTCGCCTACGTCTACAGCCTCGTATTCTGGGGATAACCGACCGCGAGGTCCGGACACCCAGTGTCGTCCGTTGCCGTCTTCCCCGAAATGGGGCCGTCCTTGGGAGGCGCCGTGCCGCTCTCTGAGCACGAGCAGCGCTTGCTCGACCAGATCGAGCAGGCCCTCTACGCCGAGGACCCGAAGTGGGCCAATACCGTTCGGATCAGCGATCCGCGCAGCCATTACAAGCGGCGCCTGGTCAAAGCCTCCATCGGCTTTGCACTCGGCATCGTCCTGCTGATGGTCGGCGTCGTGATCAACCAGATCCCGCTCGGCGTCGGCGGTTTCGTGGTCATGCTCGCCGCGTGTCTGTGGGGTCTGTCCAGCTGGAAGCGCATGAACGGATTCGGCGGTGACTCCGCCGCGCCAGAGTCCGGCACGCGAACGCCGCCGGCCAAGGGCCAGCGCCGGGGCAACCGCGGAAGCTTCATGGAACGCATGGAAGAGCGTTGGCGCCGTCGTCACGACGAGCGCTGAGCCGATGGTTTCACTGTGCGGCCGCTCCTGGTGAGGAGCGGCCGCACAGTTCGGCGGTCAGGCGTCTTTGCGTGCTGCCCTGTTCCCGAACCTGGCGTTCCAGCGCCTGACGTTCCAGAGCCTGATGTTCTCCAGCCGGTCGAAACCGTCCAGGATCCCCTCGCCCATGCCCCTGATCCGGCGCAGGGTCGAGGGCGGCAGCAGGGTGGCGCGCACCCGCCTGGTCCGCGACACGGTGGCCGCCAGCGCCCGCCGTACGGTCCGCAGCTCCTTCCTCATCGGGGCGATCTCGCCCGGGTCGCGCGCGAACAGCAGCCGCTCCACCGCTGAGGCGATCGTGGCGATCGCGGCGGCCGGCTCGGCGCCGAACTCGTGCTGCTGGGTGAGCCTGCGCGCCAGCGCCCTCGGGGTCTCGCTCGGCAGCCGCGCCATCCCGTAGTCGCACAGCACGTCGTCGAGCTCGGCCCAGGCCGCGGCCACCGAGGTGTCCACCGTCCTGGCCCTGGCCGTGACGTCGTCGGACGGTCCGGAGACCTTCCAGCCCAGCGCCCGCACCCTGCGGTTCCTGATCACCAGCCGCACCATGGCGGGGATGAGCAGGATCACCAGCAGCCCCGCCACCGACAGCGCGATCACGACCCACAGCGGCGTGGTCTCCACCGGCGTGATCGGGCCGGTGTAGACGCCCTCGGGGTCGAGCTCCCGCAGCCTGTCCCTGCTGTTGGGCGCGCCGCTGGGGGTGTCGCCGCTCTCGGCGGCGCTCGTGGAGGGGTCGCTGCTGGGGGTGGTCTCGGCGGGCCTGGGCAGCGTGTAGTCGGGGACGCGGGCGGTGCCCTGTCCCGCGCTGCCCGCCGGGGTCGGCTCGAAGGCCAGCCAGCCCACGCCCTCGAAGTAGAGCTCGGGCCAGGCGTGGGAGTCGTGGGTACGGACCTCCCAGCGGCCCTCGATCTTGGTGCCGCCGGTGTAGCCGATCGCGACCCTGGCCGGGATGCCGATCGACCTGGCCAGCACCGCCATCGCCGAGGCGAACTGCTCGCAGTAGCCCGCCCTGGTCTGCTCCAGGAAGTTCGTCAGCGCCTCGGTGTCGTGCCCCTCGGTGGTCAGACTGTAGGTGAAGCCGCCGGTGGTGGTGAAGAACCGCTGCAGGCTCACCGCCGCTTCGTACGGCGACTTGCTGTCCTTGACCACCCGCTGCGCCAGCTGCCTGACCTGCGGGGGCAGCTCGGGCAGCTTCAGGTAGCGCTCGCTGACCGCGGGGTCGGCGGTCTTCGGCGCGGCGTCCAGCTGGTCGGCCGTCGGGTCGGGCTCGGTGCTGACCACCTGGTAGTTCAGGCCGCCCGCCAGGTCACCGGAGGAGAAGACCATCAGCGAGTCGACGTCCGCGCGCCAGTCGCCCTCCGCCCGCACCAGCTGGGGCGGGTACGGCAGCGGCAGGAACTGCAGGGGCGTGATGTCCTCGCTGACCTGGATGTCGGTCTCGATCCTCGTGGTCTTCATCGACGCGGCCAGCCCCGGAGGAGGGGGCAGCGGACCCTGGTCCACCCTGTTCTCCGGCCTGCCCTTCAGCGGGTTCATCGTCCAGCGCCGGCCGTCGAAGACGTCGAGGGAGTAGATCCTGAGATAACGAGGCGTGTCGTCGCTGCTGGTGTAGGACAGCACAGTGCTGTTCTCCGGCAGCTGGAGCCGCCCCTTCAGGTCGGCGACCTGATCAGGGATGCTGATGGAACTGCCCCTGCCCTTGCCCGAACCGCCCACCCCGAACCCGAACAGCGGGTCGGGTTCGAGCGTCGGCAGCAGCGCGGGCAGCAGGACGGCCAGCGCGATGGCGGTGAACCCGATCCGCTTGCCCGAAAGGCGCAGGCCACGCGTATCGGCCGCCTCCTGGACGCCCGCCTCGGTGGCGCGGCTGCGCCGTACCAGGACCGCCCGGCCCCAGTGACCCACCCGCTCGCGGCCGTCGGCGATCAGCAGGCTGGTGAAGCCGAGCGCGCCGAGGATGAAGGCCGGCCAGCCGATCGGGTCGGGCAGCACCGCCGCGGGCACCGTGAACAGCGCCAGCAGCGGCAGGCCCGCGAGGGCGGCCCTGCGCAGCCTGGTGACGAACAGGTCGACGACGATCGCGATCAGCCCGACGCCCGCGGTGGTGAGCATGGCGATCGGCGGTTCGTCGGGCACCGGCGCGGCGTAGCGCTGGATGTCGGCGAAACCCGCGCCCAGCAGCTTGACCAGCGCGAGCGCCGACTCCTTCGTCGGCACGAGCAGCGCCCACGCCTTCTCACCGGTGTAGACGGCGGTCAGGTAGACGCCGAGCGCCACCAGGCCGAGCAGCGGCGCCGCCCAGCCGGGCAGGGTGAGCCTGCTGGACAGCACGCCCGCGGCCGTGACGGCGAGCACCGCGCCCAGCGAGCCCCACAGCCACGCGCCGCCGTCGAACAGCGGGTACAGCGTGAGCGAGACCGCGAGCGTGGCCACACCCGCCCAGATGGGCAGCCTCATGCCGCACCTCCCACGGTGAAGCGGTTCTTGACGCCCGCGCTCTGCCATACCGTCGCCAGCGAGGTGCCCGCGGGCAGGGTGACGATCCGCCATCCCGAACCGGCGAGCACCGCCTCGACCGCCTGCCTGCGGTCGGCCGAGCCGTAGTCCCTGGCCTCCCAGCCCTCCACGTCCAGCAGGACGGCCACGCCGGTGGCGCTGCCGTGCCTGACCTTGGCCAGCTCCCTGGCCTCCTCCGCGTCCATGGCGCCGAGCACCGCGACGACCAGGCCGTCGCCGCCGCCCTGGCGCAGCGCGGTGAGGCCGAGCTCCAGCGACCTGGCGGGGCTGGGGCGCACCACGGCCAGCGTGTCGAGCAGCGACCAGCTCACTCCCGTGTCGCTCAGGTGCTCGGGACCCTGGTCGGTGACCAGGCGCAGGCCCAGGCCCTCGCGGGCCAGGTGCAGGCCGATCGAGGCGGCGGCCGAGACGGCCACCTCGAAGGACGAGCGCGGGCCCTCGCCCCGGTGGGCGTGCCTGCGGGTGTCGAGCAGCAGCGCGCCGCGGCTCTGCCACTGCTGCTCCTCGCGCCGCACCATCAGCTCGCCGTGGCGGGCGGTGGAACGCCAGTGCACCCGCCGCAGGTCGTCGCCCTGCCGGTACTCACGCGGGGCCACGTCGTCGTCGCCCGCCGCCGCCACACTCCTGGTACGGCTGTCGCCACCACCCATCCACTCGCCCGACAGCCGCACGTGCGGCAGCGCCACCACGTGGGGCGTCACGACGAGCGTGTCGGCGATGGAGAAGGAGCGGGTCAGCTCGACCAGGCCGAACGGGTCGGTGATCCGTACCGACAGCGGTCCAATCGTGTAGCGGCCGCGCAGGTCGGACCTGACGCGGTAGTCGATCTCCCTGACGCCCCTCGACTCCACCCTGTCCAGCACGAACCTGGGCCTGGCGCCGAGCGCGTAGGGAACGGTGTCCTCGATGAGCAGCAGCCCCGTCGGCAGCCTGGTGACGTTCTCGAGCTGCAGCGTGACCGTCGCCTCGCCGCCCACCTCGATCCTGGGCGGGTCGAGGCGGCGGGCGCAGCTCAGCCGGTAGCGGGTCCTGGCCACCACCAGCGCGGCGAGCAGCGGCAGCGCCATGATCAGCACGCCGATCCTGAGCAGGTCGTGCTCGCCCAGGAGCAGGGCCATCAGCAGCGCGGCCACGCCCGAGGCCAGGAACGACCTGCCCCTGGAGGTGAGCGCCCGCAGTCCCGCCATCACGACGCTCGAGTCTCCGGCACGGGCACTCGCCTGACGAGCTCGGTGACGACCTGCTCGGGCACCCTGCGCTGGCCCTGCGCCTCGATGCTGGGCAGCAGCCGGTGCGCGAGCACGGGGATGGCCAGCTCCTGCAGGTCGTCGGGGATGACGTAGTCGCGGCCCGACAGCGCGGCGTGCGCCCTGGCCGCGCGCACCAGCTGCAGAGTGGACCTGGGGGAGGCGCCGAGCCGCAGGTCGGGGGAGTGACGCGTGGCCGTCACCAGGTCGATGGCGTATCTCTTGACCGGCTGGGAGACGTAGACGCCGCGCACGGCCTCGATCAGCGCCCGCACCTCGGCGGTGGTCGCGACGGGCTCCAGCTTGTCCAGCGGCGAGGTGCCGCCGTGCACGTCGAGCATCTCCAGCTCGGCGGCGGGCTCGGGGTAGCCCATCGCCACCCGCGCGGTGAAGCGGTCGCGCTGGGCCTCGGGGAGGGGATAGGTGCCCTCCATCTCGATGGGGTTCTGGGTGGCGATGACCATGAAGGGGGCGTCGAGTGCGTAGGTGACGCCGTCGACGGTCACCTGGTGCTCCTCCATGCACTCCAGCAGCGCCGACTGGGTCTTGGGCGAGGCCCGGTTGATCTCGTCGCCCACCACGATGTTGGCGAAGACGGGGCCAGGCTTGAACTCGAACTCGCGGGTCTGCTGGTTGTAGGCGCTCACCCCGGTGATGTCGCTCGGCAGCAGGTCGGGGGTGAACTGCACGCGCCTGACGGGACAGTCGATGGACCGCGCCAGCGCCTTGGCCAGCATCGTCTTGCCCACGCCTGGGACGTCTTCGATGAGAAGGTGGCCCTCGGCGAGCAGGACGGTCACGGTCAGCCGGACGGCGTCGCTCTTACCCTCGATCACCGATTCGATCGCCTGCCGAATCCGGTGTGCGGTGGAGACCAGCTCGTCGAGCTGGCGAGGGACGTCATGGGTTACTGCCACCAGGCCTCCATGAGAGAAGTGCGACGGCTCTCCCCAGCGCGAGGGTGCTTTTGGGGCGCCTTGCCATTCCTTTTCATTGTGCGTACGACCCTACGACGGCGGGGATGCTTGGGCGACTTTTGTGGATATTCAGGGAACAGCCACAGTGTTCAGGTGATCCGTCCGGTTCTTGTCGCATAGTGGTGCGAATCCGGTGACACGCTTCCTCCACCTTCCCCCACGCGATGCGCGCCGACGGCCTGCTCGCCGATCTTCCGGCCGATCGACACGCCCGCGACGCTCCGTGGCCCGGCCGCCGCCCCACTCCCGCTCCATCGCGTTGACCTGCGGAAACGCGCGTGAAACAACGGCCGAAGAAGGTCTGAATCAGTTGACGGTGGGGAGAAGTGGAGTATGGTGGTGCGCAGTGGAGGGCAGGTGCACCAGCACTGAGCGCTTCGCGAGGCACGGGAGGTGGGGCCGGTGTTCCTCGGCACCCATCAACCGCGTCTGGACGACAAGGGACGGCTGTTCCTGCCGGCTAAGTACCGTGAGGAGCTGGCGGAGGGTCTTGTGATCACCAAAGGCCAGGAGCGATGCCTCTACGTCTTTCCTGTGGGGGAGTTCCAGCGCATTACCGAGGCTCTCAGCACCGCCCCGGTCACCGCCAAGGCGGTCCGGGACTACAGCCGCGTCTTCTTCGCCAGCGCGTCCGACGAGACTCCGGACAAGCAGGGGCGCATCACGATTCCCCAGGCTCTGCGGGCCTACGCGGGGCTGGAGCGTGACTGCGTGGTCATCGGGGCCAACACCCGTCTGGAGATCTGGGACCAGCAGGCCTGGGACACCTACCTGGCCGACCAGGAGCAGGCTTTCGCCGATCTCTCGGAGGAGGTGCTGCCAGGGATTCTCTAGTCACGGCCGATCCGTCGGTGATGTCGTTCGGCGAGGTCTCCACCCGCAACCACTCGCCCGCCAGCTGATGCACCTTCCCCGGTGTCAGATGGCAGGCGCCCACGAAGCGGGTGCGGATGGGGACCTGGCCGGACGGCTACGGGTGGGGACCCATGAGCTGGGCACCGGGATCGGGCTGTCGCGTCATCCGCGAGTATGGACGCATTCTTAGCAGGAGGGGGGTTTCAGTAATGCACGTGGAAGGCAACGCTGCGGGCACGGGTGGTCACGTTCCCGTGATGCTCGAGCGGGTTCTGGAGCTCCTCGCCCCCGCGCTGGCGGGGCCGTCGCCGGTGGTCGTCGACGCCAACCTCGGGCTCGGCGGGCACTCGGAGGCGCTGTTGGCCGCGCACCCGGGCCTTCACCTGATCGGCATCGACCGTGACCCGTTCGCGATCGACTTCTCCACCCGCAGGCTCGCGCCGTACGCCGACCGGGTCACGCTGGTGCACGCCTCCTCCGACGAGATGGCCGAGGTGCTGGCCGGAGCCGGCCGTCCCGTGGTCGACGGGGTTCTGTTCGACCTGGGCGTCTCCTCGCCCCAGCTCGACGAGGGCGAGAGGGGTTTCGCCTACTCCTACGACGCTCCGCTCGACATGCGCATGGACACCGAGCAGGCGCTCACCGCCGAGGAAGTGGTCAACACCTACTCGGCGGCCGAGTTGACCCGCATCCTGCGTGATTACGGAGAAGAAAGGTTCGCACCGCGTGTCGCGGGCCTCATTGTCAAGGAAAGGGCCAAGGAAGCCATAACGTCGACTAAGCGGCTCGCGGAGATCGTTCGCGCGGCGATTCCCGCCGCTACCCGACGTACCGGGGGCAACCCCGCTAAACGGACTTTTCAGGCGTTGCGCATCGAGGTCAACGCGGAACTGACCGCCTTCGAGGCGGCCCTCCCCGCCTCCCTCGACGCGCTGGCGCTCGGTGGGCGAGTCGTCGTGCTCTCCTACCACTCCCTCGAGGACCGGCTGACCAAGCAGGTCCTCACGGCGCGAACCAGGGACACCAGCCCCCCAGGGTTGCCCGTCCCCCTCCCGGCTCACCAGCCGAGGTTCCGCCTCCTGACGAGGGGAGCAGAGCTCCCGACTGACGAAGAGCTCGCCCGTAACCCGCGGGCGGCCTCGGCCCGCCTGCGGGCGGCAGAGAGGATCCGTGTTGACGAGGACTGAGCAGGAGATCAGGCGGGGTGCGCCCGCAAGGGGCGGCGTGCCCAGGACCGCTCCGGCGAGGACCGGCGTGCGCAGGCAGAGCGCCCCGCACGAGACCAGCCCCGCCCCCGAGCGGCCCGCGGTTGACCGGCCGATCGGTCAGCGGCCCGCCCCGGCCCAGGAGGGCAGGCCGGTGCGTGCGCGGCGGCCGATGCCGCGCAAGCAGCGCGCTCCCTTCGTGCTGCTCGTGGTCGGCCTGCTGTGCGGCGGGCTGGTCAGCCTGCTGCTGCTCAACACGGTTCTGGCCCGCGACTCCTTCACCGCCAGCGAGCTGAGGGAGCAGATCGCCGAGATGCAGCAGCAGTCCAACGCCCTGGAGCGGGAGATCGAGCGGCAGGAGCAGCCCGCCGAGCTCGCCAAGCGGGCCGAGGGTCAGGGCCAGGGGCCCGACGGCGAGATCAACACCATCGACCCGAACAAGGCGGGCACGAACCGGTGAGGGAGACAGGCGGCCGGGGCCAGGGCCCCGGCCGTGGTGGTGGCGGCGCCGGCTCTCAGGGAGGGCCCGGCGCCGTTCGTCGTACGCCGGGCGGCCCCGGCCGGTCGGGACGGCAGGGCGGCACGAGCTCAGGCCGATCCGAGGGGCCACGCGAGGAGCCGCCGCGCCGCCACAGGGACGAGGACCAGGCACCCCCCCGCCGAGACGACGAGGGATCGAGCAGGGACGGCCGTCAGGAACCGGGTTCCGAGGGCCGTCCCCGCCGGCCCGCCGACGACTCCGGCCGGACGAGCGGGCCTGGAGCGCGCGAGAACGACCCCTTCGACCTCCCGCGCGGCCTGACGGGCGCCGGGTCGCAGGAGGGCAGGCGCGGTCGTACCGACCCCACCGTGCCCGCACCTCGGGGAGGCCAGCGCCGCGAGGCCCGCCCGCCGCAGAGCCAGACCCAGCAGGGTCGCACCCCACAGGGCCGGACGCCACAGGGCCGCACGCCGGAGGGCCGCACGCCGCCGCCGCGCAGGCCCGCCCGCAGGCCGCCGCCGCCCCCGAGACCGCCGAAACCGCCGCTGGTGCTGCGCCTGGGCAACCCCCGCAGGCGCCTCAACATCGGCCTCATCGGCATGACCTTCATCCTGTCGATCTTCGCCGGGCGGCTCATCCAGCTCCAGGGCCTCGACTCCAAGATCTATGAGGCCAAGGCCGCCGACCAGCGGGTGATCAGCGAGGTCATCCCGGCCAAGCGCGGCTCCATCACCGACGCGGGCGGACACGAGCTCGCCGTCACCGTCGAGGCGCGCGAGATCGCCGTCGACCCGAGCAAGGTCCTCGCCGGCCAGCGCGCCAAGGTGGCCGCGACCCTGGCCAAGGAGCTGGGCAAGCCCGAGACCGACATCGCCGCGAAGCTGGCCAAGGTCACCTCGCGCTACGAGCTCATCGCCCGCGACGTCGACCCCGTCGTCGCCGACCGGGTGCTCGACCACGAGCTGCCGGCCGTCACCACCAAGAAGCACTACCGCAGGACCTATCCGGCCGGCGACCTGGCGGGCACGCTCATCGGGTTCGTCGGACGCGACGGCACCGGGCTCGAGGGGGTCGAGCTGATGCGCAACTCGCGCCTGGCCGGCCAGGACGGCAAGCAGAGCGTGGAGCAGGGCCGCGACGGCCAGCGCATCCCGATGACCCGCAGCCAGCGCCAGGCGCCGATCGCGGGCCGCGACGTACGGCTGACCATCGACCGCGACATCCAGTGGGCCGCCCAGAAGGCCATCGCCGAGCAGGTGGCCGCCAGCGGCGCGCTCAGCGGCGCCGTGATCGTGATGGACGTCAAGACCGGGCAGATCATCGCCATGGCCAACGCGCCCGAGCTCGACCTGAACAACTGGCAGAAGGCGCCCGACACCTCCTTCGTCAACCGCGCCGTGTCCGAGGTCTTCGAGCCCGGCAGCACCAACAAGGTCATCACCGCGGCGGCCGCGATCGAGGCGGGAGCCGTACGGCCCGACACGACCTTCAGGGTGGCCGACCACATCAGGTGCGCCGACCAGATCCTGAAGGACTCCCACCCGCACAAGACCGAGACGATGACGTTCAAGAAGGTCGTGGAGACCTCCAGCAACGTCGGCACCATCCAGGCCGCCCGCAGGGTCGGCGACGAGCGGCTGTTCGCCATGCTCAAGGGCTTCGGCTTCGGCTCCAGGCCGGGTCTCGGCCTGCCGGGCGAGGAGGCCGGTCTCCTGCCCGACTACAAGAGCTGGTCGGGCTCCCAGCGCTGCACGGTCGCCTACGGCCAGGGCGTGTCGGTGACCGCTTTGCAGACCGCCAGCGTCTACCAGACCATCGCCAACGGCGGGGTCAGGGTCCAGCCGCAGATCCTGGCCGGCGAGACCGACGCGAACGGCAGGTTCGTGCCAGCCAAGCCGGGCAAGCAGACCAGAGTGGTGAGCGAGCAGACCGCCAAGGAGATCTCCGCCATGCTGGAGGGGGCCGTCAGCGCCGAGGGCACGGGTACGCTGGCAGCCATCCCCGGCTACCGGGTGGCGGGCAAGACAGGCACCGCCAACCGCTACGATCAGCAGCTGGGCCGTTACAACGGCTACACCGCCTCCTTCGTCGGATTCGCCCCCGCGGACAAGCCGGAGCTCGTCGTCCTCGCGGTGGTGCAGAAGCCGGAAAAAGACATCTACGGCGGGCACGTCGCGGCCCCGGTGTTCAAGGACGTGATGACGTTCGCCATCAAGAGCAGGAAGATTCCGCCGGCCCAGACCCCGGCACCGGCCGCGCCGACCGCGCGGATCGGCGCCGGACAGTGAACAGGGAGGGTACGCTGCCGCCGTGCGTCCCCCGTCGTCTATGCGTCCTCAATCCAGCCCGCCCCGACCGCTGAGCGGGCTGGCGACCATGCTTGACGCTCCGTCAGGCAGCGCCCGCTCACCGCTGGCCGCGGTGACCGGCGTCACCATCGACTCCCGCCAGGTCGTGCAGGGAGACCTCTACGTCGCCCTGCCCGGCAGCGCCGCCCACGGCGCCGACTACTCCGCCCAGGCGATGGCGCGGGGCGCGGTGGCCGTCCTGACCGATCCGGCGGGCCGCGACGCCGCCGTCGCCACGGGCCTTCCCGTGCTGGTCGTCTCCGAGCCGCGCGCCCTGCTCGGCCAGATCTCCTCCTGGGTGTACGGCCAGCCCAGCCACGACATCTCCGTCCTCGGCGTGACCGGCACCAGCGGCAAGTCGACCACCACCTTCCTGCTGGAGTCGGGGCTGCGCGCGGCCGGCCACACCACCGGGCTGGTCGGCGGCGTCGAGATCCACGCGGGCGACCTGGTCATCCAGCCCAAGCTGACCACGCCGGAGGCCGCCGACCTGCACGGCCTGTTCGCCCTCATGCGCGAGCGCGGCGTCACGGCGGCGACCATGGAGGTCTCCAGCCACGCCCTGGCGCTCGGCAGGGTCGACGGCGTCTTCTACGACGTCGCGCTCTTCACCAACCTCTCGCAGGACCACCTCGACTTCCACAAGGACTTCGACGACTACTTCGCCACCAAGGTGAAGCTGTTCCAGCCGGAGTTCAGCAGGACCGGCGTGACCAACCTCGACGACCGCCACGGCCGCGAGCTGCTCGGCCTGGCCAAGATCCCGATGACCACGTTCTCCGCCACCGGCGATCCCGAGGCCGACTGGCGCGCGCTCGACGTCAGGCTCGGCGCCGACGGCAGCGCCTTCAGGGTCGTCGGCCCCGGCGGCGTGGAGGAGGACGCCACGATCTCGCTGCCCGGCCCGTTCAACGTCGCCAACGGGCTCGGCGCGATCGTGACGCTCGTCGAGGCGGGCGTGCCGCTGCGCACCGCCGTCCACGGCGTCGGCGCCGTGACCGGCATCCCCGGCAGGATGCAGCGGGTGACCTCCGCCGACGAGGAGTTCCAGGCCGTCGTCGACTACGCGCACAAACCCGGCGCGGTCGAGTCGGTCCTGACCTCGCTGCGGTCGGTGGCCACCGGCAGGCTGACGGTCGTGCTCGGCTGCGGCGGCGACCGCGACAGGGGCAAGCGCAGGCTCATGGGCGAGGCCGCCGCGCGGCTGGCCGATGTGGCCATTTTCACCAGCGACAATCCGCGCTCTGAAGACCCGCTGGCCATTCTGGCGGCGATGATGGACGGTGCGCTCCAGGTGCCGCGGGAGCGGCGCGCCCACGTGATCGTCGAGCCCGACAGGGCGGCGGCGATCTTCATGGCGGTCGGCGCGGCCGAGTCAGGCGACGTGGTCGTCGTGGCGGGCAAGGGCCACGAGCAGGGCCAGTACATCTCAGGCGAGGTGATCCCCTTCGACGACAGGGCCGTGGTCGCCGAGGCGATCGACGCACGTAAGGAAAGCAGGAAGAGCCTATGATCCCGATGCCGCTGGCCAGGATCGCCGAGATCACCTCGGGCGCCCTGTCAGGCATGGCGGACCCGCGCGCGGTGGTGCGCGGATCCGTCGTGATCGACTCGCGGGCCGTCGAGCCGGGATCCCTGTTCGTGGCGATCAAGGGCGCGCGCGTCGACGGCCACGACTTCGCGGCCCAGGCGATCAAGGCGGGCGCGGTGGCGGTGCTGTCGACCAGGCCGCTGGAGGTGCCCTGCGTCGTCGTGACCGACCCGCTGCGCGCGCTGGCGCAGCTGGCGGGCGCGGTGGCCGAGTCGCTGCCCTCCGCCACGGTCATCGGCCTGACGGGCTCGGCGGGCAAGACCACCACCAAGGACCTGCTGGCCAGGCTGACCGGCAGGATCGGCCCGTCGATCGCGCCGGCGGGCAACCACAACAACGAGATCGGCCACCCGCTGACCGTGCTGAAGGCCGAGCACGACACCCGGTTCCTGGTCCTGGAGATGGGCGCCCGCCACGCGGGCCACATCGCCGACCTGGCCCGCATCGCCCCGCCGCGCATCGGCGTGGTGCTCAACGTCGGCACCGCGCACCTGGGCGTCTTCGGCGGCAAGGAGGCCATCGCCGCCGCCAAGGGCGAGCTGGTCGAGGCGCTGCCGGCCGACGGGGTGGCGGTGCTCAACGCCGACGACCCGCTGGTGCGCGCGATGGCCTCCCGCACCAGGGCCCGCGTCACCCTGTTCGGCCTGGCCGAGGAGGCCGCCATCCGCGCCGAGAACGTCGTCGTCGACGGCAGGGGGCGTGCGTCGTTCACGCTGCGCACCCCCTCGGGCGGCGCCCACGTGGAGCTCAGGCTGTACGGCGCGCACGCCGTGGAGAACGCCCTGGCCGCCGCGGCCGCGGCCTACGAGCTCGGCCTGCCGCTGACGACCATCGCCGACGAGCTGTCCCAGGCCGAGCCGCGCAGCAGGTGGCGCATGGAGGTCACCGACCGCGCCGACGGCGTCACCGTGATCAACGACGCCTACAACGCCAACCCCGACTCGATGCGCGCCGCCTTCGAGGCCCTGGCCGTCCTCGGCAAGGACAGGCGCCGCTTCGCGGTCATCGCCTCGCTGCGCGAGCTGGGCGAGGAGAGCGAGGCCCTGAACGAGGGCGTGGGCCGGATGGCCGGCGCCGCGGGCCTGACCGGGCTCATCGTGACGGGCCCCGACGCCGAGCCGGTCCTGCGCGGCGCGTTCGCCGGTGCGGAGGAGGCCGCGGCCCAGGGCGCGCCGGGCGGGCCGCAGATCGTGCACGTGGCCGACGCCGAGGCCGCGGGCGAGTTGCTGGCCGAATGGCTACGGCCGGGCGACGCCGCGCTGGTGAAGGGGCCGCGCGCGATGGACCTCCAGCGCGCGGCTGAGCTGGTCCTCGGGAGGGTCGCCAAGTGATCAGCATCATCATCGCCGGCGCGGTCGGCCTGATCCTGTCGATGCTCGGCACCCCGCTGGCGATCAGACTCTTCTCCAGGCGAGGCTACGGCCAGGAGGTCCGCGAGGACGGTGTCCAGGCGCACCTCAGCAAGAAGGGCACGCCCACCATGGGCGGCACCGTCTTCGTGCTGGCCGCGCTGGTGGCCTACGCCGTCTCCCACCTGATCACGCTCGAACCCCCGACCATCTCGGGCATGCTCGTGCTGTTCCTGATGACCGGCCTGGGCATGGTGGGCTTCCTCGACGACTTCATCAAGATCTACAAGCAGCGCAGCCTGGGCCTGCGCAGCGGCGCCAAGGCGCTCGGCCAGCTCGTCGTCGGGGCCGTCTTCGCGGTCCTGGTCGTGCGCTTCCCCAACGTCTACGGCATCACGCCCGCCCAGGACAAGATGTCGTTCCTGCGAGACTTCGGCCCCTCGATCGGGATCATCCTGTTCACCGCGTGGGTCCTCATCATGATCGTCGGCTTCTCCAACGCGGTGAACCTGACCGACGGCCTCGACGGCCTGGCCTCCGGCGCCACCGCCACCGTGCTGGGCGCCTATGTGCTGATCGGCAACTGGCAGCTGCGCAACAACTGCATCGACAACCTCGGGCCCAACTGCTACTGGGTGCGTGACCCCCTCGACCTCGCGGTCGTGGCCTCCGCCGTGCTCGGGGCGCTCATCGGCTTCCTGTGGTGGAACGCCCCGCCCGCCCGCATCTTCATGGGCGACACCGGCTCGCTCGCGCTGGGCGGCGTGCTGGCGGGCCTGGCCATCACCACCCGCACCCAGTGGCTGCTGGTCATCCTGGCCGGCATGTGCGTCATCATCACGCTGTCGGTGATCATCCAGGTCGGCTTCTTCAAGATGACCGGCAAACGGGTCTTCCGCATGGCTCCACTCCAGCACCACTTCGAGCTGAAAGGCTGGGCGGAGACCACGATCGTGATCAGGTTCTGGCTGATCGCGGGCCTGTGCGCGGCCGCGGGTCTCGGCCTGTTCTACCTGGAGTGGATGCCCAAGTGATCGTGGTAGCCGGGCTCGGCGTGTCGGGCACCGCGGCGGCGCGGGTGCTCGCCGGACGCGGCGAGCGCGTGGTCGTGCTGGAGGCTGCCGAGGGCGAGCGGCAGCGCGTCGTGGCGGCGGAGCTGGCCGAACTCGGCGTCGAGGTGCGCTTCGGCGCCATGGAGCTGCCGGCCGGGGCCGCCGCGCTGGTCACCACCGGGTGGGCGCCGCACCACCCGCTGATCGCCGCCGCGCTCGCGGCGGGCGTCGAGGTGGTCGGCGAGGTGGAGCTGGCCTGGCGGCTGCGGCCCGCGCAGGCCGCGCCGTGGCTGGCCCTCACCGGCACCAACGGCAAGACGACCGTGGTGCGCATGCTGACCTCGATGCTGCTGGCCGCCGGGCGCAAGGCGCTGGCGGTCGGCAACGTCGGGGTGCCGGTGGTCGAGGCCGTCGGCGGGCCGTACGACGTGCTGGCCGTGGAGCTGTCCAGCTTCCAGCTGCACTGGTCGAGCGGCCTGGCGCCGCACGCCGCCGCGATCCTCAACGTCGCGCCCGATCATCTCGACTGGCACGGCTCGCTCGACGAGTACGCCAGGGCCAAGGCCCGCATCTTCGAGCGGGCGGGCACGGTCGTCCACAACGCCGACGACCCGATCGCCTGCGCGCTGGCCGAGCCGTACCAGGGGGCCGTGGGCTTCACCCTGCGGGTGCCGCGGCCCGGTCAGCTGGGCGTGGTCGAAGACCTGCTGGTCGACCGCGCCTTCGTCGCCGATCCCGTACGGCAGGCCGAGGAGCTGGCCACGCTCGACGACGTGCGCCCCTTCGCGCCGCACAACGTGGCCAACGCCCTGGCCGCCGCCGCCCTGGCCCGCACGGTCGGCGTGCCGCCCGAGGCCGTACGCCAGGGCCTGCGCGACTTCGTGCCCGACCCGCACCGCATGACCCACGTCGGCAGGCTCGCCGAGGTCGACTACATCGACGACTCCAAGGCCACCAACCCGCACGCCGCCGCCGCCTCGCTGGCCGCCTACCCCTCGATCGTGTGGGTCGCGGGCGGCCAGCTGAAGGGCGCCGACGTCGACGACCTCGTCAGGCAGGCCGCGCCCAGGCTGCGCGCGGCGATCCTCATCGGCGTCGACAGGGCCGCGATCGCCGAAGCGCTGGCGCGACACGCGCCGAATGTCCCGGTGGTCGATCTCGCCGATCGCGACACTGGGGTGATGGACCGTGTCGTCACCGAAGCCGCCAGGCTCGCCGCCCCCGGAGACACCGTGCTGCTGGCCCCGGCCGCCGCCTCCCTCGACATGTTCGCCAACTACCCTGCCAGGGGGGAGGCCTTCGCGCGCGCCGTAGGGAAGCTGGGGGAGCGTTCGTGAGCACCACGGCCGACAACCCCGTCGAGCGCCCCACCGGCTGGACGAAGGAGCAGGCCGCCGCGCTGCGGGAGCTGCTGGACAAGCCGCTGACGACCTACTACCTGATCATCGGGTGCAGTGCGCTGCTGCTGGCGCTCGGCCTGATGATGGTGCTGTCGGCCTCCAGCATCGAGGCGTTGCAGAAGACGGGCGACCCGTTCTACTGGTTCGTCAAGCAGTCGATGTCGGCGGCGCTCGGCGTGCCGGTGATGTGGATCTGCTCGCGGCTGCCGCACCGGTTCTTCCGGTGGGCCGGCTACCCGCTCATGGCGCTGTCGATCATCGGCCTCGGCATCGTGATCTTCGCCGGTGAGTCGCAGCTGGGCGCCCAGCGCTGGATCGACATCGGCCCGATCTACCTGCAGCCCTCCGAGCCCGCCAAGCTGGGGCTGGCGCTGTGGGGGGCCGACCTGCTGGCGCGCAAGGCGCGCGGCGGCCGCATCGAGTGGCGGCACCTGCTGATCCCGCTGCTGCCCGGCACCGCGATCCTGGCCGTCATGGTCATGCTCGGCCGCGACCTCGGCACCACGCTGGTCCTGATGATGATCTTCCTGTCGCTGTTGTGGGTGGTGGGCGCGCCGCTGAAGCTGTTCGGCGGCATCGTCGGCGTGATGTCGGTCGCCACCGTGTTCATGATCACGACCGAGGGTTACCGGTCCGACCGCATCACCGGCTGGCTCGACCCGTGGGGCCACGCGCAGGGCGCGGGCTACCAGGCCGTGCAGGGGCAGATCGCGATGGGCTCGGGCGGCTGGTTCGGCCTCGGCCTCGGCAGCAGCAGGGGCAAGTGGAGCTGGATCCCCCACGCCGAGAGCGACTTCATCTTCTCCATCCTCGGCGAGGAGCTGGGGCTGATGGGCACGCTGTCGGTGATCGCGCTGTTCGGCCTGCTCGGCTACGCGGGTCTGCGGGTGGCGATGCGCGTCAACGACCCGTTCATCAGGCTGGCCTCCGCCGCCGTGATCGCCTGGATCGCCGGGCAGGCCATCGTCAACATCGGCGCGGTGATCGGCGTGCTGCCCATCACCGGCATCCCGCTCCCGCTGGTCTCCTACGGCGGCTCGGCCCTGTTGCCGACGCTCGCCGCCCTTGGCATGTTGTTGTCATTCGCCAAACGCGAACCAGGCGCGCGGGAGGCTCTGGCCGCGCGTGGCCCCGGACCGGCCGCGAGGGCTCTAAGCTGGCTGGGCCTGGGAGGTGCGCAACGGGGCCGACCGCGACGACTAACAAGAAACGCGCCCACTGGACGAGTCGGGCCAGATGCGGAACGTTAGGGCGGCACGTTTCTCATTAGTAGGGAGTAAGCGATATGAGGGTGGTCCTCGCCGGTGGCGGGACGGCCGGTCACATCGAGCCGGCTCTTGCCCTGGGTGACGCGCTGCGCAGGCTCGTGCCGGGCGTCGGCGTCACCTGTCTCGGCACGGAGCGGGGCCTGGAGACCACGCTGGTCCCGGCCAGGGGCTACGACCTGCAGCTGGTGCCGGCCGTACCACTCCCGAGGGCGCTGACGCCCCAGTTGCTGACCGTCCCTGGACGGCTGGCGGGCGCCATCAACGCCGCCGCCGCCATCATGGACAGGGCCCAGGCCGACATCCTGGTCGGCTTCGGGGGCTATGTCGCCACTCCCGCCTATCTCGCAGCCAGGCGGCGGGGGCTGCCCATCGTCGTCCACGAGGCCAACGCCCGTCCCGGCCTGGCCAACAGGCTGGGCGCGCGGCTGACCGACCACGTCTACACCGGGCACCCGCAGAGCGCCATGGCCAAGGCCGAGTACATCGGCATCCCGCTGCGCAGGCAGATCGTCGAGCTCGACAGGCTCTCGACGGGCGACAAGGCCCGCTCGTGGTTCGGGCTGCGCACCGACCTGCCGACGCTGCTGGTCTTCGGCGGCTCGCAGGGCGCCCGCTCGCTCAACCAGGCGGCGCTGGCCGCCGGGCCCACCCTGCGCAGGGCGGGCGTGCAGGTGCTCCACGTGCTCGGCCCGAAGAACTCCCTGGAGCAGGAGCCGCCACCCGGCGACCCGCAGTACGTCGTGCTGCCCTACGTCGACCGCATGGACCTCGCCTATGCCGCAGCCGACTTCGCGCTGTGCAGGAGCGGGGCGCTGACCTGCGCCGAGCTGACCGCCGTCGGTCTGCCGGCCGCCTATGTGCCGCTGCCGCACGGCAACGGGGAGCAGCGGCTCAACGCCGAGCCGATCGCGCGGCGCGGCGGCGGCCTCCTGATCGACGACTCCGACCTATCACCTGATTGGATCATCCAGAACGTGCTGCCCATCCTCCGCGACCCCGAGCGGGTCGCCACCATGTCCGAGGCCGCGGCCTCGATGGGGCGAAGGGACGCCGACCTCGCCCTGGCCCGCAAGGTGCTCGAGATCGCGGGAGGCCGCTCATGAGTCTGGTACGGCTGGTCGACCCCGTTGCCGCCGACGAGCTCGGCAGGGTCCACTTCATCGGCATCGGCGGCTCGGGCATGTCGGGCATCGCCCGCATCCTGCTCAAGCGCGGCGTCTCCGTCTCCGGCAGCGACGCCCGCGGCTCCGACATGGTGACGGAGCTGCGCGAGCTGGGCGCGAGGGTCCACATCGGCCACGCCGCCTCCCACATCAAGAACATCGACACCGTGGTCGTCTCCACCGCGATCCGCGACTCCAACCCCGAGCTGGGCGAGGCGATCAAGCAGGGCCTGCGGATCATCCCGCGGGCCGCCGCGCTGGCCTCGGTCATGGCCGGGCGCACCGGCGTCGCGATCGCGGGCACCCACGGCAAGACCACCACCACCTCGATGCTCACGGTGGCGCTGCAGAAGTGCGGCACCGACCCGTCCTACTGCGTGGGCGGCCAGCTCGTCACCACGGGTCTGGGCGCCGACGAGGGCTCGGGCAAGGTGTTCGTGGCCGAGGCCGACGAGAGCGACGGCTCCTTCCTCATGCTCGCCCCCGACATCGCGGTGGTCACCAACGTCGAGGCCGACCACCTCGACAACTACGGCGACCCCGGGGCGGTCCACGACAGCTTCGCCCGCTTCGCCGAGCGCGTGCGCCGCACGCTGGTGGTCTGCGCCGACGATCCGGGCGCCGCGGCGCTGATCGAGCCCGCGCGCGGGCTCGGGCTGAAGGTCGTCACCTACGGCGAGAGCGAGGGCGCCGACTACCAGATCGCCGGCGTGCGGCCCGACGGCTTCGGCGTCGTCTTCGACGTGGTGGGCAGGGGCGAGGTCAGGCTGTCGGTTCCCGGCGCCCACAACGCGCTCAACGCCACCTCGGTCATCGCCGTGGCCGACGAGCTCGGCCTGCCGTTCGAGGAGATCAGAGACGGCCTGTCGGCCTTCACGGGGGCCAAGCGGCGCTTCGAGGCCAAGGGCGAGGCGGGCGGGGTGGCGGTCTTCGACAGCTACGCCCACCACCCGACCGAGCTGGCCGCCGACCTGCGCGCCGCCCGCGACGTGGTCGCCTCCTACTCCGGCGACGGCAGGGTGATCGCGGTCTTCCAGCCGCACCTCTACTCACGCACCAGGTTCTTCGCCGACGAGTTCGGCATCGCGCTCGGCCTGGCCGACCAGGCCGTGGTGCTCGACGTGTACGGCGCGCGCGAGGATCCCGAGCCCGGCGTCTCGGGGGCCATGGTGGCCTCACGGGTGCCGCTGCCCGAGGCCAGGGTGGCCTACGCGCCCGACAAGACGACCGTGCCCGCCCTGGTGGCCACGCTGGCCCAGCCGGGCGACGTGGTGCTCACCATGGGCGCGGGCGACGTGACCGAGCTGGGCCCGAAGATCGTGGCGGAGCTGTCTGCCAGGTGAAGGCGCGTCAGGCGTTCGTGGCGCTGCTCACGGCCGGCGTGGTGGGCACCACCGTGTGGCTGGTGTTCTTCTCGCCGGTCCTCGGCGTGCGGTCGGTGGAGATCGTGGGAAATCTCACAGTCCCCGCCGACCAGATCAAGAAGCAGGCCGCGGTCGCCGACCTGCATCCGTTGGCGACCGTCGACCTCGGCGCGGTCCAGGGCAGGGTGCTGGAGATCCGGCAGCTCGCCTCGGCGAAGGTCGAGCGGGCGTGGCCGAGCACGCTCAAGATCGAGGTGGTCGAGCGCAAGCCGGTCGCCGTCGTGCCGTACGGAGGCAAGGCGGCGCTGATCGACCGCAAGGGCTTCGTGACGGAGGTGCGCGACAGCGCGCCGCCCCACCTGCCCGTCCTGCGGGTCGACAGGCCTGGCCCCGCCGATCCGTCCACCGTGGCGGCCATCAAGGCCATCGGGGTGTTGCCCGACCGCCTGCTGGCGCGCATCGACGAGGTGCGGGCCACCTCGCCCGAGGGCATCTCCTTCAGGCTCACCAACGGCCGCACGGTCGTCTGGGGAGGGGCCGACAGGGGCGCGGACAAGGTCCGCGTGCTCGAGGCGCTGCTCCCGCGCACGGCGACGGTCTACGACGTCAGTTCGCCCGACGTCGTGTCGATGAAATGAGAAGGTGGTCGCGAATGGGACGGCGCGCGACACGCCGGACGGGCTTGCGGCGCGGTTAGTTGACCCGCCCGGTAGGCGACTCCTACTGTCCGTATCACTCCTCAGGTTGACATAAATCTGAATCTCAACTTGAGGTCGAGAGTTTTTCGAACAGCAGTGAAATGGCAAGTCAACGAGCGGAAAGGCCCCTCGTCGTGGCAGCACCGCAGAACTACCTCGCGGTCATCAAGGTCGTCGGCATTGGCGGCGGCGGAGTGAACGCCGTCAACCGGATGATCGAGGAGGGACTCAAGGGCGTCGAGTTCATCGCGATAAACACCGACGCCCAGGCGCTGCTGATGAGTGACGCCGACGTCAAACTCGACGTGGGCAGAGAGCTCACGCGCGGCCTCGGGGCCGGCGCCAACCCCGATGTGGGCCGCAAGGCGGCCGAGGACCACCGTGAGGAGATCGAGGAGGTCCTCAAGGGGGCCGACATGGTCTTCGTCACCGCGGGCGAGGGCGGCGGCACCGGCACGGGCGGCGCGCCCGTCGTGGCCAACATCGCCCGCTCCCTCGGCGCGCTGACCATCGGTGTGGTCACCAGGCCGTTCAGCTTCGAGGGCCGCCGCCGCGCCATGCAGGCGGAGGCGGGCATAGAGACCCTTCGCGACGAGGTCGACACCCTCATCGTGATCCCCAACGACCGGCTGCTGTCGATCTCCGACCGGCAGGTCAGCGTGCTCGACGCCTTCAAGGCGGCCGACCAGGTGCTGCTGTCGGGTGTCCAGGGCATCACCGACCTGATCACCACGCCCGGTCTGATCAACCTCGACTTCGCCGACGTGAAGTCGGTCATGTCGGGCGCGGGCTCGGCGCTGATGGGCATCGGCCACGCGCGCGGCGACGACAGGTCGGTCGCGGCGGCGGAGATGGCCGTCTCCAGCCCGCTGCTGGAGGCCTCGATCGACGGCGCCCACGGCGTGCTGCTGTCGATCGCGGGTGGTTCCGACCTCGGTCTGTTCGAGATCAACGAGGCGGCCCAGCTCGTCTCGAACGCCGCGGCGCTCGACGCGAACATCATCTTCGGAACGGTCATCGACGACGCGCTCGGCGACGAGGTGCGGGTCACCGTCATCGCCGCCGGCTTCGACGAGGTGGCCCCCGCCGACAAGCCGACGCTGCAGCAGCCACGCCAGCAGTCCAGGCCCGCGACCGGCACGCCGTCCGCCGCGCCCGCCGCCTCGGCTCCCGTACGGCCGGCCCCGGCGCCCGCGCCGAGCGTGAAGGCCGAGCCCGCGCGGGTCGAGCCCCGGGTCGAGCCTCCGCGTGCCGAGCCTGCCCGGGTCGAGCCGCGCTTCGAGGCCAGGTCAGAGCCGCAGCGTCCGGAGCTGCGCCCTGAGCCGCGTCCCGAGCCCCGGATCGAGCCGAGGGTCGAGACCCGCCCTGAGCCGCGCCCCGAGCCCGTGCGAGCGGTGGAGACCCCGCCGCCCGCGCCCGTGGAGGAGCCGCCCCCGCCGGTGTCCATCCCGCGCCCCGCTCCCGAGGTGGCCAACCCGCCGACCCCGATCTCCTCCCGCATGTCGGAGCCGCCCAGGCGGCCGCGCGTGGTGTTCGAGGAGCAGGAAGAAGAGCTGGACGTGCCCGACTTCCTGAAGTGAGATTCCTCACCCGGCCGGGCCGGGCGAGGGGATCACGCCCCCGCTGCGAGACTCATGGGTCGTCGCGGTGGGGGTTCGGTGCGTTCTAGGGGGCGCGACTCCGGCGGCTTCGGTTCGCGGGAGCGGCGCGAACGGTGCACGATGGATGCCTTGTGGACGTAACACGCAAAACGCAGATAGCGGCCGGTCTGGCGGAGGTCGAGGCGCGCATCGCCGAGGCCTGCGCTGCCGCGGGGCGCGCCCGTGACGAGGTCACTCTCGTCGCGGTCACCAAGACCTACCCGGCCGCCGACGTCAGGATCCTGGCCGAGCTGGGCGTGCGGGAGATCGGGGAGAACCGCGACCAGGAGGCCTCCGTCAAGGCCCGCGAATGCGCCGACCTGCCGCTGACCTGGCACTTCGTCGGCCAGCTGCAGACCAACAAGGTGCGCTCGGTCGCCGGCTACGCCGATGTCGTCCACTCCGTCGACCGGTCGCGGCTGGTCGCCGCGCTCGGGCGCGAGGCCGTCAGGGCGGGCAGGCAGATCAGCTGCCTGGTGCAGGTGGCGCTGGACGACGACCCGGCGAGGGGCGGGGCCAGGACCGCCGACGTGCCGGGACTGGCCGACGAGATCGCCGCCACCGAGGGCGTCAGGCTCGGCGGCGTCATGGCCGTCGCCCCGCTGGGGGAGGAACCGGGCAAGGCGTTCGCCAGGCTGCGGGATCTGGCGCTGGCCGTACAGGCCGGGCATCCTGGTGCGACCATAATCTCGGCGGGGATGAGCGGCGATCTGGCCCAGGCCATCGCGCACGGCGCGACACACGTGCGCGTCGGTACGGCGTTGCTCGGTCGTCGCAAGCTCTTCGTCAGGTAATGTCCCCTCCAGCGGACCTTGAGGTGCGCGAAAGACGTAGAGGTCGATCAGCGGTGAGCTCCAAGGGGGTACGGCTACCGCCTCGGACCCGCCGCCGACGCGATGCCAGGCGGAAGGCCCGAGCGAGTGCGACCATGAGCAGGAGGACGACGTAGCGATGGCCGGCGCGATGCGCAAGATGGCGGTCTACCTCGGTCTCGTGGAGGACGACCGCTACGAGAGGTACGAGACCTACACCGACGACGACTACGACTACGAAGACGAGTCGCGTCGGGCAGAGCAGGAGCGTCCCGCGGCGACACACGACCGCGAGGACGACACCGACGCCAGTGTGCCGGCGCCCAGACCGGCCACGACCGTCCTGGAGCGCCGCACGACCGATCTGGCGCGCATCACGACGCTCCACCCGCGCACCTACAATGAGGCGCGGACGATAGGCGAGCACTTCCGTGACGGCACACCCGTCATCATGAACCTGACAGAGATGGTTGACAGCGACGCCAAGCGCCTTGTCGATTTCGCGGCAGGTCTGGTCTTTGGCCTACACGGCAGCATCGAACGTGTTACCAACAAGGTGTTCCTGTTGTCCCCAGCCAATGTCGAGGTGACCGCCGAGGACAAGGCCCGAATCGCGGAACGCGGATTCTTCAACCAGAGTTAGAGTCTCTGTATGTCTATCGACCCGACCCAGGTCTCGCCGAGGCCGGGAGGGGCACCCAGAAGTGGAGGCGCGGCCGGACCGTGGGGATCGTAGGCGAGATCTTGGTCGTAATCCTTGCTCTCTATCTGGTGTTGCTCATCGGCAGAATGATCTTTGAGACGGTGCAGGCGTTCGCCAGGCAATGGCGGCCTTCGGGATTCGTTCTCGTGCTCGCCGAGGCCACATACACCGCGACCGACCCACCTCTCAAGTTTCTCCGCCGTTTCATTCCGCCCCTCCGGTTGGGTACGGTGGCCTTTGACCTAAGCTTCACAGTGCTCTTCATTGTGGTCTTGGTCATGATCCAACTCGTGTCCGCGCTGTAGTGATCGGGTACCGTCCCTCCGGACAGACTCCAAGCGCGCCAAGGAGACCAAAAAGATGCCGCTGACGCCCGCTGATGTGCGGAACAAGCAATTCAGTACCACCCGGCTGCGGCCGGGCTACGACGAGGAAGAGGTGGATGCCTTCCTCGACGAGGTCGAGGCTGAGCTTGACCGCCTGATCCAAGAGAACGAGGAGCTCCGCGCCAAGCTGGCCGAGTGCCTGCGTGGCAAGGTGCCGGGCGGCATGAGCATGCCGATGGCCTCCGCGCCCGTCCAGGAGCAGCCCAAGCCTGAGATGATGGCGCCGCCGCAGCCGGAGCCCATGCAGGCGCCCCCGCAGCCGCAGCCGGTCCCTGTCGCCATGAACATGCCTCCGGCCGAGGACAACATGGACACCGCGGCCCGCGTGCTCGCCCTGGCGCAGCAGACCGCCGACCAGGCGATCTCCGACGCCCGTCGCGAGGCCGACGAGACCGTCACCCGCGCCCGTCGCGAGGCCGACGACATCCTCACCAAGGCTCGCCGCCAGGCCGAGCAGGTCATCGGCGACGCGCGGGCCCGCGCCGAGACGCTGGAGCGCGACGCGCAGGAGCGCCACCGTCAGGCGATGGGTTCCCTCGTCCAGACTCGTGACGAGCTCGAGCGCAAGGTCGAGGAGCTGCGCAGCTTCGAGCGCGAATACCGCAGCAGGCTCAAGCTCTACCTGGAGAACCAGCTCGCCGAGCTGAACGTCTCCGCGGAGGGCGGCAGCGGCGGTTTCCCCGTGATCCCCAGCGGTCCGATGGGTGGCGCCCCCGCCATGACCCACGCGGTCCCGCAGACCGGACAGCAGCCCCTGCCCGGTGCCGCCAACCCGTTCGGCGGCGACCCGGCGCAGCACCAGGGCGCCTTCCAGGGTGCCGACGGCCCGCACAACGATCGCCGCTAACGCCGGTAAGGTAGCGGGTCAGGTTCGTTTCTGACCCGTCACTCGAAAGAGTCCCCTGTGATCCTCATCAGCGCTGGTCTGGTGCTCGCGGCGGTTGTGTTGCTGATCGCGGGCTTCGTCATGGCTGAACCGTTCTTGATCATGTGGTCGATCGTGGTCAGCGTGCTGTCCGCGCTCTTCCTCGTGATCGGGGCGTTCCTGCGGCGTCATGAGCTCTTCCCTGGCGGCGGTGGCGCCGGGGCGCAGGCTTCGCAGGCGAACGCTCCGACGGTCACCCCCACGGCGGTCACGCCCGCGGGGGCGGCCACGGCGCCGACGATGCCGCAGCAGCCGCCCAGGCCGCTGGCCCCTGCCCAGCCCCTCCCCTCGGGGATGCGGCCGCAGCAGGGGATCGCCCATGGGGCGCCGCGACCCGCGTCCGCCGTGGCGGCGGCGCCGAGGGGGATCTCACCCGGCGCGATCGTCCTGGTGATTCCGGGACGCAAGCGCTACCACGTGGCGAGTTGCCGCCAGCTCAGTGGGCGGGAGCACGAGGAGCTCACCTTCGAGGAGGCACGCGAGGAGGGCTTCACGCCCTGCACGACGTGCCTGCCCGACGCCGCGCTCGGAGGGCGGCAGGTTCCTCCTGCCGCCGAGCCGCGGCAGGGCCAGCCCGCAGGCCGCGCCCCCTACACGGCCGCCCCGGCCGTCCCCAGGGACGCCACTCCCGCGGGCCGTCCACCCGTCCCCGGCCCGTCCTCCGGCACCTCAGGCGCGTCCGCCGGCACGCAGGCCGCGCACGGCGCCGAGGCGTTCGAGAGCAACGCGGCCCAGACCGACCCGCGCCCCCCAGCGGGTGTGTCGGCCAAGCCCCCCGCCGCGCAGGCGGTGGACAGCGGCCAGTCAGCCGGTCCCAAGACCAGTGAGGCACCCGAAGGCACCAGGCCCGGCGGGAAGCCGGAAGCCACCACGACCGACGGGAAGCAAGCCCAGCCCGATGGCGAGGCGGTCCAGCCCGGCGGCAAGCAATCCCCGTTCGATGGCAGGCAGGCTCAGTCCAGCGGCAAGGCGGAGGCGAGCGCCGCTGCCGAACGACCCGAGACCGCTCAGACGGACGAGCGCCCCGGGGTGAGCGCCACGTCCAAGGCCGCCACCTCCACAACCGCTCCCACCAAGGCCGATCCCGCCAAGAGCGATCCCGCCAAGAGCGATCCCGCCAAGGGCGGCTCGCGGGCCGAGGGCGAGCGCGCGGAGAGTGCTCTCCCGGCCGCTGAGGTCGACGAGGGCGACACGGCGCCGGGAGGGCTTCCTCTGCCGCCTAGCTCGCCCGGGAGGCTCGTAGCGGGCACTCCAGGCGGCTCTACCGTCCCCAACCTGGCCAAACCCACCCCTCCCGCGGCCAAGGGCAACGACGCGTCGGCCACCAAGCAGCCGAAGGAAGACGAGAACGCCGCCTCCCGGGAGACCCAGCGGCTGCGCCCTCCCGCGGGCCTGACCCCCGCAGCGGGCACCGACGTCTCCACCCCAGGGCGGGGCTCCACCACATCCACCCCAGCGCCGGGATCTTCCACCCCCGCGTCCGGCTCCAATGCCGCCGCGCCAGCGCCGGGATCTTCCACCTCTGCGCCGGGTTCCGGCGCCTCCACCCGCGGCAGGGAAGCCGAGCCCGAGCGCCCCAGCGGCGGCGCGAGGCCCGCGCGATCCGGCGGTGGGTGGTTCGACCGCGCCGAGTCCCCGGCCAACGAGCCGGTGGAGCCGGAGGCGACCGCACCCGGGCGCGCCGGGCCTCCGGTCGCCTCCGGTCCCACCCCACCCTCCTCGGGTACGGCAGGCGCTTCCGGTCCCGAGAAGGGTGAGAGCGCCAACGAGACCGTCAGGCTCGAACGTCCCGCCATCGTCAAGGTGATCGGCGGCACCAGGCGCTTCCACAGCTCCTCCTGCCCGCTGGTGAGGGCGGCCGAGGCGAGCGGCGTACGGTCGATGCCGCAGAGCGAGGCCGAGGCGAAGGGGCTGACCCCCTGCTCGGTGTGCATGCACGATCACCAGACGGTCGGCTGACCCGCACCTCAGGACACCCCAGCAGCGCCGCCCGTGAAGCTCACGGGCGGCGCCGCCGTACCAGAGCTGTCAGAGCCCGCCGTGCGCCGGGCGCGCCGTACCGGAGTCCGAGGCCTGGTGGCAGGCATGGGAAGAGCGCGGTCCCTCGGGAGAGGGGCCGCGCTCTTCGTCGTCGTCGTCAGGCGCGCCGCAGCTGGAAGGCCAGCCCCAGGTCGGCGTCGGACTGGACGGGCAGGCCGTCGGCCTGGCCCTCGGTGAGGCTCGCGGCCAGGACCTCCTCGCCGACCAGCGAGCCACCCGAGCGCAGCGCCTCGGCCAGCTCGGGCGAGGACGCCGACCACCACAGGTCGATCCGGTCGGTGATGGACAGCCCCGTGGACTTGCGGGCGTCCTGCACCAGGCGGATGACCTCGCGGATCAGTCCGGCCCTGCGCAGTTCGTCGGTGATGGCCAGGTCGAGCGCGACCGTCTCGCCGGTGCCGGTGTCGACCGCGCCGGTCTCCACCGCCCACCCGGACTTGGGCTGCTCGGTGACGATCACCTCGTCCGCCGTGAGCGACACCGTGCCGAGCTCGCCCGCCTCGAGCGAGACCGGCGATCCGGAGCGCAGCGTCGCGGCCAGCGTGGCGGCGTCGGCGGCCGAGACGGCGGCGGCGACCAGCTTGGTCTGCGAGCCGAACCGCTTGCCGAGCGCCCTGAAGTTGGGCTTGACCGTGAAGGACACCAGGTCCGCGCTGAAGCCGGACATGTCCTCCAGCGCCTGCACGTTCAGCTCGTCGGCGATCAGGTCGCGCAGTTCGGCGGTGAGCCCGGCCCAGCCGGGCGCGCCCACGAGTGCCCGGCCGAGCGGCTGCCTGGTCTTGACGCCCGAGGCGGCGCGGGCCGAACGGCCCAGCTCCACCAGCCGCCGCACCAGCGCCATCTGGGCCGACAGCTCGGGGTCGAGCAGGTCCTCGTTCACCGCGGGCCAGGAGGTCAGGTGGACCGACGACGGCGCGTCGACGCCGCGCAGCACGTCCCACAGGTAGTCAGTGACGAACGGCGTGATCGGCGCCATGAGCCTGGTGACGGTCTCCAGGCACTCGTACAGGGTCGCGAACGCCTCGTGCGAGCCCTGCCAGAACCTGCGGCGCGAGCGCCTGACGTACCAGTTGGACAGGTCGTCGAGGAACTCGGCCAGCCTGCGGCCCGCGCGCACGGTGTCGAAGACGTCGAGCGCGTCCGAGACCTCGGCGACCGTCCTGTGCAGCTCGGCCAGCGCCCACCTGTCGATGAGCGGGCGTTGCGCGGCGGGCGGCGCCTCGGCGGCCATGGAGGGCGACCACGACTCGGCGTTGGCGTACAGGGTGAAGAAGGAGGCGGTGTTCCAGTAGGTCAGCAGGACCTTCCTGACGATCTCCTCCAGCGCGTTGTGGCCGACCCTGCGCGCCGCCCACGGCGAGCCCGAGGCGGCCATGAACCAGCGCAGGGCGTCGGCGCCGTGCTCGTCCATCAGTGAGATGGGCTCCAGCACGTTGCCGAGGTGCTTGCTCATCTTGCGGCCGTCCTCGGCCAGGATCAGGCCGAGGCAGAGCACGTTCTCGTAGGAGGACTGGTCGAAGACGAGCGTGCCGACCGCCATCAGCGAGTAGAACCAGCCGCGCGTCTGGTCGGTCGCCTCGCAGATGAACTGGGCGGGGTAGACGCCCTCAGGCTTGCCCTTGGCGCCCCACTGGGCGAACGGCATCGAGCCGGAGTCGTACCACGCGTCGATGACGTCGGGCACCCTGCGCGCCTCGCCGCCGCACGAGGGGCAGGGGAAGGCGATGTCGTCCACGAACGGGCGGTGCGGGTCGAGCCCGGACAGCTCCTGGCCCGCCAGCGAGCCGAGCTCGGCGAGCGAGCCCACGCACGTGATGTGCGACTCGTCCTCGGAGCAGACCCAGAGGGGGAGCGGCGTGCCCCAGTAGCGCGAGCGCGACAGTGACCAGTCGACGTTGTTGCGCAGCCACTCGCCGAAGCGGCCCCACTTGATGGTGTCGGGGTACCAGTTGGTCTTCTGGTTCTCCGCCAGCATGCGGTCCTTGACCGCGGTGGTGCGGATGTACCAGGCGGGCAGCGCGTAGTAGAGCAGCGGGGTGTGGCAGCGCCAGCAGTGGGGGTAGCTGTGCTCGAAGTGGCCGCCGCGCAGCAGCAGGCCGCGGGCGCGCAGGTCGGCGGTGAGCTCGTCGTCGGCGTCCTTGAAGAACGTGCCGCCCACCATCGGGACGTCGGGCAGGAAGCGGCCGTCGGGGCCGATCGGGTTGACGATCGGCATGCCGTACGACTTGCAGACGGTCATGTCGTCCGCGCCGAAGGCGGGGGCCTGGTGGACCAGGCCGGTGCCGTCCTCCACGGTCACGTAGTCGCCCAGGACCACGTAGTGCGCGCCGGGGATGTCGACCAGGTCGAACGGCCTGGAGTAGGAGGTGCGCTCCAGCTCGCGGCCGGTGAAGCGGGCGACCTCGGTGTAGTCCTCGCCGAGCACCTGGGCCAGCAGCGGCTCGGCGACGACCAGCACCTCGCCGTCGGCGGTGCGGGCGGCGACGTAGGTCACCTCGGGGTGTACGGCCACGGCCGTGTTGGACACCAGCGTCCACGGCGTGGTCGTCCAGATCAGCAGCGAGGCGTTCAGCTCGGCCAGCGGGCCCGAGGTGACGGGCATGCGGACGTAGACCGACGGCGAGGACACGGTCTCGTAGCCGCCGGGCTGGCCGAGCTCGTGGTCGGACAGGCCGGTGCCGCAGCGCGGGCAGTACGGCGTGATGCGGAAGTCGCGGAACAGCAGGCCCTTGTCGAAGATGACCTTGAGCGACCACCAGACGGACTCGACGTAGTCGGGGTCCATCGTGCGGTAGGCCGTGGACAGGTCGATCCAGTAGCCCATCCGCTCGGTCAGCTCTTCGAAGGCGTCGACGTGGCGCAGCACCGACTCGCGGCACTTGGCGTTGAACTCGGCGATGCCGTACGCCTCGATGTCCTTCTTGCCCGTCAGCCCGAGCTCTTTCTCGATCCCGACCTCGACCGGCAGGCCGTGACAGTCCCACCCGGCCTTGCGGGGCACGCTGAAGCCGCGCATGGTCTTGTAGCGGGGGAAGAGGTCCTTGAAGACGCGCGCCTCGACGTGGTGGACGCCCGGCAGGCCGTTGGCGGTGGGCGGGCCCTCGTAGAAGACCCAGGAGGGGGCGCCTTCGTTCTGCTCGAGGGAGCGCTCGAAGATCTTCCCGTCCCGCCACCGGTCGAGGACCTCACGCTCGAGCGCGGGCAGGTCGACCTGCGCGGGTAGAGAGCGGAAATAGTGGGACATCTCGGGCGGGACCTCCACATGTCAGGTTGGTGACGGTGTGAAGGGACGAAGCCGCACGGGCTCCGCGGTACCACCCCTCTTGACCCCCTGGGGGACCCACTTCATTTGGTCTGCGGCCGGTTCTAGTGAGCTCTGGCGAGCCGTTCTTCCAGCGGCTCAGGAGTGATGCCCCTGTGATGTCGGTCACAGGGCTCCGTCAACGCCTTGCAGACTGCAACCATAACGCAGAGTGGAGGTTGCCTTCTTCCCGATTTCCATCGCAGCAAATGGCGACAAAGAACCGGGAATGGATGCTTATGGTGAGGAGTTGATTGGTCGAGGCGGGATAGTACGGGAGGGGTAATCCGTACGGCGGGTCGTTTGCCGGTTCGTTATCCACGGCCTAAGCTGCCCGCACCGTTTGAGCCTTGATCAGCATGGAGGCAGCCATGGCGGCAGTCACGCAGACCGCGACCCCTTCGATGTGGTCGGCAGAGGAGCTGGCCGAGGTGCGCGACGCGCTCGCGCAGGAGATCGCCGAGCTCGAGGCGGACATCCTGCGGCACGAATCCGAGATCGCGTCGGGAGATGTCACGCAGGGCGCCGGCGACGACCAGGCCGACGCCGGGGCGAAGACCTATGAGCGCGAACGCGAGATCGCCCTTACCCTGAACACACGCGACCTGGTCGCGCAGAACGAACGTGCGATCGCCAGGATCGACGCAGGGACCTATGGAGTGTGCGAATCGTGCCACAAGCCGATCGGCAAGGAGCGGCTGCAGGCGTTCCCGAGAGCGACGCTGTGCGTGACGTGCAAGCAGCGGGAGGAGCGCCGCTGAGCGACGGCGAACGAGGCGAGAGGCCGGTCGGGCGACGCCTGATCGGCCTTCTCGCGTTGATCGCGGTCGTGATCTACGCCCTCGACCTGCTCACCAAGACGCTCGTGCTGCGGACGCTGGAGGGCGAGCCGCCGATGGTGATCATCCCTGACCTGCTGCAGTTCCGGGTGATCTTCAACTCGGGCGCGGCCTTCAGCATCGGCACCGGGATGACCTTCGTCTTCACCCTGGTCGCCGCGGGCGTGGTGGTCGCGATCCTGCGTACGGCGCGCAAGCTGCGCAGCCTGCCCTGGGCGATCACGCTCGGCATGCTGCTCGGCGGAGCGCTCGGCAACCTCACCGACCGGCTGCTGCGCTACCCCGCGGGCTTCGGCCGTCCCGCCTCGGGCCAGTTGCAGGGCCATGTGGTCGACTTCATCGAGACCTTCCCCGGGCACTTCCCCGTCTGGAACGTCGCCGACTCGATGATCGTGTGCGGCGGCATCGTGGCGGTGTTCCTGGCCTGGCGCGGCTACCAGATCGACGGCACCAGGGAGGTGTCTGCCAAGAATGGCTGAACAGCGCAGTCTGCCCGTCCCCGACGGGCTCGAGGGAGAACGGCTCGACGCGGCCCTGTCGCGGCTGTTCGGCTTCTCCCGCACCCGTGCGGCCGAGCTGATCGTCTCGGGAGACGTCCTGGTCGACGGCGCCGAGGCGGCCAAGTCCGACCGGGTGCACGCCGGCGCGTGGCTCGACGTCACGCTGCCGCCGCCGCCCACCACGCCCATGCCCGTGGCCGAGCCAGTGCCCGGCATGACGATCATCTACGAGGACGACGACATCGTCGTGGTCAACAAGCCGATCGGCGTCGCCGCCCACCCCACCGTGGGCTGGACGGGCCCGACGGTGATCGGCGGTCTGCTCGGCACCGGCCACACGGTGGCCACCAGCGGCGCGGCCGAGCGGCAGGGCATCGTGCACCGCCTCGACGCCAACACCACGGGCGCGATGGTCGTGGCCAAGAGCGAGCACGCCTACTCCGTGCTCAAGCGCGCCTTCAAGGAGCGCACGGTCGACAAGCGCTATCACGCGCTGGTCCAGGGCCACCCCGACCCGTTCAGGGGCACGGTCGACGCGCCCATCGACCGGCACCCGTCGGGCGACGGCAGGTTCGCGGTGGTGTCGGGCGGCAAGCCGTCGGTGACCCACTACGACACCGTCGAGGCGTTCAGGGCGGCGTCCCTGCTCGACATCAAGCTGGAGACGGGGCGCACGCACCAGATCCGCGTCCACATGGCGGCGCTGCGCCACCCGTGCGTCGGCGACCTGATGTACGGCGCCGACCCGACGCTGGCGAGCAGGCTCGGGATGACCAGGCAGTGGCTGCACGCGGTCGCGCTCGGCTTCGAGCACCCGTCCACCGGCGACTGGATGTCCTTCAGCAGCGACTACCCCGACGACCTGCAGAAGGCGCTCGACACCGTGCGCGCGGAGTCCTGACCTCAGTCTTCGCCCGGCACCTGCCCCTGGCCGCCTTCGACCTGCCGCTCCACCTGCTGCTCTCCCTGCTGCTCTCCACGGCCCTCGTCGGGCTCCACCTGACCTGGAAGGCCCTGGGCGCCGGTCGGTGAGGGCTGCTCTTCCGGCGGGTCGGGGGAGGGCTCGCGGGTGCGGGTCGCGGGCGGGTCCTGCCGTCTGTCTTCGATGCCCGTCCGCCTGTTCTCCCGGACGTCGGCGGGCTGCTGCTCCTCGACGGGCTTCTCAACGGGCTTCTCAACGGGCATCTCGGCGGGCTTCTCGGCCGGTCGCTCGGCGGGTTTCTCGGCGGGCGAGGGCGGCGGCGCGGAGGTGGCCGACGGCGTGCTGTCCACCAGCGGCACCGTGGCCGGCTGCGGCTGCCGCAGTTCGGGCCCGGGGTCGCGGCTCGACATCCACGCCATCCCGCCGGTGACCAGCGCCACCGCCAGCGCCGCGGCGGCCAGCGCGGCCAGCCGCCGGGGCCGACGGCCCGCGGGCGCCCCGCCTCCACCCCCTGTCGTCCGTACGGCAGGCGCCGCGCGCACCGGGACCGGGGCGGTCGCCTCCGGCGCGATGCCCAGCACGATCAAGCGCATCCGCTGCTCGGCCTCGTCCAGGCTCATCCGCTCGGCGGGATCCTTGCGCAGCAGCCCGCTCACGACAGGGGCCAGCGGCCCCGCCGCCGACATCGGCAGCGGCTCCTCGTGCATGACGGCCGCCATGGTGGCCAGCGGATGACCGCGCTGGAAGGGCGAGTGCCCCTCCACGGCCGTGTAGAGCGTCACGCCCAGCGACCACAGGTCGGAGGCGGGCTCGGCGTCGCCTCCCGCGGCTCGCTCGGGCGCGATGTAGGCGGGCGTGCCGAGCAGCACCCCCGTCCTGGTCACGGAGGCGTCGTCGTCCGTGACGGCGATGCCGAAGTCGGTCAGCACGGCTCTGCCGTCCTCGGCCAGCAGCACGTTGTCCGGTTTGACGTCGCGGTGCAGCACCCCCGCCGCGTGCGCGGCCCGCAGCGCCCCCAGGAGCTCCACCCCGATCGCGGCCACCCTGGCGGGTTCGAGCGGCCCGAGCTCGCGCACCATGGCGCCCAGCGTCCGCGAACGGACCAGCTCCATCACGATCCACGGATGACCACCCTCCTCGACCACGTCGAAGACGGTGGCCACGCCGGGGTGGGCGACCCGGCCGGCGGCCCTGGCCTCGCGCAGCGTGCGGACGGTGAAGATCTCGCGTTCTGGCCCCGTCAGGTCGGGCGGCGGGACGACCTCCTTGACCGCGACGTCGCGGCCGAGAACCTCGTCGTGGGCATGCCACACGGTGCCCATCCCGCCGCGTCCGATGGTCTTGAGCAGACGGTAGCGCCCACCGATGATCTCCGAGGATTCGGACATGAAGGACGGACTACCCCGTAATTGACGGAGCTCACGTGGGTTGGAAGGTCTTGACGAACCGGTCGAAGTACGGCAGGCCCTCGCGCCACGAGGCTTCGGGAGCCTCCCAGTAGACGGCGTACGGCCTGCCGTCGGCCAGGCGGAAGCCGCGGTTGATCACGTGGATGACCTCGCCGTCCCTCCTCCTGGTGAACTCCCAGTCGGCGGCGGGCACCCCGAGATAGGTGAGCGGGCGGATGCCCACCCGCCGGTAGCCCGCGAACTCGCCCTTGGCCTGGATCTCCTTCTCCAGGCGCAGCCACGCCTCGACGGGATCGCTGACGGGCTCCTCAGGCTCGGTCCACTCGATGATCAGCGTGCCTGGAGCGTCCGGCCCCGTCACCCTGACGCTGTCGCGGTCGGGGGTCTTCTTCGCGGTCCACTCCCTGGGCACCGACACCGAGAAGCGGCCCAGCCTGCTGGTGAGCAGCCGCCAGGTGGGGGCCTTGGTGGGGGCCGTGGTCTCGCTCGGCGTCGTCGTGCCGGGCGCGGACGAGGCAGGCGCCGGGCCTGCCGTACCGGAGGGGGCGGGCCGCATCGCCAGCCAGACGCCGCCACCGGCCAGCGCCGCGGCGAGCACGACGCTGGGGACGGCCCACACCAGCGGAGAGCGCCGCTTCACGGACCGCTCCCTGGTGGCGGCGTCGCGCCCCGACAGGCGGGTCGCGGGCTCGTGCCCGGCCCGCGCGGCGGCCGGCTCCAGCGCCGCCAGCCTGGCGCCCGCCTCCTGCACGCTCATCCGAGCCGCCGGATCCCGCTGGAGCAGCCCCGAGATCACCGGCGCGAGCGGACCGGCCAGCTGTGACGGCTCTGGCGGGTCACGCAGCACCGCCGCCACCGTCGCCGCCCACGAGTCTCTCCGGTACGGCGCGCCGCCCTCCACCGCCGTGTGCAGAGTCGCCCCCAGCGACCACAGGTCGGAGGCGGGCGTGGCGGGCAGGCCGTTGAGCCGCTCGGGGGCCATGTAGGCGGGCGTGCCGACCAGGTTGCCCGTCGCGGTGAGGCCCGCCTCGGCGTCGACGGCAGCGATGCCGAAGTCGGTCAGCACGACCCTGCCGTCCTCGGCCAGCAGCACGTTCTCCGGCTTGACGTCGCGGTGCAGCACACCCGCGGCGTGCGCGGCCCGCAGCGCCGACAGCACGGCGGCGCCGATCCCCGCCACCTGCGCCACCGGCAGCGGGCCCCGCTGCCTGATCACCTCCGCCAGCGAACGCGAGCGCACCAGCTGCATCACGATCCAGGGGCGGCCGTCCTCCTCGATGACGTCGTGGACGACGATCACGTTCGGATGGTCGAGCCTGCCCGCCGCCCGCGCCTCCCTGATCGTGCGCTGGTTGAGCTGGACGCGCTTCTGCTCGCCGATGCCGGTGTAGCGAACCTCCTTGATCGCCACCGCCCGGTCGAGCAGGTCGTCGTGGGCGCGCCAGACGATGCCCATGCCGCCCTCGCCGATGGGTTCGATCAGGCGGTACCTGTTGCCGACGCGCACCAGCGAAGCCTACTTGGCGGGTTTGAACGTCGCCGCGAACGTGTCGAAGAACCGGAGGTCGCGCTTCCAGTTCGCCTTGAGCGTGTGCCAGTAGATCGCGTAGCCGCGCCCGTTGTCGGTGACGAAGCCGCGGTTGCGCACCCTGGTCGCGCCGGTGTAGGTGTTCCAGGTGAACTCCCAGTCGGCGGCGGCCTTCATGTAGTCGACCTTCTTGATGTCGAGCAGCTCGTAGCCGCCGAAAGTGTGCTTGGCGCTCGGCTCCTGCTTCTTCCAGTCGCCGTAGGGGTCGTCGCCGGGGTCCACGGCCTCTTCGATCAACAGGTACGAGTTGGACGAGGCGCCGGGGCCGCGGAAGAAGACCTGCCTGCCTTTGCGCTGGAACTCCTTCCAGTCCGGGGGCAGCCCGACGGAGAAGCCCAGCTTCTTGTCCTTGTACATCCGCCAGCCCTCGGGCAGCGCGGCGGCGGTCTGCGAGGGGGAGGGCGACGAGGTCGTGGAAGGGGTCGCCGAGGCCGTCGCCGTGGGCTGGGCGGCGGGGGTCGTCGCCGTGGCCGTCGCCGTGACCGTGGTGGTCACCTTCTCGGTCGGCTCCTTCGAGGCCGTGGTGCCGCCGCCGTCGCCCGCCGAGCGCAGCCCGAGCAGGCCCGCCACGCCGCCCACCACGAGGATGGCGATGGCGACGGCGACGAAGGGGAGCGCGCGCCGTACGGGAGGCGTGCGCTCCGAGGCGGCGGTGGGCGTCTCGGGCAGCCGCATGCCCGTCTCGAACAGCTCGGAGGACGCCTCGGCCGCCGCCGCGGGCATGGCCGTGGTGGGGGCGGGCGTGGCGACCTCTGGCTCGCGCTCGGACACCGGCGGCTTGGGCGCCGGCGGTTCGGGGGCAGCCGACGGCTTGGGGGCCGCGGGCCTGGGCTTGGGGACGGACGGCTTCCTGGCGGGGGGCCTGGCCGCCACGGGCGGTGCGATCGCGGGCAGGCTGGGGTCGGTGGGTGTGTCGTCCACGTCCACGTCGGGTACGGCGGGCGGGCGCTCCACCCTGACCGTCTCGTTCGGGGCCTGGTCGATGATCCTGCGCAGCAGCCTGGCGGTCTCGTCGACGGACAGGCGCTGGACGGGCTCCTTGGCCAGCAGGCCGTCCAGGACGGGCTTGAGCGGCCCGGCCTTGGCCGCGGGCGCAGCGTCGTCGTTGAGGACGGCCATCATGGTCGCCATCGCCATGCCGCGCTCGTGCGGGGCCTTGCCCTCGACCGCGGTGTAGAGCGTGGCGCCCAGCGACCACAGGTCCGACTCGCGGCGGGCGGGCAGGCCCTTGAGCCGTTCGGGCGCGATGAAGGCGGGCGTGCCCGCCAGGCCCGTCATGGTCAGCGCGGTCTCGGTCTCCAGCGTGGCGATGCCGAAGTCGGTCAGCACGACCCGGCCGTCCTCGGCCAGCAGCACGTTCTCCGGCTTCACGTCACGGTGCAGCACGCCGGCGTCGTGGGCGCCCTTGAGAGCCTCCAGGACCGCCAGGCCGATCTCGGCCACCTTCCTGGGCCGCAGCGGTCCCTCGGCCTTGATCACCTGACCCAGCGAGCGGGAGGGGACCAGCTGCATGACGATCCACGGCCGGTCGTCCTCCTCGATCACGTCGTGGACGACGATCACGTTCGGATGGGTGAACCTGGCCGCCGCGCGCGCCTCGCGCATGGTGCGGCGGTTGAGCAGCTGCACCTCGTCGCCCAGCACGGCCGCGTAGCGGACCTCCTTGACCGCGACCTCGCGGTCGAGCAGCTCGTCATGGGCACGCCAGACGATGCCCATGCCGCCTCGCCCGATTGGCTCCTTCAGGTGGTACCGACCGGCGACGCGGCGTCCGGCGTGCTGCTGTCCATCCGACATCAACGGCCTCAAACCCCCTTCTAAGCCTAGAAATACTCCCATAGGGATCGGGTGGCAGCGACCCGTGTAGTCTTAGATCCATGACTCCTCGCTACACGTTTATCGAGCCGGCTCCCGGAGGGCCGGTCATGCGTTAGCGACCACCTGGAGCCGGCGACAGGCGGAGACCCCGAGGTCTCTGCCCTTTTTCTTTCCTGGAGACCGCCGGCTCCGCTCGGACCGGCTTGAGCGTTGGGATCGAGATGTCTTCCACCCTCGAAACGCGTCCCGTCATCACCCGATGGATCAGCCTGCGCCCGCACCACGGGCGGGTACGGGCCGAGGACGTGCTCGACGGACCGCTCTTCGTCGAGCCCTTCTCGGCCGACGACCTGCCCGCCATCGCCGAGCGCGCGGCCGGTGTGGTGGTGGGCGCGGCGTGGATGCAGGACTTCCAGCTGGTGCGGGCGGTGGCCAGGACCGGCCTGCCGGTGATCGTCCAGCGCGGCCACGCCGCGACACTGGAGGAGTGGCTCGCCATCGCCGACTACTGCGCGGCCGAGGGCAACGACCGGGTGGCGCTGTGCGAGAGCGGCACCCGCACCCACGCGGGACACCTCACCCTCGACCTGTCACTGCTGCGCGAGGCCAAGGCGCGCTCGGGACGGCCGGTGCTGGCCGACGTCTCCGCCGATCCCGGCCTGGCCGGCGCCGCGATCGCGGCCGGCGCCGACGGCCTGCTGCTGTCGCCCTCGGCAGGCGAGGAGGAGATCACGCGGGCGAGCGAGGCGGTCACCCTCTTCGGCGCGCTGGCCCGCCACGACACTCCCGTGACCCTGGCCGACGCCAGGGCCGCCATCGACAGGGTCGACGCCGCCCTCGCAACCCTCCTCGAACGGCGGGCGGAGCTGGCGGGCGTCGTCCAGTCCCTCAAGCCCGTCGGCGGTTTCGCCGGCCGCGACCTGGAGCGGGAGCGTCAGCTGGTGGCCAGGATGGCCGAGCGCGCCCCCATGCTGGGCGTGAAGCGGCTCGCGCCGATCATGAACGCGGTCATCGAAGCGGGCCTGCACCTCTCCGAGGAGAGCTGACCACCTTCCACCCGATGGCGATGGCCGCCGCGAGCACGGGGATGAGGAAGAAGGCCACCCGCTGGTCCTCGTCGGCGAAGGCCATCAGCACGACCACCAGCGCGAGGAACCCCAGCGTGAACCAGTTGCTGTACGGCGTGCCCGGCATCGCGAAGGTGGAGCGGTGTCCGGAGCGCCGTAGCAGCAGCTGGCAGTAGACCAGCGTGCCCCACGTGGTGATCACGCCGAGCGAGGCGACGGCCGTGGCGATGTCGAAGGCCCGCTGCGGCACGAAATAGAACAGCCCCACGCCCGCGAGGAACACCGCCGCGGTCAGCAGGATCCCGCCGTAGGGCACGTGGCGGGAGCTGAGCCCGCCGGTGAAGTACGGCGCCTCGCCCTTCAGCGCCATGGCCCGAAGGATGCGCCCCGTGGAGTACAGGCCCGAGTTGAGGGAGGACGTGGCCGCCGTGATGACGATGAGGTTCATCGCGTCGGCCGCCCACGGCGCGCCCAGCTTGGCGAAGACCGTGACGAACGGCGACTCGTCGGCGCTGTAGAGCGTCCACGGCAGCACCATCGCCAGCAGCACGATCGAGCCGACGTAGAAGAGCGCGATCCGCCACACGACGCCGTTGATCGCCTTCGGCATCACCCGTTCCGGGTTCCTGGTCTCGCCCGCCGCGATGCCGACCAGCTCGATCGAGGCGTAGGCGAAGACCACCGCCTGCAGGCTCATCAGCACGACGGGAAAGCCGTTGGGGAAGAACCCGCCGTGCGCGCTGAGGTTGGCCAGGCCGGCCTCGGCGCCGCCCACGTTCGCGCCGGTGATCACCAGGAACAGGCCGACGACCAGGAAGGCGCAGATGGCCAGCACCTTCAGCAGCGCGAACCAGAACTCCAGCTCGCCGAACACCCGTACCGACAACAGGTTGACCACCAGCACGAAGACCAGCGCGATCAGCGCGGTGAGCCACTGGGGGAAGGCCGGAGCCCAGTAGTGGACGTAGGTGGCGACCGCGGTCAGCTCGGCGATACCGGTGAAGGCCCAGTTGATCCAGTACATCCAGCCGCTGGCGAAGGCGGCCCAGGGGCCGACGAACTCGCCCGCGTACTCCACGAAGGAGCCGGAGGTGGCCCGGTAGAGGACCAGTTCGCCGAGCGCGCGCATGACGAAGAAGGCGGCCAGGCCCGCGATCGCGTACGACAGCACCAGCGCGGGACCCGCCGCCGCCAGGCGTCCACCCGCGCCGAGGAACAGCCCGACGCCGATGGCGCCGCCGATCGCGATCATCTGCACCTGGCGGTTGCCGAGCGCATGGGAGTAGCCCTCTTCAAGCTGTGCGCACACCGTGTCTCCTTCGTCACGAGAACGATATATGTGCAGGCCAGGAGGGCTTTCGGGGGCGCGCCGCGCACTGTGTAGCCGAGGCCGTACATCTCGTCAACGGGGTGGTGGCGGCGGCCGGAAAGGTCGGTGCGGACCACTAGGCTCGAAGCCTGCACATCCGGTCTCGATCGAGGAGGCGCCGCTCCATGCCGTCCAGCGACTCGTTTGTACACCTGCACGTGCATACCGAGTACTCCATGCTCGACGGCGCGGCGAAGATGAAGCCGCTGTTCGGCGAGGCTGCCAGGCTGGAGATGCCCGCCATCGCGATGTCGGACCACGGCAACATGTTCGGCGCCTACGAGTTCTACCAGGCCTCCAAGGACAGCTCGGTCAAGCCGATCATCGGAATCGAATCGTATGTGGCGCCGGAGAACCGGTTCGTCAAGAAGCAGGTCTTCTGGGGGCAGCGCGCCGAGACCGGCGTGGCCGACGGCGAGGGTGGCAAGGACGTCTCCGGCGGTGGCCGGTTCACGCACATGACCATGTGGGCCAAAGACGCGACGGGCCTGCGGAACCTGTTCCGGTTGTCGTCGCTGGCCAGTTTCGAGGGTTACTACTCCAAGCCGCGGATGGACCGTGACCTGATCTCCCAGTATTCCGAGGGAATCATCGCCACCACCGGATGCCCGTCCGGGGCGGTGCAGACGCGGCTGCGGCTCGGCCAGTACGACGAGGCGGTCAAGGTCGCCGCCGACTATCAGGACATGTTCGGCAGGGAGAACTACTTCCTGGAGTTGATGGACCACGGCATCGACATCGAGCGGGCAGTCCGCGCCGACCTGTTGAAGCTGGCCAAGCAGCTGAGCATCCCGCTGCTGGTCACCAACGACAGCCACTACGTCACCGAGGACCAGGCCGACGCTCACGACAGCCTGCTGTGCGTCGGCGTGGGCAAGAACAAGGACGACCCCAACCGGTTCCGGTTCAACGGCTCGGGCTACTACCTCAAGAGCGCCGACGAGATGCGCCGGTTGTTTCCCGAGCTGCCCGAGGCGTGCGACAACACGCTGCTGATCGCCGAGATGGTCGGCGACTACAGCGACGTGTTCACCTACGTCGACCGGATGCCGCAGTTCCCCGACGTGCCGGAAGGCGAAACTCAGGAGTCGTGGCTGCGCAAGGAGGTCGAGCGCGGCCTGGAGATGCGCTACGGGACTCCCGTGCCCGCCGAGGTGATGGAGCGGTACGAGACCGAGATGAAGATCATCGGTCCGATGGGTTTCTCCAGCTACTTCCTGGTCGTGGCCGACATCTGCAAGTACGCCCGCGACAACGGCATCGCGGTCGGGCCGGGCCGTGGCAGCGCCACCGGGTCGATCGTCGCCTACGCCACCCGCATCACCGAACTCGACCCGCTCGAGCACGGCCTGCTGTTCGAGCGCTTCCTCAACCCCGAGCGCATCAGCCCGCCCGACATCGACCTCGACTTCGACGACCGCCAGCGCGACCGGATGGTGCGCTACGTCACCGAGAAGTACGGCAGCGAGATGACCGCGCAGGTCAACACCTTCGGCACGATCAAGGCCAAGGCCGCCGTCAAGGACGCCGCCCGCATCCTCGGTTACCCATTCGTGGTCGGCGACAAGATCACCAAGGCGATGCCGCCGGACGTGATGGGCAAGGGCGTCCCGCTGTCGAAGCTGTTCGACGAGGAGCACCCCCGTTACGCCGAAGGCGCCGAGATCCGCGCCCTGTATGAGAATGACCCCGACGTGCGCAAGGTGATGGACACAGGCCGCGGTATCGAGGGTCTGATCCGCGGCACCGGCGTGCACGCCGCGGCGGTCATCTTGTCGTCGGCGCCGCTGCTGGACCTGATCCCCATGCACATGCGGGACAAGGATGGCGTGATCATCACAGGCTTCGACTATCCCTCATGCGAGGAAATGGGCCTGATCAAGATGGACTTCCTGGGTCTGCGGAACCTGGGCATCATCGATCACGCCATCAAGATCATCGATCAGAACCGGGGCGTCAAGCTCGACACCCTGACCATCCCCCTCGACGACGCCACCACTTACCAGCTGATGGCTCGCGGCGACACCCTGGGCGTCTTCCAGCTGGACGGCGGGCCCATGCGGCAGCTGCTGCGGCTGATGGAGCCGACCCGCTTCGAGGACATCGCCGCCGTGCTCGCGCTGTACCGGCCGGGTCCAATGGCGGCCAACGCGCACACCAACTACGCCCACCGCAAGAACGGCCGGCAGGAGATCGAGCCGATCCATCCGGAGCTGAAGGAGGCGCTGGAGCCGATCCTGGGCTCCACCTTCCATCTGCTGGTCTACCAAGAGCAGATCATGGCAATCGCCCGGGAGCTGGCCGGCTACACCCTGGGCGGCGCCGACCTGCTGCGCCGCGCGATGGGCAAGAAGAAGCCGGAGATCCTGGCCAAGGAGTTCGTCAACTTCCAGGCCGGGATGCGCGCCAACAAGTTCTCCGACGAGGCCATTCAGGCCTTGTGGGACGTCATGCTGCCGTTCTCCGGCTACGCCTTCAACAAGTCCCACACCGCCGGCTACGGCCTGGTCGCGTACTGGACCGCCTACCTCAAGGCCAACTACCCGGCCGAGTACATGGCAGCGCTGCTGACCAGCGTCGGCGACGACAAGGACAAGGCCGCCGTCTACCTGGCCGAGTGCCGCAAGATGGGCATCCAGGTACTGGCGCCGGACGTCAACGAATCCCAGCTGGACTTCGTCGCCGTCGGCGACGACAAGGTGCGATTCGGCCTCGGCGCGGTCCGCAACGTCGGCGAGAACGTCGTCGAAGGCATCATCAAGGGCCGCAAGAAGGGCCGCTATACCGACTTCAACGACTTCCTCGCCAAGATCCCGCTGACGGCCTGCAACAAGCGCGTCATCGAGTCGCTGATCAAGGCGGGCGCCTTCGACTCGCTCGAACATCCGCGCAAGGGCGTGCTGATGATCCACGAGCAGGCGGTCGACTCGGTGATCGGCATCAAGAAGAACGAAGCCCACGGTCAGGACTCGTTGTTCGGCGGCGACGAAGCCAGCGAGGACGAGACCTTCTCCGTCGCCATCCCCGAGTTGGAATGGGACCGCAAGGCCAAGCTGGACTTCGAGCGGGAGATGCTGGGCCTGTACGTCTCCGACCACCCGCTAGCGGGTACCGAACGGCTGCTGGCCCGCAACCGGGACACCACGATCGCCGACCTGCTCGACAGCGGCCGCGACGACCGCGCCGACGTCCGGGTGTGCGGGCTGATCACCAAAGTGGACCGGCGCGTCAACAAGGCCGGGAACGTGTGGGCGATCGTCACCGTCGAGGACATGGACAGCGCCGTGGAGTGCCTGTTCTTCCCCAAGAACTGGGAGCTGTACAGCCCCGAGCTGCGCGAGGACGCGGTCGTGTCGGTGGGCGGCCAGATCAACAACCGCGACGGGGCGATCAGCGTCTTCGCCAACGATCTGACCCCGATCGACGTCTCCGGCGTCACCAGCGACTCCGGCCACCCCATCACCATCCAGCTGCGCGAGGAACGCCTCAACCAGCAGTTGGTGGAAGAGCTGCGCAACGTGCTGAAGATGCACCAGGGCAAGGTGCCGCTGCGCATCAACCTGCGCAAGCCGAACGGTAAGGTCGCGGTTTTGGCGGTTCCGGAGTTCCCGGTCAGCTCTGAGCCGTCGTTCGCCGCCGATGTGAAGGCGCTGTTCGGGCCCGAGGCGATCGCGCTGTGAGCGGCACTCGGCGGGTGGACATCCTGTCTGCTTACCGGGCGCCCGCATGCCCGCGCTGCGGCCGAGACGGGCTGGTGCAGGCGCGCGTCCCGCACGGGTGGGCCAGCGCGAGCGGCGGCCGGGGCCGTTGGCGCCCTCGATGGCGAAGCGGCGCTCGGGTCATGCCGCGGCCCAGGCGGTGAGCTGGCGGAAGGTGCCGGAGTTGACGGTGAAGCGGCGTTGGCTGATCGGGTGGCCGGCGGCGTCAACGGCCAGGGCGGTGAGTGAGGACTTGTGCGGGTCGATTCCGATGGTGATCACGGGGGTGGGCTCCACAGTGGTCGACGACTTTGGGTCGGGCCGTGGCGGGCACTCTGACTTGAAGAATTGAGCAGGTCATGCCTCTGTCGAGCCACACCACGGCGGGGGCCGGCGGCATGGCACGCTATGAGTGAGCCAGCCACTAGGGCGGCAAGGAGCCTGCGGACCTGCGCCGACCGGCACCCTGAACGCTAAGGCTGCAGACCCTGGCGTCTGGCCTCATTCAACAAGTCAGGAGTGTTCGGCCACGGTTCCGGCCGGTCCCCGATCGTGGTCTGCCGCCTTGCCCTCCAAGCGGCTCAGGCCGGGGTCGAAGGGGCTGGAAAGCCCCTGGGAAGAACAGCCCCGAGCCCGAACGCGCGGAGCGCGCCACCGTGAGGGACCATGCCTTCCACTCCGGGGCGCTCAGTGGCGGTGGCGGCGGTGAGGGTGGTTGCGCTGAGGGCGGTCGGGGTGTCTGGTCATCCACCTGTAGAAGCGGCGGTACCGCTCGCGGTACTTCTTGACGAAGCGGCGGATCTCGGCGCGGCGGGCCGCGGCCTCCGCCTTGGCCAGGCCGGGGGTGTGGCCGCCGCCGAAGCGTGACATGTCGGGCCGGTGGAACGACGTCGCGCGGGTGTCGCGCAGCGCCGCCTCCATCGAGTCCACCCAGATCGGGCCGGGCAGCGACGCGCCCTGCACCGCGCCGTACGACTCGTCGCCGATCGTCACGCCGCGCAGCGGGTAGCGGTAGGAGCCGCGGATGTCGCCGACGCTCACCGCGGCCGCCAGGTCGGGGGTGTAGCCGGCGAACCAGGCCGAGGTGTAGCCGTTGTTGGTGCCGGTCTTGCCCGCCGCGGGCCTGCCGATGCTCTGTCCCTTCATCGTGCCCTTGGAGAACACCCCGGTCAGCACGTGGTTGACGGCGTCGGCCACGTCCCGTTCCATCGCCTGGGCGCAGGCGGGCCGTACGGCGGTGCGCAGCCCCTCCCTGTCGGTGATGTCGACGATCGCCATGGGACGGCAGTAGCGGCCGCGGGCGCCGAAGGCGGCGAACGCGGCGGCCACGGTGAGCGGGTCCATCTCGTTGACGCCGAGCGTGAAGGTCGGCACCTCGCGCAGCGGCTGCCCGTCGGCCCTGGCGATGCCGAGCGACTTGGCCGTCTGGACGACGGCGCACAGGCCGACCTTGCGCTCCAGCATCATGTAGAAGATGTTCACCGAGTTCCAGGTGCCGGTCTCGATGCTGTGCGGGCCGCCCTTGCCTTCGCCGCTGGCGTTGTGGATCGTCGCGGACGGCGCGTTGACGGGCCGGCCGGCGCAGTTGCGGTAGCCCTCGGAGGGGACGAGCGCGCCGGGTGTCTGGAAGCCCTGGCCGAAGCGCCAGCCCTGTTTGAGCGCCGTGGCCAGGGTGAACACCTTGAACGTCGAGCCGGCCTGCAGGCCCATGCCGCCGCCGTGCCGTACGTCGGCGGGCAGGTTGAAGGTGGTTCTCGGCCCGTTGTTCTTGTTGTCGGGGTTGCGGCCGAATCGTTTGCTGGCGGCCAGCGCCCTGATCCTGCCGGTGCCGGGCTCGACCATCGCCTCGGCCGCGACCTCGGTGTCGGCGGGGTGGACCCGCTGTCTGATGGCCTGTTCGGCGGCCCGCTGCGCGGCGGGGTCGAGGGTGGTGCGCAGCACGAGCCCGCCCCTGGACAGGCGGCGCTGCCGTTCGATGGTGGTGTCGCCGAAGACGGGGTTGGTGAGGAGTTCGCGCTGCACGTAGAGGCAGAAGTAGGGATACTCGCTCTCGGCGCACCCGCCGGGTTCGGGCCGCAGCCTGATGTTCAGCGGCTGCTTCCTGGTCGCCGCCGCCGTCTCCTTGGAGATCATGTTCAGGCCCGCCATGCGGTCCAGCACGATGTCGCGGCGCTCCAGCAGCCGCGCCTGCTGCTCTTTGCCCAGCGAAGGATCGGTGGTGTACGGCAGCCGCACCGCCCCCGCCAGCGTCGCCGCCTGCGCCAGTGTCAGCTTGGCGGCCGTGGTGGAGAAGAACCGCCTGGCCGCCGCCTCGACGCCGTAGGCGCCCGCGCCGAAGTAGGCGATGTTCAGGTACCGCTCGAGGATCTCGTCCTTGCGGTACTTGTCCTCCATGGCCAGCGCGTAACGCAGCTCGCTGATCTTGCGGGAGAGGCTGGGCGCGCGGGCGGCCTGCCGTTCCTTCTCCGTCTCGGCGTTCTCGACCAGGATGTTCTTGACCAGCTGCTGCGTCAGCGACGAGCCGCCCTGTCTGATGCTGCCCGCCTGGGTGTTGGTGATGACCGCGCGCAGCGTGCCCTTGATGTCGAGCCCGGAGTGCTCGTAGAAGCGGGCGTCCTCGATGGCCACGATGGCCTGGCGCATGACGGGGGCCACCTGGGCCAGCGTCACGGGCGTCCTGTTGGCCTCGTAGAACTGGGCGAACACCTTGCCGTTGCGGTCCAGCAGCGTGGTGAGCTGGGACAGCGGCTCCTCGCGCGGCGCGGGCGGCAGGTCGGTGAAGGTGGTGGTGGCGTCGCGCACGGCGATGGCGGCCCCGCCGACGGTGGGGGCCGCCATCGCCGCGGCCAGCACGCCGCCGAGCGCCCCCGCCATGCCGAGCCCGGCGAGGGATTTGAGCACAGTCACTCAGATGATCTGCGACGAGAAGACGGGGGCCAAACGCGTGCTTCAACAGCCTTTGCGATCAGCAAACGCGACCATGGCCTGACGGGCGCCAGGCGCCCCCGTCAGCCCTCCCGCTGGACGTTCAGGCCGAGCGAGCCGAACTGCTCGAACGGGCGGTGGTAGCCCCGCTCGATGTGCTGGACGCCGCGCAGCCTGGAGGCCCCGTCGGCCACCGCGGCGGCCAGCACCGCGGAGAAGCCCGCCCTGATGTCGGGAAGCATCACGTCGGCGCCGCGCAGCTTCGACACCCCGCGCACCACGGCCGAGTGCTTGGCGTTGGTGTCGTGGTAGCGGCAGGCGGGCCCGCCGAGGCACTGGTCGAAGACCTCGATCTCGCAGCCCATCTGCTGCAGCGCGGGCACGTACACCAGGCGGTTCTCGAAGACCGTCTCGTGCAGCACCGACATGCCCTGGCTCTGGGTGAACAGCACCATCAGCGGTGTCTGCCAGTCGGTCATGAACCCGGGATGGGTGTCGGTCTGGACGGCGGCCGAGCGCAGTCCCTCGGGTGGCGCGGTGGCGCAGATGTAGTCGTCGTTGATGTCGAACTGGGCGCCCATCCTGGCCAGCGTGGTGATCGCGGTGACCAGGCGGTCCTGCGGGCAGCCGTGCACGCGCACCTCGCCCCTGCTGATGAGGCCGGCGGCCAGGTAGGAGAAGGCCTCGATGCGGTCGCCGGCCAGCCAGGTCTGCGCGCCGTGCAGTTCGGGCACGCCCTCGATGACGATCCGCCGGTCGGGCGACAGCTCGATCCGGCCGCCCATGCGCTGCAGGAACAGCGCCAGCTCGACGACCTCGGGCTCCATGGCCGCGTTCTTGATCACGGTCTTGCCCTCGGCGAGCACCGCCGACATCAGGATCGTCTCGGTCGCGCCGACGCTGGGGTAGGGCAGCTCGATCCTGGCGCCGCGCAGCCTGGTGGCCTTGGCGTGGATGCCGTCCTCGCCGACCTCGACCTCGGCGCCCATCGCGCGCAGCGCCTCGACGTGGAAGTTGACCGGTCTGCGGCCGATGGGGTCGCCGCCGACCAGTGGAACGAACGCCTCGCCTGCCAGGTGCAGCAGCGGGCCGAGCATGAGGATGGGGATGCGGTTCAGACCGCTGAAGGCGGTGGGGACGCGGGGCCTGATCTCCCGCCCCTTGGCGATCCTGATCTCCTTGCGGGTGATCTCCACATGGATGCCGAGCGCTTCGAGCATCGCCGCGGTGATGCCGACCTCGCCGACCTCGGGGGCGTTGTGGATGGAGCTCTCACCGGTGCCGAGCATGGCCGCCACCATGTGCTTCGACACGCCGTTCTTGGATCCGCGGACCTCCACATCGCCTCGCAGCGGACCGGAGGGTTCGATCAGCCAGACCTTGTCTTCAATCACGGCACGAGCCTAGCCGGGGGATACCATCGAGCAGGTTCGGACACACTTGTGAGGGGGAGTGGCCAGGTGGGGCATGTGCGGGCTTTCGCGGTGACCGTTCTCGCGCTGGCCGCCCTCGGCGTCCCCGCGGGCATGCTGTGGTCGCTGCTCGCGCCGCGCGCGCCGTACGCGGTCGCGGGGGGCGAGGTCGTGCTGGCCGATCCCGCGACGCAGGCCCTCATCGCCGCCGACGGATGGTACGCCGTGGTCACCGGCGGACTCGCGCTCGTCTGCGCGGTCGTGGCGTGGAACCTGGCACGTGACAAACGCCTGGAGGTGCTGCTCGGGCTGGCGGCCGGCGGGGGGATCGCGGCCTTCGTCACGCAGTGGGTCGGCACCACCTTCACCCTCGGCGCGGTCACGGTGGAGGCCGCCGCCGCGGGTCCCGGCGTGAAGGTGGTCGCGGGCGCGCTCAAGCTGACCGCCGAGGGCGTGCTGGTGACCTGGCCGTTCGTCGCGGTCGGGCTCTACGGGACGATGGAGGCGATCGTGGCCTACCGCGAGTCGCCGCTGCGCAGGCCGTACGGGGAGATCGACCGGCTATAGGCCGGGGCGGCGGGCGCCGTACCCGGTGGCCTGCTCGAAGGCGCGCGCCACGCGCAGCACGCGGGCGTCGGCGAACGGGCGGCCGACGATCTGCACCCCCACGGGCAGGCCGGTCGGGGTGAACCCGGCGGGAACCGACGCCGCGGGAGCGTGCAGGACGCTGATCCAGTACGCCGAGCGCATCCAGGACAGGTAGTCGGGCAGCTTCACGCCGTTGATCTCGTCGACGTAGGGCCGTTCGACGGGGAACGGCGGCACCTGGCTGACCGGCGCGATCAGCACGTCGAAGGCGTCGAAGAAGGCGGCCATGCGCTGGTAGAGGCCGCTGCGCAGCTTCTCGGCGCGGGCCAGGTCGGCCCCGGTGACCCGGCGTCCCTGCTCGACGTTCCAGGCGGTGTTGGCGCCGAGCCCTTCGAGCTCGCCGAAGCTCAGCGCGTAGTACCAGGCGCGGTAGATCCTGAAGGCGTCGTCGGCGTCGGACAGGTCGAGGTCGACCTGCTCCACCCGGGCGCCGAGCCGCTCGAAGACCCCGGCCGCCGAGGCGGTCACGGCCGCGGTCTCGGGGTCGACGGGCAGCCCGCCGAGGTCGGGGCTGAAGGCCACCCGCAGCCCCCGCACGGAGGTCTCGGGATCGGGCGTGTACGGCTCCTTGATCGCGTACGGCGAGCGCGGGTCGAAGCCGGACATCACCGACAGCATCAGCTCCAGGTCCTCGACGGTCCTGGCCATCGGCCCCGAGACGGCCAGCGTGTACCAGGCCGCGGTGTCCGAGACGCCGGGCACCCGCCCCGGCGTCGGGCGCAGGCCGACCACGTTGCAGAAGCTCGCCGGATTGCGCAGCGACCCGCCCATGTCCGAACCGTCGGCCAGCGGGACCATCCCCGTGGCCAGCGCCGCCGCCGCGCCCCCGCTGCTGCCGCCCGCCGACCTCGACAGGTCGTAGGGGTTGCGGGTGGCGCCGAACACCTCGTTGACGGTGTGGGAGCCGGTGCCGAACTCGGGCGTGTTGGTCTTGCCGACCGTGATCGCCCCGGCCCTCCTGAGCCGTTCGACCAGCAGGTCGTCCTGGACGGGGACATGGTCGGCGAACAGCGGCGAGCCGTACGTGGTCCTGATGCCCGCGGTGTCGACGAGATCCTTGTGCGCGACGGGCACGCCGTGCAGCGGGCCCCTCGGTTCGGCGGCGGCGTCGGCCGCCTTGGCCTCCTCGAGCGCCCGCTCGGCGACCAGGGTCACGATGGCGTTGACGGCGGGGTTGACCCGCTCGATGCGCGCCAGATGGGCTTCGAGCAGCTCGACGGCGCTCACCTCGCGGGCCCGCACCAGGCGGGCCATCTCGGTGGCGGTGAGGTAGTGCGCTTCGGTCACTCTTGCGATCCTGCCGCATGCGTTCGCGGACGGCGATGGCAAGGTTTGCTACTAATGGGAAACCTGCTAAGTGGACTGCCACTACGACCCTGACCAGGCACGACAGTGGAGTGGCAGTCTGGCGAGCAGGTTTCCTGTTAGTAACCGGTCTTGGCGATGGACGCGGTGGCCGCGCTGGTGAGCTCGACCAGGTTCTTCGGCGCGGTCTCGATCTGCAGTCCCCGCTTGCCGGCCGAGAAGTAGATCGTCTCGAAGTCGAGCGCGGAGGCGTCGACCACGGTGGGCAGCCGCTTGCGCTGCCCGAGCGGGCTGATCCCGCCGACCACGTAGCCGGTGACCCGCTCGACCTTGGCCGCGTCGGCCATCGCGGCCCGCTTGCCGCCCAGCGCCGCGGCGAACGCCTTCAGGTCGAGCTTGCCCGCCACCGGCACCACGGCCACCGCGAGCCCGCTCTCCACCTCCGCCACGAGCGTCTTGAAGATCCTGTCGTACGGCAGGCCCAGCGCGTCGGCCGCTTCCTCGCCGTAGGCCTGGGCGTTGGCGTCGTGCTCGTAGGGGTGCAGCGTGAAGTCGAGCTGTGCCTTGGCCAGCGCGACCGTCGCGGGAGTGCCCTGCCCGCCCTTCTTCGCCTTGCTCACGGTCCCGATCGTAGAGGATCGGCAGGCCACGCATCGTGGGTGAAATATCACCGGCTGTCCCGCATTATGGACAGAACGGGTCGAGCTTGGGACAGTCCGTAGACTGTATGGGTGATTTCCCGTATCGACCTGCGCGGTTCTCTGCCCGGGAACCTGCGCGACGTGCTGCCCCGCGCCGAACTCGACGTCGAGGCCGCCCTGGAGAAGGTGCGGCCCATCTGCGAGGACGTACGCCATCGCGGGGCGGCAGCCGTGCGCGAGCTGACCGCCAGGTTCGACGGTGTCGAGATCCAGTCCGCCCGAGTCCCCGTCGAGGCGATCCAGCGCGCGCTGGACGAGCTCGACCCCAAGGTCAGGGCGGCGCTCGAAGAGGCGATCAGCCGTACCAGGAAGGTGCACCGCGACCAGCGGCGCGCCGACACCACGACCCAGGTCGTCCCCGGCGGCACGGTCACCGAGCGGTGGGTGCCGGTCGAGCGCGTCGGCCTCTACGTGCCGGGCGGGCGCGCGGTCTACCCCTCCAGCGTGGTCATGAACGTGGTCCCCGCGCAGGAGGCGGGGGTCGAGTCGCTGGCCGTCACCAGCCCCGCGCAGAAGGACTTCGGCGGGCTGCCGCACCCCACGATCCTGGCCGCGTGCGCGCTGCTCGGCGTGGACGAGGTCTACTCCGTCGGCGGCGCGCAGGCCGTGGCGATGTTCGCCTACGGTACCGAGGAGTGCGCCCCCGCGACCATGGTGACCGGCCCCGGCAACATCTGGGTGGCCGCGGCCAAGCGGCTGCTCAAGGGCGTCATCGGCATCGACTCCGAGGCGGGCCCCACCGAGATCGCGATCCTCGCCGACGCCACCGCCGACCCCAGGCACGTGGCCGCCGACCTCATCAGCCAGGCCGAGCACGACGTGATCGCCGCGGCCGTGCTGGTCACCGACAGCGTGGAGCTGGCCGAGGCGGTCGAGAAGGAGCTGCCCGGCCAGGTCGCCGCGACCCGCCACTCCGAGCGGATCGCCGAGGCGCTGGCGGGCAGGCAGTCGGGCATCGTGCTGGTCGACGACCTGGCCGCCGGGCTCCAGGTGGTCGACGCCTACGCCGCCGAGCACCTGGAGATCCAGACGGCCGACGCCGCCGCGTTGGCGGCGAAGGTCCGCAACGCGGGCGCGATCTTCGTCGGCGCCTACAGCCCGGTGAGCCTGGGCGACTACCTCGCCGGTTCCAACCACGTGCTGCCCACCGGCGGTTGCGCCTGCCACTCCAGCGGGCTGTCGGTGCAGTCGTTCCTGCGCGGCATCCACGTGATCGACTACACCCGTGAGGCACTCGCCGAGGCGGCAGGGCACACCTGCGTGCTCGCCGACGCCGAGGACCTGCCCGCCCACGGCGCCGCCATCCGCGCGAGGTTCGACTGGGAGATCCCCTCATGAGGATGGACGACCTGCCGATCCGCGACGATCTGCGGGGCCGCAAGCCGTACGGCGCGCCGCAGCTCGACGTGCCCGTGCAGCTCAACACCAACGAGAACCCCTACCCGCCCTCCCAGCGGCTGGTCGACGACCTCGCCGAGGAGATCAGGCGCGGTGCGGCGGCGCTCAACCGCTACCCCGACAGGGACGCGCTCGCGCTGCGCGAAGACCTGGCCGACTACCTGGGCCACGGCCTGACCCGCGACATGGTGTGGGCGGCCAACGGCTCCAACGAGGTGCTCCAGCAGATCCTGCAGGCCTTCGGCGGCCACGACCGCCGCGCGCTCGGCTTCGAGCCGTCCTACTCCATGCACCCGATCATCACCACGGGCACCAGCACCGAGTGGATCTCGGGGGCGCGCGAGGAGGACTTCTCGCTCGACGCCGACAAGGCGGTCGCCGCGGTCGAGGAGCACCGGCCCGACATTGTCTTCCTGACCTCGCCGAACAATCCGACCGGCACATCGCTCCCGCTGGAGACCATCTCCCGGGTGGTGCGGGCGGCCCCCGGCATGGTCGTGGTGGACGAGGCCTACGCCGAGTTCGCCCGCACCGGCACCCCGTCGGCGCTGACGCTGCTGCCCGAGCACCCCAGGCTGATCGTGACGCGGACCATGTCCAAGGCGTTCGCGATGGCGGGCACCCGGCTCGGCTACCTGGCGGCCCACCCCGCCGTGGTCGAGGCGATGCTGCTGGTGCGCCTGCCGTACCACCTGTCGACGGTCACGCAGGCGACGGCCAGGGTCGCGCTGCGCCACCGCGCCGAGCTACTCGGCACGGTCGACGCGCTCAGGAAGGAACGCGACGACACCGTGGCGTGGCTGCGCGGCAAGGGCTTGACGGTCGCCGATTCCGACGCCAACTTCGTGTTGTTCGGCCGGTTCGGCGACCGGCGCAAGATCTGGGAGGGGCTGCTCCAGCGGGGCGTCCTGATCCGCGAGGTCGGGCCGCCCGAGTGGCTGCGGGTGTCGATCGGCACCGGCGAGGAAATGACGGCATTCCGTGCTGCCCTGGAGGGGGTTCTGTGAGCGAGCGCACCGGTCGTATCGAGCGGGTGACGAAGGAGACGTCGGTCCTGGTCGAGGTGAACCTCGACGGCACCGGCGTCGTCGACGTCGCCACCGGGGTCGGGTTCTATGACCACATGCTGGCCCAGCTCGGCAAGCACGGTCTGTTCGACCTGACCGTCAAGACCGAGGGCGACCTGCACATCGACTCCCACCACACCATCGAGGACACCGCGCTGGCGCTGGGCGCCGCCTTCCGCGAGGCGCTGGGCGACAAGTCCGGCATCAGGCGGTACGGCAACGCCTCCTGCCCCCTGGACGAGGCGCTGGCCGAGGTGACCGTCGACCTGTCCGGCCGGCCCTACCTGGTGCACTCCGAGCCCGAGGGCATGGCGCCGATGATCGGCCCCGAGTACGACACGACGATGACCAGGCACATCCTGGAGTCGTTCGTCGCGCAGGCCGCCATCTGCCTGCACGTGCGCGTGCCGTACGGGCGCAACGCCCACCACATCGTCGAGGCCCAGTTCAAGGCGCTGGCCAGGGCGCTGCGCGCGGCCAGCGAGCTCGACCCGCGCGCGACAGGGGTGCCGAGCACGAAGGGCGTGCTATGAGCGACAACTGGACGGCGATCGCGATGGTCTTCGTCGGCCTGTTCCTGATCGGCGGCGTGGTGTCGCTGCTCAGGCAGGGCCTGAAGATCGGCGCGGCCGTCTGCGGAGTCGGCGCCGCGATGGCGCTGCTGGCGGGGGTGTTGTGGTGGTGACCAAGAACGTCGTCATCCTCGACTACGGCTCGGGCAACCTGCGCTCGGCCGAACGGGCGCTGGCCAGGACCGGCGCCCAGGTGACGGTCACGGCCGACTACGACGCCGCGATCGAGGCCGACGGCCTGGTCGTGCCGGGCGTGGGCGCCTTCGAGGCCTGCATGTCGGGTCTCAAGAGCGTCATCGGCGACCGGATCATCGGCCGTCGCCTGTCGGCCGGCCGTCCCGTGCTGGGCATCTGCGTCGGCATGCAGATCCTGTTCGAGCGCGGCGTGGAGCACGGCGTGGAGACCGAGGGCTGCGGCGAGTGGCCGGGCACGGTCGAGCGCCTGGAGGCCCCGGTGCTGCCGCACATGGGCTGGAACACCGTCAAGGCACCCGCCGACAGCGTGCTGTTCGCCGGGCTCGACGCCGGCACCCGCTTCTACTTCGTCCACTCCTACGCCGTGCGCGACTGGGAGCTGCATCCCGGGCCCGGCTTCACCTCGCCGCTGGTGACGTGGGCCGAGCACGGCGTGCCGTTCGTGGCGGCGGTGGAGAACGGCCCGCTGATGGCCACGCAGTTCCACCCGGAGAAGTCCGGCGACGCGGGCGCGGCCCTGCTGGCCAACTGGGTCGGCACGCTGTGAACGTACCGCCGCCCACGCGGCCCGAGGCCGCCCCGTGAGCAAGGAGCGGGCGCGGCGGCGGGCGGCCCGCGAGGCCGAGCGCGAGCGCGCGGCCCAGCTGAACGCCGCGCGCATGGCCCGCAGGTCGCGCAGGAGGGCGCTGGTCAACCGGCTCCTCCCGCGCCCCGTCCGCTTCGCCAGGCAGGGCGGTGTGCTCGCCCGCCGCCAGCGGGCCCAGAACACCGCCATCGGCCTGCTCTTCCTCGTCGTGCAACTGCTGGCCTGGCTGCTGTGGTCGTCGTGGCAGGTCAGCCTGGCCGTGCTCGTGCTCTCCCTGCTGTTCGTCCCTGTGATCGTCACGCTCGCCTTTGACCGGAGGACCTGAAGACCATGTCGTTCGTACTGCTGCCCGCCGTGGACGTCGTCGACGGCCAGGCCGTACGCCTCGTGCAGGGGGAGGCCGGCACCGAGACCGGCTACGGCGATCCGCTGACCGCGGCGCTGGCCTGGCAGGAGGCGGGCGCCGAGTGGATCCACCTGGTCGACCTGGACGCCGCCTTCGGCCGGGGCTCCAACAGGGAGCTGCTGGCCGACGTGGTCGCCAAGCTGGACATCCACGTCGAGCTGACCGGTGGGATCCGCGACGACGCCTCGCTGGAGGCGGCGCTGTCGACCGGCTGCCGCAGGGTGAACATCGGCACCGCGGCCCTGGAGAATCCGGCCTGGTGCAGGAGGATCATCGCCGAGTATGGTGACAAGATCGCAGTTGGTCTTGACGTGCGCGGCACCACGCTGGCCGCGCGCGGCTGGACCGAGGCGGGCGGCGATCTCTGGGAGGTGCTCGACCGGCTCGAAGCCGACGGCTGCCCGCGCTACGTGGTAACGGACGTGACCAAGGACGGAACACTGCGCGGCCCGAACCTGGACCTGCTGCGCCAGGTCTGCGATCGAACCGACAAGCCGGTCGTCGCGAGCGGGGGCGTCTCCTCTCTCGACGATCTCATCGCCCTCACCTCTCTCGCGCCCCACGGCGTGGAGGGCGCGATCGTGGGCAAGGCACTGTACGCGCAGGCTTTCACGCTGGAAGACGCCCTGATCGCGGTGCGCGGCTAGGGCATCATGAGGGAGGGACGCGTGATGGGCGCGAGCTGCGTGCGCGAGGGGTCGAGGGTCTTCTCGGGCGGCGTCTGGGAGGAGAAGTACGGCTACGCCAGGGCCGTGGTGGCCGGGCCGAGGGTCGTGGTCTCCGGATGCACGGCCACGGTCGGCGGCGTGGTGCAGCACGAGGGCGACGCCTACCTGCAGGCCATGACGTGCTTCGACATCGCGCTCGACGCGGTCGAGGCCGCCGGTCTGACCAGGGAGGACGTGGTCATGGTGCGCTATTACGTGGTGGACGAGCGCCACTACGACGCGGTCGGCACGGCGCTGTCGGAGGTGCTCGGGCACGTCAGGCCCGCGTGCACGGGCGTCCAGGTGGCGGGGCTGATCGACAAGCGGATGCTGGTCGAGATCGAGATCGAGGCGTTTCGGGCATGACGGTAGCGGTTCGAGTCATCCCGTGTCTGGACGTGGACGCGGGACGCGTGGTCAAGGGCGTCAACTTCGAGAACCTGCGCGACGCGGGCGATCCGGTGGAGCTGGCCCGCCGCTATGACGAGGAGGGCGCCGACGAGCTGACCTTCCTCGACATCACCGCCTCGTCGGGCGAGCGGGAGACGATGTTCGACGTGGTCCGCAGGACCGCCGAGCAGGTCTTCATCCCGCTCACCGTGGGCGGCGGCGTCCGCTCGGTCGACGACGTGAACAAGCTGCTGCGCGCGGGCGCGGACAAGGTGTCGCTCAACACCGCCGCCATCGCCCGCCCCGAGCTGCTGACCGAGGCCTCCAGGCGGTTCGGCGCCCAGTGCGTCGTGCTGTCGGTCGACGCCCGCAGGGCGCCGGGCACACCCTCGGGCTTCGAGGTCACCACGCACGGCGGCCGGCGCGGCACCGGTATCGACGCCGTCGAGTGGGCGGCGCGCGGCGAGGAGCTGGGCGTGGGCGAGATCCTGCTCAACTCCATGGACGGCGACGGCACGCTCGACGGCTACGACCTGGAGATGCTGCGCGCGGTGCGGGCCGCGGTCAGGGTGCCGGTGATCGCCAGCGGCGGCGCGGGACGCCTGGAGCACTTCCCCCCGGCCGTCGCCGCGGGCGCCGACGCGGTGCTGGCCGCCTCGGTGTTCCACTTCGGCACGCTCAAGATCTCCGAGGTCAAGGACACCCTCCGTACGGCCGGCCACCCGGTCAGGTAGCGGCCGTCGTCAGAAGATCCGCATGTGCTGCGACACCTCGAAGGCGGCGTCGCGCTCCTTGAACGCCGCCGCCTCCGAGCGCTTGACCGCCAGGTAGGCCTCGGCGCGCAGCGGCCCGAGCGCCGCCATGAGCAACGGGTCGGCCTCCAGGGCGTCGAGCGCCTCGTCGAGGGAGGAGGGCAGCCGCGGGTAGGCGCCCGGCCTGGTGTCGGGGTCGACGAGCACGGCCTCGCCAGGGTCCAGCTCGCGCCTGATGCCGTCGAGGCCCGCGTGGATGACCGCGCCCAGCGACAGGTAGGGGTTGGCCGAGGAGTCGGACGGCTTCAGCTCCAGGTTGGCCGAGCCCTGCTCGCCGACCGGTGAGCAGACCCTGACCGCAGCCTCCCTGTTGTCGGGCCCGTAGACGGCGTAGGCGCTCGACCACATGCGGGGCGCCAGCCGCCGGAAGCTGTTGACGCTGCCGCACGTCAGCGCCGTGAGGGCGGGAAGGTGGGCCAGCAGCCCGGCGACGAAGCGGGACATCAGCTCGGGCCGGGTGTCGAACAGGTTGGCGTGCAGCGCGGAGTCCCACAGCGACAGGTGCAGGTGGGCGCCGTTGCCCGCCTGGTCGGCGATGGGCTTGGGGGCCAGCGACGCCCACATGGACATCCGCATCGCCACGCCGCGGACGGTCTCGCGATAGAGGAGGTGGTTGTCGGCGGCCCTGAGGGCGGGCGCGTGCCGTATCGACAGCTCCTGCTGGCCGTGGCCGAGCTCGGGGTGGTAGTGCTCGACCCGCAGGCCCTGCGCCTCCAGGGCGCGGACCAGGGTGATCGCGTAGTCGTGGGCCAGGTCGAAGCCGGTGGTGGCGTAGCAGAGGCTGTCGTCGATCGGCACCAGCCGGTCGGGCCCGCCCGAGGGGTCGGGCAGGCGGCGGCCGAGGGTGAACTCGGGCTCGAAGGCCGCCACCAGCGCGTAGCCCTCGCTGTCGAGCTCGGCGACCGCGTCCTTGAGGAAGGTGCGCGGGCAGGCGCCCCACGGGGTGCCGTCCAGCTGGACCAGGTCGGAGACCATCGCGGCGGCGCCGGGAGAGTAAGGGAGGGGAACGAAGGTCGACGGGTCCGGCATGATCCGGACCTCGCCGACGGGCCCGAACTGCTCGACCTCCTGGAGTTGGTCGAGCATGTTCATCGCCATCATGGCCACCGTGTGACCGATGCCGGAGGCGAGCCGCTCGCCCAGCCGGGTGCGGGACGCCGCCTTGCCGCGGATCACCCCGCCGTGGTCGGCATAGAGGAACCGGACGAGCTCGATGCCCTCGGTCTCGGCCCGCTCGATGACGCTTCGGCGATCTCTCATCGATCGACTCTACGCTTTTCGATGTCAGGTCGGTGGCAACACGCACGACCCGCCACCTGCGCGGATCGTTGGGTCTGTCAGGTCACGACGTTGGTGAAGAAGACGGCCAACTGGTTGGCTCCGTTCACGATCCCGTCGAACACGTTGCTGACCGCCGCCGCCGCGTTCTTCGGCTGAGTGAACAGGTAGAAGACGACGAAGGCCACGGCGAGATACGTGAGGACCTTCTTGACCTGCATGGGGGCCTCCTGCAGTCCATTCCCAGCCGTATATACCCGATCTGGGCCGATCAGTGGCATCTTCTATGAAGATGTTCTTGATCATAACCGGGGGGCGTCTTTACCTGGCCATCGTACGGCCATCAGCCCGCCTTGGGGCGGGGAAATCCGGCCCGCCCTTCAGATGCCGAGGGAGGCGTGGGTGAGGCGGGCGACGGCGTCGGGGTCGCCGGTCAGGTCGACCCTGGCGTGCTCCTGCCGTCCGAAGCAGAACAGCAGCAACTCGCTCGCCTTCCCCGTGACCTCCACCTTGGGGCCGTCCTTGGCCCCGCCGATGGCCACCCCGCCGCCGAGCCGGTGCAGGATCACGCCGACCGGCGACCTGCGCAGCATGACCCTGGCCCCCATGTCGAGCCGCCGCCACAGCAGCCGCTCCAGCTCGCCGGGCAGCTCGCGCGGCTCCCACGACGGCTGGGCGCGGCGCACGTCCTCGTGGTGGACGAAGAACTCCAGCGTGTTGACCACCTCGTCGAGCGGGGGCAGCAGGCCGTACACGCCGCCGGGCCTGCGCACGATGTTCACCAGCTCGGGGAAGGGGTGCTTGGCCTTCAGGCCGTCCTGGACCGAGGCGGTGTAGCCGGCCAGCGGCTTGAGCGCGATGCCCGGACCGGCGTCGAGCCTCCGCTCGCGCAGCACGAGGTGGGCGGCCAGGTCGTAGGTGCTCCAGCCCGCGCACAGCGTCGGCGCTTCGGGGCCGAGCGTGTCGAACAGGTCACACAGAGCGGAACGTTCGCCGCGGGCGTGAGTCACCAGACGATTCTACTGGGGCGCGGGAATATCCAGCTGATCAACCATGATAGGGACTTAAGTACAGATTTCCCCATTGAAAGGATCTTCCTCGAGTGGCGACCAAGGTCACCTCAGCCGTGATGCGTCAGGGGCTCCGTGTTCTCGGGGTGGCCATCCGCACGGAGAAGGCGGTTTTCGCAGCCGCCGTCATCAGCAGCGGCCTGTACGGCGCGATGACGGTCGCCTCGGCCTGGGCACTGGGCTGGGCGACGGAGAACGCCGTGCTGCCCGCCTTCGCCAGGGGCGAGACCGGCGCGGGCGCGCTGTGGATCTCGGTCCTTCTCATCATGGCCACCGCCCTGCTCAAGGCGATCGGCGTGGCGGGCAGGCGCATCCTGGCCGGCATCCTGCAGTACCGCATGCAGGCCAGATCGCGCAGGGACGTCACCAAGCAGTATCTGCGCCTGCCGCTGGCCTGGCACCACCAGCACCCCACGGGGCAGCTGCTGTCCAACGCCAGCGCCGACGCCGAGGCCGCGTGGGCGCCGCTGGCGCCCCTGCCGATGGCCGTGGGCGTGATCGTCATGCTGCTCACCGCGGCGGTCGCGATGCTGGTCACCGACCCCGTGCTCGCCCTCGTCGGCTTCCTGATCTTCCCCGCCATCGCCGTGCTGAACCTGGTCTACCAGCGCAGGCTCAGCCCGCTGGCCACCCACGCCCAGCAGCTGCGCGCCGAGGTCAGCGAGATCGCGCACGAGAGCTTCGACGGCGCGCTGGTCGTCAAGACCCTGGGCCGCGAGGACCTGGAGACCGAGCGGTTCGAGCGCCGCGCCCACGAGCTGCGCGACGCCAACATCGCCGTCGGCAAGGTCCGCGGCCTGTTCGACCCGATGCTGGAGGCGCTGCCGACGCTCGGCGTGCTGATCGTGCTGATGGTCGGCGCGGTGCGGCTGTCGGGCGGGGCCATCAACTCCGGCGAGCTGATCCAGGTCGCCTACCTGTTCACGCTGCTGGCCTTCCCCATCCGCGCGCTCGGCTGGGTGCTGGCCGAACTGCCCCGCAGCGTCGTGGGCTGGCAGCGGGTGCAGGCGGTGCTCGACGCGACCGGCTCCATGGACTACGGCCAGGCCGGCGTGCCGGGCTCGGCGCCCGCCGGGCTCCAGGTATCCGCGCTGTCCTACTCCTACGGCGAGGCCGAGGTGCTGCACGACGTCACCTTCGAGGTCCCGGCCGGCCGTACCGTGGCGCTGGTCGGGCCCACGGGGTCGGGCAAGTCCACGCTCGTGCAGACGCTGGTCCGCCTGGTCGACCCGGACAAGGGCGAGGTGCGACTGGACGGCGTCGACCTGCGTGACATCGCCTACGGCGGCATCGCCGACGCGGTCGCGCTGGTGCCGCAGCAGACGTTCCTGTTCGACGACAGCGTGCGCGGCAACATCGCGCTCGGCCTCGACGTCCCCGACGAGGACGTGTGGGCCGCGCTGCGCCTGGCCCAGGCCGACGGCTTCGTCGCCAAGCTGCCGTCCGGGCTCGACACCAAGGTCGGCGAGCGCGGCACCAGCCTGTCGGGCGGCCAGCGCCAGCGCATCGCGCTGGCCCGCGCGGTCGTGCGCCGCCCGCGCCTGCTGATTCTCGACGACGCCACCTCCAGCGTGGACCCACAGGTCGAGGCCAAGATCCTGTACGGCCTGCGCGACCTGAACGCGGCAGCCACCACCGAGGAGGGAGCGGCCTCGACCGTCGTGGTCGTCGCCTACCGGTTGGCCACCATCGCCCTGGCCGACGAGGTGGTCTACCTGGACCGCGGCAGCGTCGTCGACCGCGGCACCCACCTGGAACTGCTCGGGCGCTGCCCCGGATACCGCAACCTGGTCACCGCCTACGAGCGCGAAGAGGCCGAAAGGGCCGCGATCGCGGCGGAAGAGGAAGAAGAGGTCGTGGCATGAGCGGCGCTTTCCAGGACTCGGGCCGGTCGGCGCTGGGCACCGTCCGTCACGGGCTCTCGCTCACGCCGGAGTTCCGCAAGGGGCTGGCGGGCACGCTCGCCCTGGCCGTGGTCGCCACGGTCGGCAAGATCATCGTGCCGATCGCCGTCCAGCAGACGATCGACACGGGCCTCAAGTCCGGCACCCCTGACATCTCCTACATCTCCCGAGCGGTGCTGCTGTGCGCGGCGGCGGTCATCATCACCGCCCTGTGCGGTTACGTGATGAACGTCCGCCTCTACAAGGCCACCGAGGCCTCCCTGGCCACGCTCAGGGTCCGCGGCTTCAGGCACGTCCACGACCTGTCCGTGCTCACCCAGAACACCGAGCGCCGCGGCGCGCTGGTCTCCCGCGTCACCAACGACATCGACCAGATCAGCAACTTCATGCAGTGGGGCGGGCTGATGATCATCGTGGCGTTCGGCCAGCTGCTGGTCGCCACGGCACTGATGTTCGTCTACTCGTGGCAGCTCACGCTGCTGGTGTGGGTCTGCTTCATCCCGCTGATGATCGCCCTGCCGCGCTTCCAGCGCTGGCTGTCGTCGGCCTACACCACCGTCCGCGAGCGCACCGGCGACATGCTGTCCGCCGTCAGCGAGTCGGTCGTCGGCGCGGCCGTCATCCGCGCCTACGGCTCCGAGCGCCGCACCTCCGAGCGCATCGACACCGCGATCAACGCCAACAGGAGCGCCCAGGTGCGCGCCCAGAAGATCGTCGGCCTGGTCTTCCCGCTCACCGAGATCGTCGCGGCCCTGGCCATCGCGGGGATCGTCCTGCTGGGCGTCAGGCTCGGCATCTCGGGCGACATCAGCGCCGGCAAACTGGTCGCCTTCCTGTTCCTGGTCACGCTGTTCGTCTCGCCGCTGCAGATCGCCACCGAGGTGCTGAACGAGGCGCAGAACGCGGTCGCCGGCTGGCGGCGCGTCCTCGGCGTGCTCGACACCCCGCCCGACGTCGCCGACCCGGGCGAGGAAGGCGTCACCCTGCCGCGCGGGCCCATCGCCGTCGCCTTCGAGGACGTGCACTTCGCCTACCCGGGCGGCGCGCCGGTCCTGCACGAGCTGTCGGTCTCCATCCCGCCGCGCACGCGCATCGCCGTCGTCGGCGAGACCGGGTCCGGCAAGACGACCTTCGCCAAGCTGCTCACCAGGCTGATGGACCCGGTGGACGGCCGCGTCACCGTCGACGGCCACGACCTGCGCGACGTGCGCTTCTCCTCGCTGAGGGAGCGGATCGTCATGGTGCCGCAGGACGGCTTCCTGTTCGACGGGACGCTCGCCGAGAACATCCGCTACGGCAGGCCGTCGGCCGCCGACGAGGAGATCTCGCTGGCGCTGACCGAGCTCGGCCTGGCCGACTGGCTGGAGGGCCTGCCCAAGGGCCTGGCCACCGAGGTGGGCCAGCGCGGCGAGTCGCTGTCGGCGGGCGAACGCCAGCTCGTCGCCCTGGCCCGCGCCTACCTGGCCGACCCCGACCTGCTGCTGCTCGACGAGGCCACCTCTGCCGTCGACCCCGCCACCGAGGTACGGCTGGCCAGGGCACTGGAAGGGGTCACCAGGGGCAGGACCGCGATCTCGATCGCCCACCGGCTGTCGACCGCGGAGAACGCCGACGAGGTCTTCGTCTTCGACGCGGGACGGCTCGTCCAGCGCGGCCCGCACGCCGACCTGGTCGAGGAGCCCGGCGTCTACGCCGACCTGCACGCCTCGTGGGTCTCGGCCGCCCACTCCTAGCCCCCACCCGGCCCAGGCGCGGCATCGCCGCGCCTGCCTGGTTGAATGGCCGCATGTCCCTCGACCCGAAGGTCGCCTCGCGACTCAAGCGCACTCCCGACGGGCTGGTGCCCGCCATCGTCCAGCAGTACGACACGGGCGAGGTCCTCATGCTCGCCTGGATGGACGACGAGGCGCTGCATCGCACGCTGACCACGGGCAGGGCCACCTACTGGTCGCGCAGCCGCTCCGCCTACTGGGTCAAGGGCGACACCTCAGGCCACGTCCAGCACGTCAAATCCGTGGCGCTCGACTGCGACGGCGACACCATCCTGCTCAAGGTCGACCAGGTGGGCGCCGCCTGCCACACCGGCGACCGCACCTGCTTCGACGCCGACCCGCTCCCCCTGTCGTGGAACCCGGCGTGAAACCTGGCGTGAAACGCGAGCTGGGCGCCTGGCTGGTGCTGTGCGCGGCGGGCGCGGGCCTGCCGCTGCTGGCCGCCGGCCGCGTCTGGACCTCCGTCACCTACGGCGCCGCCGCGCCCGTCGAGCTGACGGGCGGCGACCTGGCGCCGGCCGGACAACCGCTGGCCCTGGCCGCGCTCGCGGCGATGGTGGCGCTGTTCGCCACCAAGGGCGTGTGGCGCAGGATCGTCGGCGGCGTGCTGGCGCTGTGCGGGGCGGGGGTCGCGCTGCTGGCCTGGCAGGGCGCCGATGATTCGGCCGCGCGGGAGCTGGCCGCCCGGCGCAACCCCGTCGGGGCGGCGACCCAGGAGGTCACGGCGCTCGTGCACGCCGTCTGGCCGTACGTGGCGCTGGCGGGCGGCGCGCTGCTCGTCGCGGCCGGCGTGCTGGCCGCCGTACGCGGCACGGGTTGGGCGAGCATGTCGGGCCGCTACGACCGCCCGCGGACGGACGCCGGGCCACGCGACGACAAGTCGCTGTGGGAGGCTATCGACAGGGGAGACGACCCGACCGAGGAGCGCTGATGACGGCCGGGCACGACCATGGCAGGCAGCACGCGTGACCGCAGGGTTACAAAAGGTCCACAATGCGGCTACTTCCGCACGTGGAGGACAGCTTCTCGCTAAGCTCTGCGGGCAATTCGCTATTCATGAGGAGTCGTCGGTATGAGCTACGGAAACCAGGGCGGTAGCGGGGGCTACGGCGAGCAGCCGCCCGGGGGTGGTTACGGCCCTCCGGCGGGTGGTCAGGGCTCCGGTGGTTATGGCGCCGGTCAGGGATCCGGCGGGTACGGCGCGGGCCAGGGTTCGGGCGGTTACGGCTCGGGTGGTTACGGTTCGCAGCCTCCCGGCGGCTACCCGCCTCCTCCCGGTGGCGGCTACGACCCCTACGGCGGCTACGGCGCGCCGCAGCCGAACAAGACCAACGGCATGGCCATCGCCGCTCTCATCAGCGGCATCGTGGGCCTGCTCACCTGTGGTGTCGGCTCCATCGTCGGCGCCATCCTCGGCCACATCTCGCTCGGTCAGATCAAGAAGACCGGCGAGGAGGGCAGGGGCATGGCCCTGGCGGGCCTGATCCTGTCCTACGTCGGCCTCGCCGGCTGGGTGATCTTCCTGATCTTCTGGGTCGGCCTGCTCGGCTACGCGGCCAGCGTGGGAGCCACCTACTAGGTATCGTTGGCAGCGTGGTCACCGACACACGCGGCCGGAAAGCCGTTCTCGCACCGCTGGGTCTCGCCCTGGCGGCGGGGGCGGCTTTCGCCTATGTGGGGGTGGTCGATCCCAACGAGTCAGGCCACTATCCTGCGTGCCCGTTCTTGACGCTCACCGGCTGGTACTGCCCCGGTTGCGGCGCGCTGCGGGCCACCCACGCCCTGGCCCATCTCGATCCCGTGGCCGCGCTGAAGCTCAACCCGTTGCTGGTGCTCGCCGTACCCGTCGTCGCCTACGTGTGGTTCAGGTGGCTGGCGGGCCAGTGGCGGGGGCGGCCGTGGCGGCCGCGCGCCCTGCGGCCGGCCTACCTCTGGGCGCTCCTGGCGCTCGTCCTGGTCTTCTGGGTCGTCCGTAATCTGCCTTTCGGTGCTTTTCTGGCCCCGTAGCAGGGGGGCTGTGGCAAGGCGGGCCCGCGGCGGCCGATACCATCGCAAAGACGGGACGGGGAGCGGACGCCGACGCGAACTCCTCGTCGCCCCCACCACTGTCGACCGGAGGGACCTTGATCGCGTGAACGAGCGGAGCCTGAGCGGGACCGTTCTCGACGACATCCTGACCGGCGTGCGAGAAGATCTGGCCGACCGGCAGGCGGCGGTGTCGCTCGAGGAGTTGAAGGAGCGCGCCAGGCGCGCCCCCGCGCCGCGAGACGCCTACGCGGCGCTTGGCGGCGACAAGGTCTCGGTCATCGCAGAGGTCAAGCGGTCGAGCCCGTCCAAGGGCGCGCTGGCCGCCATCGCCGACCCGGCGGCGCTGGCCGCCGACTACGAAGAGGGTGGCGCCCACGTCATCAGCGTCCTGACCGAGCGGCGCCGCTTCGGCGGCAGCCTGGACGACCTCGCCGCGGTTCGCACGCGGGTCGACATCCCGATCCTGCGCAAGGACTTCATCGTCACCTCCTACCAACTGTGGGAGGCCCGCGCCCACGGCGCCGACCTGGCCCTGCTCATGGTGGTCTCGCTGGAGCAGCCCGCGCTCGTCTCGCTCATCGAGCGGGCCGAGTCGATCGGGCTGACCCCGCTCGTCGAGGTCCACACCGAGGAGGAGGTCGAGCGGGCGGTCGCCGCCGGCGCCAGGATCATCGGGGTCAACGCGCGCAACCTCAAGACTCTGGAAGTGGACCGCGACGTCTTCGCCAAGCTCGCACCGAAGATTCCCGACGGCATCATCAAGATCGCCGAGTCGGGGGTTCGCGGCCCGCACGACCTGCTAGCGTACGCGCGGTCAGGGGCTGACGCCGTCCTGGTCGGCGAAAGCCTGGTGACCGGCGCCGACCCGCGCAAGGCGGTGGAGGCCCTGGTCACGGCCGGCGCCCACCCCGCGACCCGACCCGACCACGGATCAGAGGGATGAGATGACTGTCCTGACCGCCGCCGACCTGGCCGGCAACGGAGCCCGCGGCGACGACCCCGACAGCGGCGGCAAGTTCGGCATCTTCGGCGGCAGGTTCGTCCCGGAGGCGCTGATCCCCGCCCTCGACGAGGTCGCCTCCGTCTACGCCGAGGCCAAGACCGACCCGGCGTTCATCGCCGAGTTCGACCACCTGCTGCGCACCTACGCGGGCCGTCCCACGACGCTGACCGAGGTGCCGCGCTTCGCCGAGCACGCCGGCGGCGCCAGGATCGTGCTCAAGCGCGAGGACCTCACCCACACCGGCGCCCACAAGATCAACAACGTGCTTGGCCAGGCGCTGCTCACCAAGCGCCTCGGCAAGACCCGCGTGATCGCCGAGACGGGCGCGGGCCAGCACGGCGTGGCCACCGCCACCGCCGCCGCGCTCATGGGCCTGGAGTGCGTGATCTACATGGGCGCCGTCGACTGCGAGCGGCAGGCGCTCAACGTCGCCAGGATGAAGCTGCTCGGCGCCACGGTCGTGCCCGTCACCAACGGCAGCCAGACGCTGAAGGACGCCATCAACGAGGCCTTCCGTGACTGGGTGACCAACGTCGACAACACCCACTACCTGTTCGGCACGATCGCTGGCCCGCACCCGTTCCCCGAGCTCGTGCGCGACTTCGCCCGCATCATCGGCGTCGAGGCCCGCCGCCAGATGCTGGAGCTGACCGGAGGGCTGCCCGACGCGATCTGCGCCGCGGTCGGCGGCGGCAGCAACGCCATCGGCATCTTCCACGCCTTCCTCGACGACCACGACGTCGCCCTGCACGGCTACGAGGCCGGGGGCAGGGGCCTGGAGTCGGGCGAGCACGCGCTCACGCTCACCGCGGGCTCGGTCGGCGTGCTCCACGGCTCGCGCACCTACGTCCTGCAGGACGACGAGGGCCAGACCATCGAGTCCCACTCCATCTCGGCGGGCCTCGACTACCCGGGCGTCGGCCCCGAGCACGCGTGGCTCAAGGACAGCGGCAGGGCCTCCTACCACGGCATCACCGACGCCGAGGCCATGGACGCCTTCGCCCTGCTGTCCAGGACCGAGGGCATCATCCCGGCCATCGAGTCCTCCCACGCCCTGGCGGGCGCGCTGAAGCTCGGCCGCGAGCTCGGCTCCGACGCCACGATCCTGGTCAACCTGTCCGGCCGCGGTGACAAGGACATGGGCACCGCCATGAAGTACTTTGGGCTGTGAGATGACGACTCTTCAGACGGTGTTCGCCAAGGCCAAGGCCGACAACAGGGCGGCGCTCGTCGGCTACCTGCCCGCCGGGTTCCCGACCAAGCAGGGCGCGGTCGAGGCCGCCACCGCCATGGTCGAGTCGGGCTGCGACGTCATCGAGATCGGCCTGCCCTACTCCGACCCGCTCATGGACGGGCCGACCATCCAGGACGCCGTCCACCGGTCACTGCTCAACGGCACCCGCATCGCCGACGTGCTGCGCACGGTCGAGGGCGTGGCCAAGACCGGCGCGGCGACGCTGGTCATGACCTACTGGAACCCGATCGACCGCTACGGCGCCGAGCGCTTCGCCCGCGACCTGGCCAACGCGGGCGGCGTCGGCACGATCACGCCCGACCTGACGCCGGAGGAGGCGGGCCCGTGGCGGGCCGCCTCAGCCGAGGCGGGCATCGACACGGTGTTCCTGGTGGCTCCCAGCTCGACGGAGGAGCGCATCAAGGCCGTCGTGGAGTGCTGCACGGGCTTCGTCTACGCGGCCTCGCTGATGGGCGTCACGGGCGCCAGGGAGACCGTGAACGTGGCCGCCGAGGCCCTGGTGGCCCGCACCAGGGCGCACACCTCGCTGCCGGTCTGCGTGGGCCTGGGCGTCGGCACGGGCAGCCAGGCGGCCGAGGTCGCCGGCTACGCCGACGGCGTCATCGTGGGCTCGGCGTTCATCCGCAGGCTGCTCGACGCGCCCGATGAGGCCGCGGGCCTGAACGAGGTGCGCCTGCTGGCCGCCGAACTGCGCGCGGGCGTCTCCGCCCGCTGAGTCGTCCGTACGGCAGGCACCCGCCGAGGCCACCCAGGTCACCGGCGGGCGCCCGTCCATCGCGGCGCTCCAGCCGACTCCGGCCGGCCGCCCCGACGTGACGGCGCCGGCCTTACCGAAGTCACGGAAGCAACGCGGCTGTCGTAACAGGACAGCCGCGTTTGTGTTTCTGTGCGATATCGCATCCCTGTGAGCACGTAAGTACAAGGGCTGCTCATCGTTTGTCCATGGCCCCGGCTCGGCACGCGGGGCCATGGTTACGGGCATCGGACGCGGGCGACGCACCCGCGTGGCCTGGAGGGAAAGACGATGGGCAAGTCAAGGACGATCCTGGGCGCCACCGGAGCGCTGGTCTGTGTGTCGCTTGTGGCCGCGTGCGGCGGCCAGGCGGGACCCACGAGCTCGGCGGCGCCCTCCGCCGCCGCCTCGACGGCGGCCGCGGGCGGGCCTGTCACGCTGGAGTTCTGGGGCTGGGCGCCGGGCTACGAGGACGCCACCAAGGCGTGGAACGCGGCCCATCCCGGCGTCCAGGTGAAGTTCACCCAGACGCAGCCGGGCTCGCAGGGCGGCTACCAGCGCATGCTCGCCGCCGTGAAGGCGGGCAACGCGCCGTGCCTGGCCCAGGTCGGCGCGGAGACGCTGCCCAGCTTCCTGGTCGAGGGCGCGCTGGAGGACATCACCGCGCAGGCGCAGCCGTACAACGCCAAGTTCCAGCCGTGGACGCTCAAGACGGTCACCTTCGGCGGCAAGCAGTTCGGCATCCCCGTCGACTCGGGCCCGATGGGTCTGTTCTACCGCAAGGACATCTTCGACAAGCACGGCATCGAGGTGCCGAAGACCTGGGACGAGTTCGCCGCCGCGGGCGAGAAGCTGCGCAAGGCCGACCCCAAGGTGTCCATCGCCACCTTCAGCCCCGACGACATGTACCTGTTCGCCGGTTACGCCCAGCAGGCCGGCGCCAAGTGGTTCGGCATCGACGGCGACGCCTGGCAGGTCAGGATGAACGACCCGGCCACGGTCAAGGTCGCCGACTACTGGCAGGGACTGATCGACAAGAAGCTCGTCGACGTGCTGCCCGGCTGGTCCGACGCGATGTGGAAGAACTACACCGACGGCAAGAGCGCCACGGTCGTCAGCGCCGTCTGGATGACCAAGGTGCTCGAGGACTCCGTGCCCAAGACCAAGGGCAAGTGGGCGGTCGCGCCGATGCCGGTGTGGGACAGCGCCAGCCCGGCCGTCGGCAACTCGGGCGGCTCGCCGAACGCGGTGCTGAAGGGGTGCAAGAACATCAAGGAGGCGGTCGACTTCGCCGCCTGGATGTCGACCGACGCCACCGCCTTCAACGACCTGATCGCCAAGGGCGGCCTGTTCCCCGTCACCGTGGACGGCGGCTCGCTGCCGAACATGAACGCTGGACGGCCCTTCTACGGTGACCAGAAGGTCTTCCAGACCTTCGCCGAGGCCAGCAAGAACGTCAACCCCGACTTCGGATGGGGGCCGACGATGCCCGCGGTGAACGCGGTCTTCGGCGAGGAGTTCGGCAAGGCGGCCAACGGCAAGGGCGGCACCCTGGGCTCGGCGCTCACCGTGATCCAGGAGAAGGCGGTGGCCTCCCTGAAGGACAAGGGCCTGACCGTCGCCCCCTGACCCCGACCTTCCGCATCTCCGACCGTGTAACCGTCACCGTGTAACCGTCACCGCCCCGCCGGGCGGTGACGTGGAGGACCGATGGCAACAACCCAGCTCGAAGCCGACGTGACCCGAGCGGCCCCACCCCGGCGCAGGAAGGGCAGGCCGACCAGCAACAGGGCGGCAGCCATCTTCCTCCTGCCGTTCGCGGTGCTGTTCGTCGTCTTCTTCCTGGTCCCGATCGGCTACGCGATCAACGAGAGCTTCTACCAGGTGAAGCGCTCGGGGCTCGGGTTCGGCACGCCCGAACGGGTCTTCTCGGGGCTGGACAACTTCATCGCCGTCTTCGCCGACGGCAGCTTCGTCGACGGCGTCGGCAGGCTGCTGCTGTTCGGAGTCGTCCAGGTGCCGATCATGCTGGGCCTGTCGCTGGTGCTGGCCCTCCTGCTCGACAGCGCCGGCGCCAGGTTCAAGCGCTTCTTCCGGCTGACCTACTTCCTGCCCTACGCGGTGCCCGGCGTGATCGCGGCCATCGTCTGGTCGTTCCTGTACACCCCCGACATCTCGCCGCTGGCCGACGTGCTGCCCTTCGACCCGCTCTCGGACACCGCGGTCATGTGGTCGATGGCCAACATCGTCACCTGGACCTGGGTCGGCTTCAACATGCTGGTCATCTACGCGGCGCTGCAGTCGATCCCCAGCTCGCTGTACGAGGCGGCCGAACTGGACGGCGCGGGCGGCTGGAAGACCGCCTGGTACGTCAAGGTGCCGTTGGTACGTCCCTCGCTGGTGCTGACCGGCGTCTTCTCCATCATCGGCACCCTGCAGCTGTTCAACGAGCCGATGGTGCTCAGCAGGATCACCACGTCGGTGAGCAAGGACTACACGCCGCTGATGCGCGCCCTGCAGGTCGCCCTCGACAACAACGACTACGGCCAGGGCACGGCCATCGCGCTCACCCTCGCGGTGATCGCGGCGGGCCTGTCCTACCTGTTCATCCGCCTTTCGGCCTGGCTGACCGCCCGGGGAGTGAACCGATGAAGCCGACCATGCGCTCCCGCACGCTGACCACCGCGTTCATGTTCCTCGTCGCGGTCTACATCCTGCTGCCGATCTGGTGGCTGCTGGTCTCGGCCACCAAGTCGGGCGGCGACCTGTTCGACACGCCCGCGCTGTGGTTCGGCGACATCAACCTCGGCACCAACCTGGGCAGGCTGATGGAGCAGGACGGCGGCGTCTATCCGCGCTGGCTGCTGAACACCGTCCTCTACTCCGTCGGCGGCGCGCTCGGCGCGACCGTGGTCTCGGCGATGGCGGGCTACGCCTTGTCGAAGTACCCCTTCAGGGGTCGCGGCGCGGTCTTCGCCACGATCATGTTCGCGGTGCTCATCCCGATCCCGCTGCTCGGCCTGCCCCTCTACCTCCTGCTGTCCAAGATCGGGCTGATCGACACCGTGTGGGCGGTCCTGCTGCCCAGCATGGTCAGCCCGTTCGGCGTCTACCTCGCCAGGGTCTACGCCGACGCGGCGGTGCCCGGCGAGCTGCTGGAGGCCGGACGCCTGGACGGCGCGGGCGAGCTGCGCATCTTCTTCACCGTCGCCATCCGGCTGATGGCGCCCGCCCTCGTCACGCTGTTCCTGTTCCAGTTCGTCGCCATCTGGAACAACTTCTTCCTGCCGATGATGGTGCTGAACGACGAGTCGCTGTGGCCGATCACGCTCGGCCTGGTCAAGTGGAACAGCCTGCGCTACGGCTTCTACCGCGACATGGTCATCACCGGCGCCTTCGTGTCGGTCATCCCCGTCATCCTCGCCTTCATCGGCCTGCAGCGGTTCTGGAAGGCCGACCTCGCCGCGGGCGGCGTCAAGCTCTAACCCCTCACCCCCTTTCACCCCCTAAACGCAGGAGCGATGCCCATGCGTCTGCTTTCGGCTGCCCTCGTCGGCGGTCTCACCCTGTCAGGATTAGCCGTCTCGCCCGCCGCGGCGGCGGAGACGATCACTCTCACCTCGCCCGAGCTCACCGTGGCCGTGGCCGGCGACTTCCCCCGCGTCCTGAGCTACACCGCCCCGGGCGGCGCCAGGCTCGGCGGATCCGGCGCCCCGATCACCGACGTGGAGCTGAACGGCAAGCCGTACCCGGTCACCGGGGTCTCGACGGGGAGCGACGCCGCCACGGCCCGCTACCGGCTGACCTTCGACGCGCTGCCGGGCGTGGAGCTGGAGGCCAGCATCGCGCTGGACGGCGCGACCACCACGTTCAGGATCGACGCCGTCAAGGACACCGAGGCGTTCAGGGTCGGCACGATCGACATCCCCGGACACGACCTGGTGTCGGTGGCCGGCGACCAGGCGGGCGCGGCCACCGCCTTCACCAGGCTGGACCCCGACTCCACCCGCACCGCCGACAGGTTCGCCCAGGTCACCTCCGCCACCCCGGCCGAGACGGCCCCCGTGGGAGCGACCTACGCCATCGTCAACACCGGTGAGCTCGCCGCCGCGATCGAGTCGAACTCCAGCTTCGACCGGCCCTCGGGCGCCACCAACGTGGACGCCGCCAGGTTCTGGCACCAGGCCCGCAAGGACGCGGCGGGCAAGGTCACGGTCGGCGTGTGGAGCGGCCAGTGGACCTACCGGGCCTCGGGCGCGCCGTTCACCGAGGAACTGCCGTGGGCCAAGGTCGTCGTCACCCCCGACGCCAACGGCGACGGCGGCGTGGACTGGCAGGACGGCGCGATCGCCTTCCGGCGGATCGGCGTCAAGCCGCTCGGCGCCGACCAGACCCGCGAGCGGGTGGCCATCCACATCCCGTTCAACTTCGCCAGCCAGGCCACCCACCCGTTCCTGCGCACGCTCGACGACGTCAAGCGGATCTCGCTGGCCACCGACGGGCTCGGCCAGCTCGCCATCCTCAAGGGCTACCAGTCCGAGGGCCACGACTCGGCCCACCCCGACTACGGCGGCAACTACAACAAGCGCGCGGGCGGGCTGAAGGACCTCAACACGCTGCTGCGCGCCGGCAAGGACTGGAACGCCGCCTTCGGCGTCCACGTCAACGCCACCGAGGCCTACGCCGAGGCGAAGGCGTTCGACGAGAGCCTCGTCAACAAGAACGCCAGGGGCTGGGACTGGCTCGGCCAGTCGTACTACATCGACCAGCGCACCGACCTGGCCACCGGCAACCTGGCCAAGCGCTTCAAGCAGCTGCGCGAGGAGACCGACCCGAACCTCGCCCTGCTCTACCTCGACGTCTACTACACCCACGGGTGGGTGGCCGACCGCACGCTCGCCGAACTGCGCGAGCAGGGCTGGCAGGTCTCCAGCGAGTGGGCCGACAAGCTGGAGCGCGCCTCCCTGTGGTCGCACTGGGCCAGCGACCTCAGCTACGGCGGCGCCACCAACAAGGGGCTCAACTCCCAGATCATCCGCTTCATCCGCAACCAGGAAAAGGACGTCTGGAACAGCCACCCCATCCTGGGCAACGCCCGCATCGAGGAGTTCGAGGGCTGGACCGGCGAGGTCGACTGGGCCGCCTTCTACCGCAACATCTGGGAGAACAACCTCCCCGCCAAGTACCTCCAGCACTTCCCGATCATGGACTGGAACGCCGACGGCATCGTCTTCGGCGACGGCGTGCGCGCCACGGCCGTGAACGGCAAGCGGGAGGTGTACGCGGGCCAGGCCAAGGTGATCGACGGCGGCACCTACCTGATCCCGTGGGAGGGCAGGTACTACCACTACAACCCGGCGGGCGGTACGACCACCTGGGACGCGGCCACGAAGATGCGCGTCTACAAGCTGACCACCCAGGGCAAGGTGGAGGTGGGCACCGCCGTCCCGGTCAACGGGAAGATCACGCTGCAGGCGGAGGCGGGCGTGCCGTACGTCCTCCATCCCGGCAAGGCGCCCAAGCAGGGCAAGGCGCAGTGGGGTGAGGGCAGCGGCATCGCCGACCCCGGCTTCAACGGCGACACGATGGACAAGTGGGAGACCGGCGGCGCGGTCAGCGTCGAGACCACCGCCACCGGTCAGCGGGTCGCGCTGCTCGGCGCGGGCGCGCGGGCCTCGCTGGCGCAGCGGCTCAAGGGCCTGACCCCCGGCGCCACCTACAGCCTGTCGGCCTGGATCGAGGTCGAGCCGGGCAAGGCGCGGCGCACCACGCTGAGCGTGGACGGCGCCCGCGACGTCGATGTCTCCGCCTGGCTCGACCGCTCGACGGTGAAGAACCAGGTGGCCGCTGACGAGAAGCACGGCACGCACTTCCAGCGGGTCAAGGTGGCCTTCACCGCGCCCAAGGACAAGGCGACCGTGCGCGTCACCGCCGAGGAGGGCGAGGCCGCCGTGCGCGTCGACGACGTACGGCTGGTCAGGACCGAGCCCACCGGCAAGGTGGAGGACTTCGAGCACGTCGACCAGGGCTGGGGCCCGTTCGTGAAGGGCGACGCGGGCGGCAGCACCGACCCGCGCACCCACCTCGCACAGAAGAACGCCCCCTACACCCAGGCCGGATGGAACGGCAAGGCCGTCGACGACGTCATCGGCGGCCAGGAGTCGCTGAAGGCGCACGAGGAGCGCAAGGGACTGGTCTACCGGACCGTGCCATGGAGCACCAGGTTCGAGCCCGGCCACGCCTACGAGGTGTCCTTCCGCTACCAGAACGCGCTGCCCGGCACCTTCGCCTGGGTGACCGGCTACGACAAGGCCGGACAGACGGTCGAGCTGCGCCAGACCCCGCTGGAGCAGAAGCTCACCACCGCCACGTTCACCGAGCGGGTCGTCGCCGGCTGCGGTGACGTCTGGGTGGGCCTGCGCTCGCTGCAGGCCGAAAAGGACGGCGCCGACTTCGTCCTCGACGACTTCTCCGTCACCGACCTCGGACCCGCCCAGGACCAGCTCGCCTGCGCCTCGCTGGCGGTGCGGCCCGCCGCCGAGACCCTGGAGCCAGGACTGCCCAACGACGTGACGACCGTGTTCGCCAACCTGGAGGACACCGTCGCGCGCAATGTCGCGGTACGGCTGAGCGCGCCGCAGGGCTGGACGGTCACCGGTGACGGAAACGCCGCGTCCGTCGAGCCCGGTCAGCAGCTGTCCACCGGGTGGAAGGTGACGCCGCCGGTCGACGCGCCCTACCAGCCATACGAGCTGAAGGCCACGCTCACCTACGAGGTGGGCGGGGTGACCAAGACGCTGGAGGCGGGCGCCGCCGTACGGACGATGCCGCCGCCGCCCACCGGAGACGTGTTCGTCAGCGACATCGACTGGACCGCGGCCACCAACGGGTGGGGGCCGGTCGAGCGCGACCAGTCCAACGGCGAGCAGGGCCAGGGCGACGGCAAGCCGATCACGATCGGCGGGAAGGCCTTCGCCAAGGGCCTGGGCACGCACGCCCCCGCGTCGGTCACGTACTTCCTCGGCGCGCGGTGCACGGCGCTGTCGGCCTGGGTCGGCGTCGACGACGTGCAGGCGACGCGCGGCTCGGTGCAGTTCTCCGTCGTGGCCGACGGCAGGGTGGTGGCGCAGAGCCCGGTGCTACGGGCCGCCGACCCGGCCTACGAGCTGACGGCCGACCTGACCGGCGCCAAGAACGTCCAGCTCCGCGTCGCCGACGGCGGCGACGGCAACGGCAACGACCACGCCGACTGGGGCGAGGCCAGGCTCTCCTGCAGCTGACCCCGGCACGAACAGGGCCCCCGGGAAGATCCCGGGGGCCCACCGCGTCCGCGTCGATCAGCCGAGGTCGGGTTCGGAACGCAGGTCGAGCGTGGGGGAGCCCGCGTGGTCGAGCTCCAGGATCACGATCTCGTTCGCGCCCGCCCGCAGCAGCGGCCACGGCACGTACAGGGTGCGCTGCGGACCCCGGTCCCAGTAGCGGCCGAGCAGGAAACCGTTGACCCACACGTACCCCTTGCCCCACCCCGGCAGCGCGAGGAAGCCGTCGGCGGGCTCGGCCACCTCCAGCGTGCCGCGGAAGAACGCGGGCACCGCTGCGGACAGCCCGTCCTCGTACGGCAGCGCGGGCAGCTCACCCAGGGCGATCGGCCTGGCCGTCACGCCGTGCAGGTACTGCTGGTCGTGCATGAGCGGCGCCATCAGGCCCTTGCGCTCGCCGAGCGCGGGCCCGTAGTTGGTCCTGCCCATCGACTCGACCAGCAGCTCCAGCGTGGCCGGACCAGGCACCTCCAGGACCGGCTCCTCGCCCCCGCGCTCCAGCACCGCCGTCAGCTCTCCGTCCACGTACAGGTGGGCCCGGTCGTGCACGCCGCCCACCCGCAGCCGGTACGGCCTGCGCGGCCCCGGCACCTCGACCCGGTACAGCGCCAGGCCGTGGGTCAGGCCGAGGTCCTCGAACGTCGGCGGCAGGGGAGCGGTCACCGCGGGGCCTGCCACCTCGTCGAGGACGTCGCCCAACCGTACGGACTCAACCAGCGGCACCGCCGCGGGCGGCAGGACGGGCGGCAGGCCGGGGACGTCGGGCGGCGAGGGGTTGTAGCGCGACAGGATCTCGCGGAAGCGCCAGAACTTCTCCGTCGGCGCGCCGCGCTCGTCGATCGGGGCGTCGTAGTCGTAGGAGGTGACCGTGGGCCGGTACTCGCCGCCCGCCAGCTCGCCGACCCTGTTGGCGCCCGCGGTGGTGCCGAAGTTGGTGCCGCCGTGCGCCATGTACAGGTTGACGGAGGCACCCGCGGCCAGGATCTGCTCCAGGGTGTCGGCCGCGTCGGCGGCGTCGCGGGTGACGTGCCCCTGCCCCCAGTGGTCGAACCACCCGCACCAGAACTCCATGCACATCAGCGGATCGTCCGGTCGGTGCTCGCGCAGCTTGGCGAAGGCATTCTCGGGGCCCGAGCCGAAGTTCACGGTCGCCAGCACGCCGGGGACGGTGCCGCCGGTGAGGTAGAAGTCGTCGGCGCCGTCGGAGGTGAACAGCGGCACCTCCACGCCGTGCGCGATCAGGTCGTCGGCCAGGTGGCGCAGGTAGACCGCGTCGCTGCCGTAGGAGCCGTACTCGTTCTCGACCTGCACCATGATCACGTTGCCGCCCTTGGTGACCTGCCGGTCGGCGATCAGCGGGACGATCTCGTCGAAGTAGCGCTCGACATGGGACAGGTACTCCGCGTCGCGGGTGCGTACCCGCGGGCCGAGTTCGGCGGTCAGCCAGGAGGGCAGGCCGCCGTTGTCCCACTCTGCGCAGATGTACGGCCCCGGCCTGACGATGGCCAGCAGTCCCTCCTCGGCGGCGGCGTCGAGGAAGGCGGCCAGCTCGTCCAGCCTGCGGAACTCTCCCTTGCGGGGTTCGTGGAGGTCCCACGGCACGTAGGTCTCGACCGTGTTGAGACCCATCGCCCTGAGCATCCCGAGCCGGTGGCGCCACTGCTCGGGCAGGACGCGAAAGTAGTGCAGGGCTCCGGACAGCACCCTGAACTCCGCGCCGTCCAGCAGGAACGCGCCCCCATTAATCGTGAAATTTCGCATCTTGCCCCTTGAGATAGGATTCCGCGCGTAGCAGCTTGCCGATTTCCCAGCTCAGGGACCATGGACAAAGCTGGTCAAGTTGTTGGACGGAAGGGGGGAGCGGATGGCCGACGACTTCCGGCGGTGGATGCACTACCTCACCCCAGGCCCCGCTCACCGCAGGCTCGGCCTCGTCTGTCTCGGCGTCGGCCACCTGGAGGGCCGGCTGCCCACCGTCGGCCCCCGCGCGCTCGACCACCACGTCGCCGTCGTCGTCACCCAGGGCAAGGGCTGGTTCTCCCACGCCGGCGGCCTGCCCGTCGAGGTCGTCGCCCCCTCGGTCCTCTGGCTACTGCCCGGCGTCAAGCACCACTACGCCCCGCACGACACCGGCTGGGTCGAGTGGTTCGTCGACTTCACCGGGCCCGCCGCCCTCGCCTACCAGGACCTCGGCTTCGTCGACGCGGCCACGCCCGTCACCCCGCTCACCACCGCCGAGCCCGCCGCGCACGCCATCGGCCGCATCGCGCAGGCCATCCGCAGGGGCAGCCCCTACCTGGAGGTCGAGACCTCCGCGCTGGTCCACGAGGTCCTCGTCGCGCTGCGCCACGCCAGGGCCGACGAGGACGCGGCGGGCGACCCCGTGCTCGCGGGCCTGGCCAGGGACGCCTGCCTGCCCATCTCCGTCGCCGAGCATGCCAAACGGCTCGGCATGACGGTCGGCGACCTGCGCGTGGTCGTGCGCCGCCTGGCCGGCTGCAGCCCCAAGGACTACCTGCTGTCGATCAGACTCAACCGGGCCAAGGACCTGCTGGCCGGTTCGGAGCTGCCTGTCGCGGCGATCGCCAGGCGGGTCGGCTACGACGACCCCGCCTACTTCACCAGGATCTTCACCCGCAGGGCCGGCCTGCCGCCGAGCGAGTTCCGCGCTCAGCAACACGGCGGCCTCGTGGCCGCCGACCTTAGTTGAGTCTTATCCAGCACGTGATCAGATGGCATCCAGGTACTGTGCGCATTCCAGATGTGACTACAGAGGAGAGGCATGTGACCGCGTCGCAACGGCTACGCACCGCTAGTGTGGCGATACCCTGGGTGACGACCCTGGCCCGGCTGGTCCTGGGCGGAGTGCTGATCGTGGCCGGTGGCCTGAAGATCGGCAGTATTCACGACTCCGTCCTGGCGGTCAAGGCCTACCGGTTGCTGCCCGACGCGCTCGCCACGACCGTGGGTTACGGCCTGCCGATCGCGGAGATCGTCGTCGGCGTGTTGCTGGTGGTCGGCCTGCTCACCAGGGCGGCCGCGGTGGTCGGCGGGCTGCTCATGCTGGCCTTTGTCTTCGGCATCGCGTGGGCGTGGGCCAACGGACTGCGGATCGACTGCGGCTGCTTCGGCGGGGGCGGCGAGCTGAAGGCGTGGGAGGAGCCGAGCTATCTGCTCGACATCGTCCGCGACTTCGGTCTGGTGCTGCTGGCCGTATGGACCGTCCGCTTCCCGCCGGGGCGTCTGGCCCTGGACACCGTTCTCGGGCTGGCGGGCAGGCGCGACGGCGACATGGACGACATCGGAGGGGATGAGGATGAGTAAGGCCCAGCGGGAACAGTCCGCGCGGGAGCGGATCAAGGCGCAGCGCGAGTCCGAGAAGAAGCAGGAGCACCGCAAGCGGATCGCCACCTACGTCACCGTGGGCGTGGTCGCCGTCGCGGCGATCGGCGCCGGGTGGCTGTTCGCGGCCAACCAGAGCCAGTCGGAGCAGGCGGCAGCGAACCTGGCGCCCGTCACGATCCAGAGCGACGGCTCGGTGGTGATGGCCAACGCAGGGGTGACCGCTCCCGTCGTCGACATCTACGAGGACTTCCAGTGCCCCGCCTGCAAGCAGCTGGAGGAGACGAGCGGCACGACGTTCAAGAACCTGGCCGCCGAGGGCAAGGCCAAGGTCGTCTACCACCCGATGACGATCTTCCCGCCGCAGATGAACAAGGGCATCACCAGGAACAACTCCGTGCGCGCGGGCGCCGCGGCCCGCTGCGTCACCGACGGCAAGCAGTGGATGGCCTACCACGACAAGCTCTTCGCCAACCAGCCCGACGAGACCGTCGAGGGCTTCTCCACCGCGCAGCTGGTCGAGCTGGGCAAGGAGGCGGGCGTCACCGCCCCTGACTTCGCCCAGTGCGTGACCTCGCAGAAGCACGCCCAGGCCTACGTCGCCGCCAGCGACAAGACCATCGCGGCCAACAACCTGAAGGGCACGCCGACGGTCAAGCTCAACGGCAAGGACATGGAGCAGAACACCGTGTTCGTGCCCAGCGAGCTGCGTCAGGCCGTTCTCGATGCCGCCAAGTAGCCACGGGTCCGCTACTCTCCACTGACATGCCCCTTGCCTCGATTCCCAGCCCCTCCCAGGGGGTCTGGTACCTCGGCCCGATCCCGATCAGGGCCTACGCGCTGTGCATCGTTCTGGGCGTCATCGTCGCGGTCTGGATCAGCGAGCGCCGCTGGCGGGCTCGCGGCGGAACGCCCGGCACGATCGTCGACATCGCCGTCCCTGCGGTGATCTTCGGGTTGATCGGTGGCCGCCTCTACCACGTCATCACCGACTGGCAGCTCTACTTCGGCGACCGGGCGCCCAACGAGCCGTACGAGGCGCTGTTCATCTGGAACGGCGGCCTGGGCATCTGGGGGGCGATCGCGCTCGGCGGCGTCGGGGTGTGGCTGGCCTGCCGTAAACGGGGGCTGTCGCTGAGCGCGGTGGCCGACACCGTGGCGCCCGGCATCGCCTTCGCCCAGGCCATCGGCAGGTGGGGCAACTACTTCAACCAGGAGCTGTTCGGGGGCCCCACGACGCTGCCGTGGGGCCTGGAGATCGAGCCGGGCAAGGCGGGCACGATCGACGGCTACACCGGGCTCTACCACCCGGCGTTCCTGTACGAGTCGCTGTGGAACGTCGTGCTCGGCTTCGTGCTGATCTGGGCGGGCAAGCGGTTCGCGCTGCACCACGGCAGGCTGTTCGCGCTCTACGTGGCCGGCTACACCCTCGGCAGGTTCTGGATCGAGGGGCTGCGGGTCGACCCCGTCGGCGGCGTCGACCACGCCGTCCACCTCCTCGGCCTGCGGATCAACCAGTGGACCGCCCTCGTGCTGTTCGTCGGGGCGCTGATCTACTTCTGGCTGACCAGGAACAAGGACACCGAGGAGATCGTCGTCTCACCCTCGGCCGAGTCCGGCGAACCTCCCGCCGAGTCCGCCGAGGTCTCTGACACCTCAGACGAGCCCTCCTCCGCTGGAGAGCAGGCAGCCGGGGGCGACGAGGGTGACCACGCCCCCGACGGGGAAGGGGACGGCCAGACGCAGGCCGTACCGGAGGAAAAGAAGTCCTGATGAGCGGGCGCGCGGAGATCCACCACGAACATCGCGACGTCAACGGCGGCTGGCTGAGGCCGTCGGTCTTCGGCGCGATGGACGGGCTGGTGTCCAACTTCGCGCTCATCGCCGGTGTCGCCGGCGGCACCGACGACACCAAGGTGATCGCGCTTGCCGGCATCGCGGGGCTCGCCGCGGGCGCGTTCTCCATGGCCGGAGGCGAGTACGTCTCCGTGGCCAGCCAGCGCGAGCTGGCCCTGGCCGAGATCGACGTCGAGCGGCGGGAGCTCGCCCGGCATCCCGAGGCCGAGCAGGAGGAGCTCGCGCAGGTCTACATCGACAAGGGTGTCGATCCCGCGCTGGCGGCCGAGGTGGCCAGGCAGATCTCGCGCGACCCGAGAAAGGCGCTGGAGGTCCACGCGCAAACCGAGCTGGGGGTCACGCCCGCCGACCTGCCCGCGCCCAAGATCGCGGCGGTGTCGTCGTTCCTGTCCTTCAGCGTGGGCGCGATCCTGCCGCTGCTGCCCTACCTGCTCGGCGTCACGAGCCTGTGGCTGTCGGCGGTGCTGTCCTGCCTGGCGCTGTTCGGGGCGGGGGCGCTGGTCTCCACCGTCACCGCGCGCAGCTGGTGGTTCTCCGGCCTGCGCCAGCTCGTCGTGGGAGGCGTGGCGGCGGGGCTGACCTTCGGGCTCGGCAACCTGATCGGAGGAGCGGGCGGGCTGTGAGCACCAGGAAACGCCGACGAACGCCGCCGTCCGACTGGAACCTGCCCGTCCTCACCGAGTGGGGGCTGCGGCCGGAGCAGCAGCGCCTGCTGGTGATCATCGCCTCGGTCGCGGGCGTGCTCATCGCGGCCGTCACGCTCACCCTCGTGATCGCCTCGCTCGGCGCCGACGCCAGGCCCGACGCGCAGCAGGCCGCCGGGCTGAGAGCCGAAGGGCTGCGGCCGGAGAAGTTCGAGGGCTGGACCTCGCCCAAGGTCTTCCAGCCCATCGCCGAGCGCGCCAAGGACACCCGGCCCATCACCGCCAAGGAACTGTTCGCCACCAAGACACTCAGGGGCGCGCACAGGGTCACGCTCAAGTTGGGCGAAAAGGTCGTCGACACCGACTGCTCGGCCGCGCTGTGGGGCGAGGAGCTCGTCGCCCAGGTCGCCGACGCGGGCTGCTCGCAGGCCGCGCGGGCCGGCTACACCAGCACCGACGGCCGCTACCTCGCCCAGTTCACGCTGCTCAACCTCAACGACGCCAAGGCCGCGGGCGAGCTGGTCGAGTCGCTGAAGTCGCTGCACAGGGGCGGCTGGGTGCGCCCCGTCACCGCCTTCCCCGCCGACGCCTACACCGAGGGCGGCGCCTACGCGCTGGGCCACTACGTCGCGCTGGTGTGGCTGTCGCGCGCCGACGGCGCCGAGCCCACACCCAAGGACGACTTCGCCAACCTCGCCCTCACCGTACGGACCGTCGAGAAGCCTCTGTTCAAGCGGGTAGTGGCGCTGACCGGCACCTCCTAGGCTTTATGACCATGCCCCGCCGCGTTCTCATCCCCATCCTGGCCGCCCTCGTGGCGCTCGCCGCGGCCGCTGCCTTCGTCTTCCTGCGCGGCGACGGGCCGAGGGCCGCCGTCTTCGCGGGGGAGCCGACGTCGGCGCAGTACGCGGTCATCGACACCGCGGTCCTCGATCCCGCGCCGCTCACCGAGGCCGAGGTGCTCGGCCCGGCGACCGCGACGCTCACCTCGGGCGGGGTGAGCATGGTGCGCGAGTCCGCCGCCCTGCTGACCGACTGCGGAGAAGTGATGTGGGGGGCGCAGGCCGCGGGGTGCACACAGGTGGTGCGCGCCGCCTACACCAGCGCGGACCGCACGGTCGCGGGCGAATTCTTCCTGTTCAACCTGGCCGACGGGCGGGCGGCCGACGCGCTGGTGTCCGAGCTGCGCACGAGCGGTTTCGTACGGCAGGCGGCGACCTTCGACGTCTCCCGCAGCAGGGCGCAGGCGCGGGCGCTCGGACACTTCGTCACGGTGAGCTGGGTCGGCCCCGTGGGCGGCGGGAAACCCGACCTGGCCCACCCGCAGATCGCTCTCGACGGCCTCGGCCGCACGGTCATCTCCGCCCGCGTCATCGCCGCCACCTGACCCCCGGCCCGTGACGCCTGGCCCGTGACCCCGGCCGCCGACCCCAGGCTCTCGGTCCGGCCGCCGGGGATCCCTCGATCGTCCAGCGGATCCGAAGATCGTCCGAGGGGGAGCGGAGGGAGCGTCTGAGGGTCGTCGGGGGTCAGGCGGGGTGCGTCCGAGGGCAGGCGAGCGTCAGGCGGGGAGTGTGGCGAGCGTTTCGGCGACGGCTGCGGGCAGCGCCTCCAGGCGGTGGAGCGGCACCTCCAGCACCGTGACCGACTCCGCCCATGGAGCCGCCTGCCGGATGAGGGTGCGGGCGTCGTTCTTGGTCAGCGTGGCCCCCCGCGCCGCGGCGGCCGCGATGAGCCCCTCCCGCCAGGTGTTGGCCAGCTTCCCGTGCGCGTTGTCGAGGATGCGGCGCACCACCCTGCCCGCCTCGTCGGAGGGCGGCGGCAGCCGTACCGCGTCGAGCACGCGACCGTCGACCGTGACCGCGTAGACGCCCGAGACCACGGGCAGCTCGCGCGGCGGCGGCTCGGCCAGGTGGACGCGCACGTGGGCGGCCCGCCCCGCCAGCAGCAGGCGGGGGAGCGCCGCCTCGAGCCCCGCGGGCACCGCGATCGCCACCGCGGAGGGCGCGGAGGCGTGCGGCTTGGCCAGCCAGGTGGCCAGCCTGGTGCGCGGCTGGGGGAGGTCCTTCGGCCAGTCGCCGACGAGCAGGTCGGGCGTGAAGTCCGAGCCCGCGTCGGGCCGCCCCCCGGCGGCAGGTCGCGTCGCGGCGTCGGGTCGCACCCCCGCGTCGGGCCGCGTCCCCGCGTCGGGCCGCGTCCCCGCGTCGGGCCGCGTCCCCGCGTCGGGTCGCGCCCCCGCGGCAGGTCGCGCCTCCGCGTCGGGCCGGGCTCCCGTGGCGGGCGTCGACTCGATGGACTGCGGGCCGTGGGTGTAGATCGCGGTGGCGAGCCGGTCGACCCTGGCTGCCACGGCGGGGCGGGTTTTGGTGGTGGGCCGCAGGATGTACAGGTCGGCGGCCGAGCCGATCGCCTCCGCACCGAAATAGCGGTTGAAGTCGGGATAGATGGCCTCGTGCGTGAGGTTGAGGTCGGACAGCGCGTTCTGCACCTTGAGGGCGAGCATGGGCGTGCGCTCGCTCGCGCCGTACGCCAGCAGGACCCTGCCGTCGTCCTTGAGCCCCTCCACGGCCCTGGCGACGAACAGCCCGATCCCCTCCGGCGTGTACGGCGGGTCGGTGACGGCCAGGTCGTGCTCGCGCGCCGAGACGGGCAGCCCGAGCCGCAGGTCGGCCCACCGGGTCGAGACGCCGAGGCCCTGGGCGTCGATGTAGGCCAGGATGCGCTCGTCGATGTCGACGACCGTCACCTCGCACTCCGGGTGCACCAGCCGAATCGCCAGGGAGGTCAGGTCATGGTCGCCGACGCACAGCACGCGCGCCCTCGGCAGCCAGAACCTGGCGCCGAGCAGCAGGGCGCGGCGGACGACGGTCTCGGCGGTGGCCGAGACGTGGTCGAGCGCCTGCCGGGCGGCGGGGGCCTGGCCGATGAGGTCGCGCATGCGCTTGACCACGTGCTCGTAGTGGGGGAGCAGGTGGGCGACGGGGTCGGCGGGCGGCTCGCCGACCGCGAACAGGTCCTGGTAGTCGGGCGTGTGCGGGAGCGGCACGCGGAAGCGCTCGCCCTGCCGTTCGAGCCTGACCTCGCGCAGGAGGGCCTCGATCGAACGTCTGGACGTGGCGCTCTCCCTGACCAGGTCGGCCAGTGTCCGCCAGCGGCCGTCGCAGACGAGCATGAGGGCGTGGCGCAGCCGCCTGCCGTCGATTCCGGCGCTCGCCAGCAGGGCCTCCAGGCCGTCGCGTTCCATGGGGCAACCCTATCCGTGGCGGCGGGGGCCGGCGGGTCTCCAGACAAGGGTGGGGAATACGCGAAAAGTATCGCGTGTTGGGACAAGAGCGTCCGCATGCCGAAATTTTGTGAATGTTCGCGATGTGGACCTGGTGGGCACTAATCCGACAGGGTGCGATACCCTCTACCCACTGAATCGCAGCAGGGCCAACGTCGTCCCCGCCTGCAACACCAAAGCAGACGATGACGACGGGAGGGATTCAATGCCTGCTGCCCACCTCGGGTTCCCCGAGCCCCAGGGCCTTTACCACCCCGCCAACGAGCACGACGCCTGCGGCGTCGCGATGGTCGCGGACGTGAACGGGCGACGTGACCACGGGATCGTCGTGAAGGCTCTGACGGCCCTGTGCAATCTCGACCACCGGGGGGCCAAGGGTAGCGAGCCGGACACCGGCGACGGCGCCGGAATCCTGACGCAGGTCCCCGACCTCTTCCTCAGGGCCGCTACCGGCTTCCCGCTGCCCGACCAGGGCCACTACGCCGTGGGCATGGCGTTCCTGCCCTCGGACGAACAGGCGAGGCAGAGCGCCGTCCGCCTCATCGAGGAGATCGCGGCGGAGGAGGGCCTGACGGTCCTCGGCTGGCGCGAGGTCCCCGTGGACGCCTCGAACGCGGGCCCGAGCGCCCGCGCGGTCATGCCGTACTTCAGCCAGCTGTTCGTCTCGAGCCCGCAGGGCGAGAGCGGCCTGGAGCTCGACCGGATCGCCTTCTGCCTGCGCAAGCGCGCCGAGCACGAGGCGGACGTCTACTTCCCCTCGCTGTCCAGCCGCACGCTGGTCTACAAGGGCATGCTCACCCCGCTGCAGGTCGAGCCCTTCTTCCCCGACCTGTCCGACGAGCGCTACGAGACCGCGATCGCGCTGGTGCACTCGCGCTTCTCGACCAACACCTTCCCGAGCTGGCCCCTGGCGCACCCCTACCGCTACGTCGCCCACAACGGCGAGATCAACACGGTCAAGGGCAACCGCAACTGGATGCGCGCCCGCGAGGCCATGCTGGCCTCCGACCTCATCCCCGGCGCCCTCGAGCGGCTCTTCCCGATCTGCGACCCCGACGGCTCCGACACCGCCTCCTTCGACGAGACGCTGGAGCTGCTGCACCTGGGCGGGCGCTCGCTGCCGCACGCGGTGCTGATGATGATCCCCGAGGCGTGGGAGAACCACACCGAGATGGACCCGGACCGCCGGGCCTTCTACGAGTTCCACTCCTCGATGATGGAGGCGTGGGACGGCCCCGCCTCGATCACCTTCACCGACGGCACGCTGGCCGGAGCGGTCCTCGACCGCAACGGGCTGCGCCCCGGCCGCTTCTGGGTGACCGCCGACGGCCTGGTCGTGCTGGCCTCCGAGGCCGGTGTGCTCGACTTCGCGCCCGAGGACGTCGTCCGCAAGGGCCGCCTGCAGCCGGGCCGGATGTTCCTCATCGACACCGTCCGCGGCAAGATCATCGAGGACGACGAGATCAAGGCCGAGCTGGCCTCCGCGCTGCCGTACGAGGACTGGCTGCACGCCGGGCTGGTGCGCTTCGAGGAACTGCCCGCCCGCTCCCACGAGATCCCCACCCACGAGGCGCTGGTCAAGCGGCAGCAGACGTTCGGCTACACCGAGGAAGAGCTGCGGATCATCCTGTCGCCGATGGCGAAGTCGGGCATCGAGCCGATCGGGTCGATGGGCACCGACACGCCCGTCGCCGTGCTCAGCGAGAAGCCCAGGCTGCTGTTCGACTACTTCAGCCAGCTGTTCGCCCAGGTCACCAACCCGCCGCTGGACGCCATCCGCGAGGAGCTGGTCACCTCGCTGGCCAGCACGCTCGGCCCCGAGGGCAACCTGCTCGACCCGGGACCCGCCTCGTGCCGGCAGCTCGTCCTGCCGTACCCGGTGATCGACAACGACGAGCTCGCCAAGATCATCCACATCAACGACGAGGGCCACCTGCCCGGCTTCCACCCCTACGTCGTCAGCGGCCTGTACAAGGTCGCCGGCGGCGGACAGGCGCTGCGCGAGCGGCTGGCGGCCATCTGCGCCGAGGTCTCCGAGGCGATCGCGGGCGGTGCGCGCGTCATCGTGCTGTCCGACCGCGGCTTCTCCGAGCGGCTGGCGCCGATCCCGTCGCTGTTGCTGACCGGCGCGGTCCACCACCACCTCATCGCCGAGAAGACCCGCACCAAGATCGGCCTGGTCATCGAGACCGGCGAGGCGCGCGAGTGCCACCATATGGCGCTGCTCATCGGGTACGGCGCCGGCGCCGTCAACCCCTACCTCGCGATCGAGACCGTCGAGGACATGGTCGACACCGGCATGCTCCAGGTCGACAAGCACAAGGCCGTGCGCAACCTCATCAAGGCCTACGGCAAGGGCGTCATCAAGGTCATGTCCAAGATGGGCGTGTCCACGGTCGCCAGCTACACCGGCGCCCAGATCTTCGAGGCGCTCGGCCTGGGCGAGGAGGTCATCGACACCTGCTTCGTCGGCACCACTTCGCGGCTGGGCGGCGTCGGCTTCGACGTCCTGGCCCAGGAGGCCGCCGCCCGCCACCGCCACGCCTACCCACGCGCGGAGAACGCCCACCGGCGCCTCAATGTGGGCGGTGAGTACCAGTGGCGGCGCGAGGGCGAGCCGCACCTGTTCAACCCCGAGACGGTCTTCAAGCTGCAGCACGCCACGCGCAGCCGCCGCTACGAGATCTTCAAGGAGTACACCGGCCTGGTCGACTCGCAGGCCGAGCGGCTGATGACGCTGCGCGGGCTGTTCAGGTTCGCCTCCGGCAGGACCCCGGTGCCGCTGGAGGAGGTGGAGCCGGTCTCCGAGATCGTCAAGCGGTTCTCCACCGGCGCCATGTCCTACGGCTCCATCTCGATGGAGGCGCACGAGACGCTCGCCATCGCCATGAACAGGCTCGGCGGCAAGTCCAACACCGGTGAGGGCGGCGAGGATCCCGAGCGCCTCTACGACCCCGCCAGGCGCAGCGCCATCAAGCAGGTGGCCAGCGGCCGATTCGGGGTGACCAGCGAGTACCTGGTCAACGCCGACGACCTGCAGATCAAGATGGCCCAGGGCGCCAAGCCAGGCGAGGGCGGGCAACTGCCAGGCCACAAGGTCTACCCGTGGATCGCCAAGACCAGGCACTCCACCCCCGGTGTCGGCCTCATCTCGCCGCCGCCGCACCACGACATCTACTCCATCGAGGACCTGGCCCAGCTCATCCACGACCTGAAGAACGCCAACCCGGCCTCCAGGGTCCACGTGAAGCTGGTGGCCGAGGTCGGCGTCGGCACCGTCGCCGCGGGCGTCTCCAAGGCGCACGCCGACGTCGTGCTGATCTCCGGCCACGACGGCGGCACCGGAGCCTCCCCGCTGACCTCGCTCAAGCACGCGGGCGCCCCGTGGGAGCTCGGCCTGGCCGAGACCCAGCAGACGCTGCTGCTGAACGGCCTGCGCGACCGCATCGTCGTCCAGGTCGACGGCCAGCTCAAGACCGGCCGCGACGTGGTCATCGCCGCCCTGCTCGGCGCCGAGGAGTACGGCTTCGCCACCGCCCCCCTGGTCGTCTCGGGCTGCGTGATGATGCGCGTCTGCCACCTCGACACCTGCCCCGTCGGCGTCGCCACCCAGAACCCCGAGCTGCGGGCGCGCTTCGCCGGCAAGCCCGAGTTCGTGGTGAACTTCTTCGAGTTCATCGCCGAGGAGATCCGTGAGTACCTCGCCGAGCTGGGCTTCCGCTCGCTCGACGAGGCGATCGGGCACGTCGAGCTGCTCGACATGAGCGCGGCCGAGGACCACTGGAAGGCCAACGGCCTCGACCTGTCGCCGATCCTGCACCGGCCCGAGCTGCCCGAGGGGACGGCGCTGCGCCGTACCCTGGCCCAGGAGCACGGTCTGGAGCACGCCCTCGACAACACGCTCATCGCCCTGGCGGAGGGCGCGCTTGAGCACGCCACCCCGGTCACGCTCGACCTGCCGATCCGCAACGTCAACCGCACCGTCGGCACCATGCTCGGCTACGAGGTGACCAAGCGGTACGGCGGCGCGGGCCTGCCGGACGACACGATCGACATCAGCTTCACCGGCTCGGCGGGCAACTCCTTCGGCGCGTTCGTGCCGCGAGGAGTGACGCTGCGGCTGACCGGCGACGCCAACGACTACCTCGGCAAGGGCCTGTCGGGCGGCCGGATCACGGTGCGCCCGCACGACACCGCCCCGCTCGACGGTCACATCATTTCTGGAAATGTCGCCCTGTACGGTGCGACGTCGGGAGAGGTGTTCATCCGCGGCGTGGTCGGCGAGCGCTTCTGCGTCCGCAACTCCGGCGCCACCGCCATCGTCGAGGGCGTGGGCGACCACGGCTGCGAGTACATGACCGGCGGCAAGGTCGTCGTGCTCGGCCAGACCGGGCGCAACTTCGCCGCCGGCATGTCGGGCGGCGTCGCCTACCTGCTCGACCTGCGGGCCGAGCGGGTCAACCGCGAGATGGTGGCCATCGAGCCGCTGACCGACAAGGACGCGCGCTTCCTGCACGAGGTCGTCGGCAGGCACTTCGAGCAGACGGGCTCGCCCGTCGCCAAGGAACTGCTGGCCGACTGGGACAGCGCGCTCACCAGGTTCGGCAAGGTCATGCCGACCGACTACAAGAGGGTGCTGCAGGCCGCCGAGGCCGCCCGCATCGAAGGCAGGAACATCGACGAGGCCGTCATGACGGCCGCGGTTCAGGGTTAAGGAGGCGCACACCATGGCCGACCCCAAGGGTTTCCTCACGCACGACCGGGAGCTGCCCGCGCGCCGCCCCGTCGACGTCCGCATCCGCGACTGGCGGGAGGTCTACGAGGACTTCCCCGCGCCGAAGCTGACCAAGCAGGCCTCCCGCTGCATGGACTGCGGCATCCCGTTCTGCCACAACGGCTGCCCGCTCGGCAACCTCATCCCCGAGTGGAACGACCTCGTCTACCGCCACGACTGGCGGGAGGCGATCGAGCGGCTGCACGCCACGAACAACTTCCCCGAGTTCACCGGCAGGCTCTGCCCCGCCCCGTGCGAGGCGGCGTGCGTGCTCGGCATCAACTCCGACCCCGTGGCGATCAAGCGGGTCGAGGTCGAGATCATCGACCACGCCTTCGCCGAGGGATGGGTGACGCCGCAGCCGGCCGCCAGGAGGACCGCCAAGAAGGTCGCCGTCGTCGGCTCGGGCCCCGCGGGCCTGGCCGCCGCCCAGCAGCTCACCCGCGCCGGCCACGACGTCGTGGTCTTCGAGCGGGCCGACGCCATCGGCGGGCTGCTGCGCTACGGCATCCCCGAGTTCAAGATGGAAAAGCGCCACATCGACCGGCGCCTGGACCAGATGCGCGCCGAAGGCACCGAGTTCAGGACCTCGGTCGACGTCGGCGTCGACATCACCGCCGCCCAGCTGCGCGAGGAGTTCGACGCGGTCGTGCTGTCGGGCGGCGCCACCGCCTGGCGTGACCTGCCGGTCGCCGGACGCGACCTCAAGGGCGTCTACCAGGCGATGGAGTACCTGCCGCCGGCCAACAAGGACTTCGAGAACTCCCCGATCAACGCCCGCGGCAAGCACGTCGTGGTGATCGGCGGCGGCGACACCGGCGCCGACTGCATCGGCACCGCGATCCGCCAGGGGGCCGCCTCGGTGACCCAGCTGGAGATCATGCCGCAGCCGCCGGCCGCCCGGCCCGGCTCGCAGCCGTGGCCGACGTTCCCCATCCTGTTCAAGACGGAGAGCGCGCACGAGGAGCTGACCGACGGCGGCGGCGACCGCGTCTACGCGGTCTCCACGACCGAGTTCGCGGGCGACGCCGACGGCAACGTCAGGGCGCTGCGCCTGGTCGAGGTCGAGGGGCCGCAGTCGGGCTTCAAGCCGATCCCCGGCACCGAGCGGGAGATCCCGGCCGAGCTGGTCACGCTGTCGATGGGCTTCCTCGGTCCTGAGAAGGGCGCGCTGCTGCAGGACCTCGGCGTCGACTACGACCCCAGGGGGAACGTGGCGCGCGACAAGACCTACATGACCAACGTCGACGGCGTGTTCGTCGCGGGGGACATGGGCCGCGGCCAGTCGCTCATCGTCTGGGCCATCGCCGAGGGGCGGGCGGCCGCCTCGGGCGTGGACCGGTTCCTGACCGGCGAGACGGCCCTGCCGTACCCGATCCTGCCGACGGCGCGCCCGCTGGTGTGACGTCCGCTGTGTGAGGTCTGCTGTGTGAGGTCTGCTGTGTGAGAACGCCCGCCCGGGGTCCGCTCGGGCGGGCGTTCTTCGTCCGGTACGGCAGGAGCCCGGCCCACCACCGCTTTCCGGTAAAGGCTGCGATAAATCACGCAAAAGGGTGAATAAGTTGCAGACGGGGAATGGTGTCGAGAGGATGCTCCCCTCGTATGCGTGTGGTGAGCGACAACGGGGGGTTCTCTATGCGGCGGATCGGCTATGCAATCGTGGCGGCGGCGATGACGCTACCTCTTGCCTCCTGTGCGTCCGCCCCACCACCACGCCCGGCCTCCTCTCCCGGCGCCGACTATCTGGTCTTCTACGCGGCGGGTGGCAAGGACAAGGCGCTGGCCGCGATCGAAGCCGGCGGCGGGCGGACCGTGTCGACCGAGCCCCGGCTCGGCTACGTGGTGGCACACGGGGTGGCGGACTCCTTCCTCGACACGCTCGGCGACGACGAGGCGATCGTGGGGATCTCCACCGACCGGCCGATCGGCTTCACCTCGGCCGCGGCCCGACAGAAATGGGCCGCCCTCCACCCCGAATGGGCCGCCGGCCGTACCATCACGGCACTGCCCGCCCTCCACCCCGAATGGGCCGCCGGCCGTACCGCCACGGCACTGCCCGCCCGCACTTCGGCGACGCTGCCCGATACGGGACCGGGCAAGGACGGCGCGCCGGGCACGAAGGCGCGCGAACCGCTGGCCTCGCGCCAGTGGGACATGAAGATGATCGGCGCCGACCGCGCCAACACGGTCGCGCCGGGCGACAGGAAGGTGCTGGTCGGCGTCATCGACACCGGCATCGACGGCAAGCATCCCGACATCGCCGCCAACTTCAACCGCAAGCTGAGCCGCAACTTCGTCACCGACCGGCCCAAGGACCCGAGCGGCCAGCCGCTCGACGGGCCCTGCGAAGTCAAGAGCTGCAAGGACCCCGCCGACGTCGACGACGAAGGCCACGGCACCCACGTCGCCAGCACGATCGCCGCCCCGATCAACGGCAGGGGCATCGCGGGCGTCGCCCCCAACGTGCAGGTGGTCAACCTCAGATCCGGCCAGGACTCGGGCATGTTCTTCCTCAAGCCCAGCCTCGACGCCCTCACCTACGCCGCCGACAACGGCATCGACGTGGTGAACATGAGCTTCTACATCGACCCCTGGCTGTTCAACTGCACCAACAACAAGGCCGACACCCCACGCCAGAGGCTGGAGCAGCGCGGCATCATCACCGGCATGCAGCGCGCCCTCGACTACGCCCGCGGCAAGGGCGTCACGCTCATCGCCGCGCTCGGCAACGGCTCCATCGACCTCGGCGACCCGCGCACGGACGAGGCGAGCCCCAACTACCCCAGGAACAAGGCCCACTCCCGCACCATCGACAACTCCTGCCTGAACGTGCCTGCCGAGTCCGACGGCGTCATCTCTATCGCCGCGCTCGGCCCGTCCGGGCGCAAGGCGCTCTACTCCGACTACGGCATCGAGCAGACCGACCTTTCCGCGCCGGGCGGCGACACGCTCGACGGCGGCGGCGTCTCGCACACCAGGTCCATCCTGGCCGCCGCGCCCAAGGCCGTGCTGCGCGCCGAGAACAAGATCGACGCGGCGGGGAAGCCGAAGACGTCCGAGGTCGTCCGCGACTGCCACCGCGGCGAGTGCGCCTACTACCAGTACCTCGACGGCACCTCCATGGCCGCCCCGCACGCCACGGGCGTCGCCGCGATCCTGATCAGCCGCTTCGGCAGGCCGGGACCCGGCGGGGTGGCGCTGGCTCCGGCGTCGGTGGAACGACTGATGTACTCGAGCGCCACCCAGAAGGCCTGCCCGACGCCGCGCACCTACGTGTACCGGTACTTCGGGCAGGAGGAGAAGCAGACCTGCGTGGGAGACACGGCCAAGAACGGGTTCTACGGCAGGGGCGTGGTCAACGCCTACAAGGCGGCGACAGTGGCGCCATGAATCGATGGCGAAGAGGTAGACATGGGGTGAGAGCCGGCCTCACTGGGGTTCAGCGGTGATGTGACGGCGGCCCGCCGTCGCGCCCGAGTGGCGTCGACCAGGCAGAGGCCGGCCGGTGACCACAGAGGAGCTATCTCGTGCCTGCCGTACTGGATGGGGTGGTGTACCGGCTCGTCGCGGACGCCGCGATGGTCGCGCACTTCCTGTTCCTCGCCTACATGGGAGTCGGCGGATTCCTGGCCTGGCGCTGGCCGCGCACCCTCTGGGCGCACCTGGCCGTCGCCGGCTGGGGAGTGCTGTCGATCGTCACCGGCATCGAGTGCCCCCTGACCGTCGCCGAGGACTGGGGGCGGCGCGCGGCCGGGACGGCGGGACTGACCCCCTCCGGATTCATCGACCACTACATCGAGGGCGTCGTCTACCCGGAGGAATACACGAATCTGGCACGGCTCGGCGTGGCAGTCCTTGTGGTTCTCTCCTGGGTCGGGTACCTGTGGAGACGTCGTCACCGGGATTTCTCCCGCGCGTGACTGCCAAGTGGTCTGTACCACTTAAGGTAGGACACGTGACTCGTCGCGCGAAAATCGTCTGTACCCTCGGTCCTGCCACATCCTCCGCCGACCGGCTCCGCGAGCTCATCGGCGCAGGCATGGACGTTGCCCGCTTCAACCTCAGCCATGGCACCCATGAGCTGCACAAAGAGGTTCTCGACCGGGTGCGGGAGGTGGCGGCCGACCTCGGCCGGGGCGTAGGCGTGCTCGCCGACCTGCAGGGTCCCAAGATCCGCGTCGGCAAGTTCGAGGAGGGCCCGGTCCGCCTCGGGTTCGGCGACGTCTTCACCATCACCACCGAAGAGGTCCCCGGCGACCGCGAGCAGGTCTCCACGACCTACAAGGGCCTGCCGTCCGACGTGCACTCGGGCGACACCATCCTCGTCGACGACGGCCGCGTCGTCCTCGAGGTCACCCGCGTCGACGGCCAGCGTGTCACCACCCGCGTCGTCATCGGCGGCATGATCTCCGACAACAAGGGCCTCAACCTTCCCGGCGTCAACGTCAGCGCGCCCGCCCTCACCGACAAGGACGAGGCCGACCTGCGCTGGGCGCTGCGCACCGGCTTCGACATGATCGCCCTGTCGTTCGTGCGCCGCCCCTCCGACGCCGACGTGGTCCGCAACATCATGGAGCAGGAGGCCGTACGGCTTCCGCTGCTCGCCAAGATCGAAAAGCCCCAGGCCGTGGAGCGGCTGCCCGAGATCGTCGAGGCCTTCGACGGCATCATGGTCGCCCGCGGCGACCTCGGCGTCGAGCTTCCCCTCGAAGAGGTGCCGATCGTCCAGAAGCGCATCATCGAGCTGTGCCGCGAGAAGGCCCGCCCGGTCATCGTGGCCACCCAGATGCTCGACTCGATGATGAACGCCCCCCGCCCCACCCGCGCCGAGGCCTCCGACGTCGCCTACGCCGTCATGGACGGCGCCGACGCGGTCATGCTGTCCGGCGAGACCTCGGTCGGCAACTTCCCCATCGAGTCCGTCGCCACCATGGACCGCATCGCCTGCGCCGCGGAGAAGTCCTCCCTGCGCGCCACCCACAGCCTCGACCGCCTCCCCGAGACCACCGGCGGCGCCATCGCCCGCGCCGCGGCCGAGGTCGGCGCCATCGTCGGAGCCAAGGCGCTGGTTGCCTTCACGATGTCCGGCGAGACGGCCCGCCGCCTGGCACGCTACCGCTCGCCGATCCCGCTGCTGGCCTTCACCTCGGCGCCGCACGTGCGCGGCCAGCTGTCGCTGACGTGGGGCGTGGAGACGTTCCAGGTGCCGTTCGTCCACCACACCGACGACATGGTCAGGCAGGTGGAGGCGTCGCTGCTGTCGCTCGGGCGGCTCGAGAAGGGTGACAAGGTCGTCATCGTGGCGGGCTCGCCTCCCGGCACGCCCGGCTCGACGAACGCCCTCCGCGTCCACACCATCGGGTCGGCGGTCTCCCACGCCCACTGACGGCATGGTCCTCGCCTAACGGCTCGGGCTGCGTTCTCCAGGGGGTGCGAACCCCCTGGAACCCCGGCTCACGGGCATGGTCCTCGCCTCCGGCTCGGGCAGCGCTTTTCAGGGGCACGCCCCTGAAACCCCGGCGAGGGGCCTGCCGGCCCCTCGCGCTCCCCGCGTCGTTGGCGTGCTATCGCGGCTTGGAGTGTCAAGCAAATTCAAAGACATTTTCGGTATACGCAGAGTAGCGCGAGCAAACGTTCGGTAATCTTCCCGGCGTGGCCCTCACTCTTGAGCACGAGATGTGGATCGAGCTCTGCGACAACAATCCAGAGCTCGTTCCCGAACTCCTCACCCGGGTCTTCCAACTCCCGGTGCCGTCCTTCGACGAAGCGCGAATCGAGTCGGCGGACATGTCGCAATGCACCCCCGCCGAATACCGCGCAGACTCTCTGATCGTGTTTCGCGCCGAGGGGGAAGCTGTCCTCGCGGTGATCGTTGAGATGCAGCGGAAGGAGACAAGGACAAACTCGGTAGTTGGCCGGTCTATGTGGCGACGGTGTGGGACCGGTGCCACTGCCCTGTCGTGCTGCTGGTTCTTACCCCGTCCAACAAGGTCGCCGCATGGGCGGCTAAGCCCATCGTGATGGGGCCGGGCTCGGTCACAACACCCTACGCCGTAGGGCCCGGACTGATGCCCGTCATCCGGTCCGATGCCGAAGCCATCGCCATGCCCGAGATGGCCGTGCTGTCGGCGCTGGCGCACGCGGATGGATCTGCTGGTATAGAAGTACTGGAGGCGGTGTACGCGTCGCTGGTCAGCCTAGATGATCAGAGGGGCCGGATATACTCCGACTACCTGGTCACGGCGCTGCCGGAGGCCGCCCGCAAGCATCTGGAGGAACTGATGGCTGTGGGAACCTACAAGTACAAGAGCGACTTCGCTCGCAAGCACCAGGCCGAGGCCAAGGCCGAGGGCGTTCTGAAGGTTCTGGCCAGGCGGAAGGTGACCGTCCCGGAAGAGGCGCGCGAGCGTATTCTCGCCTGTCTCGACCCCGAGCTGGCGGATGTGTGGTTCGATCGCGCCTTCGAGATCACGACGATCGACGAGCTCTTCGCATGAGTGATGCGCTCCGCGAGTTCTTCCGTCAGCCGCAGGCGTACCGGCAAGCCGTCGGAGTGAGGGCGCTCGACAGATACCCGGCATACGAGCTCGGCAAGGCTGCGGCTACCGCCGACGCCGTACTGAAGACCTTGTCCTGGCGGAGCGTCGCGGTTTCCGAGCAGGCGCGTGGACGCATTCTCGCCTGCCGCAATCTTGAGCAACTGGACGTTTGGTTCGATCGGGCGTTCGACGTCGTCACCGTGGACGAGCTGTTCGACTGACGACCGCCGACCGGACGAACCCCGGTCGGCGGTACCGAGCAGCTCTGTCAGTCGTTGGCGTGTAGGGCCGCGTTGAGCTCGATCCCCGTTCCGGTGCGGGGAACCGCCTCCACCGCCCCCGTCTGCGAGTTCCTTCGCAGCAGCAGGCCGCTGGCCCCCGACAGTTCCTTGCCCTTGACCACGCGGCCGTCCGGGAGCGCCACCTTGGTCCCAGCCGTCACGTACAGCCCGGCCTCCACCACGCAGTCGTCCCCGAGCGAGATCCCCACGCCGGCGTTCGCGCCGAGCAGGCAGCGCTCGCCGATCGAGATGACCTCCTTGCCGCCGCCCGACAGCGTGCCCATGATCGACGCGCCGCCGCCCACGTCGGAGCCGTCGCCGACCACGACGCCCGCCGAGATCCGCCCCTCCACCATGGACGCGCCGAGCGTGCCCGCGTTGAAGTTGACGAAGCCCTCGTGCATGACCGTGGTGCCGTTGGCCAGGTGGGCGCCGAGCCGTACCCTGTCGGCGTCGGCGACGCGCACGCCTGAGGGCACCACGTAGTCGACCATCCGCGGGAACTTGTCCACGCCGTAGACGGTCACCGCGCCCCTGGCGCGCAGCCGTACCCTCGTCTGCTCGAACCCGTCGACGGCGCACGGGCCGTGGTTGGTCCACACGACGTTGGCGAGCTTGCCGAACACGCCGTCCAGGTTCAGGCCGTGGGGACGCACCAGGCGGGCCGACAGCAGGTGCAGGCGCAGGTAGGCGTCGTGGGCGTCGGCGGGAGCCTCCGACAGCTTGGCGATGCCGGTGTGGACGGCGACCACCTCGACCCCGCGCACGTCGTCCTTGCCGGTCAGCGCGGCGAGGTCACCGGCCTCCTCGGCGGACAGGCGCCGGGTGCCCACGGAAGGCGGCTCGCCCAACTCGGGCGAAGGGAACCAGGTGTCGAGAACCGTGCCGTCGGCGGCGATGGTGGCAAGCCCGACGCCGTGCGCGCCGGTGCTGGTGGGATCGATAGCAGTCACACGCCACAAAATACCGGAGGCTCAGATGGTGCCCAGGTCGGCCGACAGCCAACGCTCGGGACGCATGTGGAAGGTCACGAGCACGGAGAGGTTCGACTGGGCGACGTAGCCGTCGACGCCGTCCTCGGGCAGGTAACGTGCGGCGATCCTGGTCATCTCTTCGACGGTGGTCGGATTGGAGGAGATGACGGGCCCTTCGACCGAGACGTAACGGTAGGTGGGGATCGTCCGCTGGGCGAGGAGGGTGAACCGTCCCGCCTTGGCGATCAGCTTGGCCTTGCGTGAGTCGCCGTCGGTCAGGAAGGTCACCTCGCCGCCGGGCGCGTAGTGGTACCAGACCGGCACGGTCAGCGGCCCCCGCCCCTGCTCATCCTGTACGGCGAGCGCCCCGATGTGCGGCTCTGCCAGGAACGCCTCACGGTGCAACACGGTCAGCGCCATCCCCGCCCCCCTCCACGGATCATGTCGGTGGTGAACATCCCCGCTCAGTGCGATCCCAACCGAAGCGTGCCGCGTACCGGTGATGTGACCCTGACGAAGCCCGGGTGAACGCCCCGCCGCCACCCATCCACGGCTCCGGCCTCCGGTAAGCGGCTTCCCATCTTGCACCCAGAACGGGTGTCGATTTGAGATATGTCGCGATATAGTCGCTGAACACATCAGATATATCGGAGAGAGGTGCCGTGAACACCATCACCCGCGCGCTGCGTTCCCGGCTGTTCATCACCGGTGAGATCGTCGAGAACGAGCACATCGCCCCCCGAATGCGCAGAATCAGAATCGGCGGCGAGGCCGTCGCGGGACTGGCCTGGACGCCGGGCCAGCACGTCCGCGTCCTCGTGCACGGCCCCCTGACCCTGCGCACGTACTCCGTCTGGCACCACGACCCCGCGTGGGAGTGCCTCGACCTGATCGGCTACGACCACGGCGCCGACTCGCCCGGCGCGGCCTGGGTCAGGACCGCCCGCCCAGGCCAGGAGGTCTCCTTCACCAAGCCCGAGGGCAGGTTCACGTTACGGCAGGGCGCGCCGTACCACCTGTTCGCCGGCGAGGAGACGGCCGCGGTGGCGTTCGGGCCGATGCTGCGTGCCGTACCCGCCACCGAGCCCGTCTATGGCGCGGTGGAGGCCAACGAGCCGGGCGGTCACCTCGACCTGCAGGGCGACCTCGTCAAGGTGTGCAGAGACGGCGCGCCCGCGGCGAACTCCGCGGCGCTGGTGAAGGCGGTGTCCGCGCTGGACCTGCCCGACGAGCCGGGCGTCGCCTATCTGGCGGGGGAGGCGCGCACCATCCAGATGATCCGCGCCCACCTGGTCGACGAGCGCGGCTGGTCACGCAGGGACGTCATCACCAAGCCCTTCTGGACGCCCGGCAGAAAGGGCCTCGACTAACGAGGCGGCGTGCCGGGCGACGTGGTCGGCGTCGGTCAGGTAGAGCGTGTCATGCCCATCGGCCAGGTGCCCGGCGAAGGCGGCGTCGCCCGCGGATGCCCTGGCGCGCATGTGGTCGACCAGCGCGTGCAGCCGTTCGCGGACCATGACCGGCAGGGCGGGCCTGCGGGCCGACGCCACGCCGTACGCGTCACAGAGGATGCGCAGCCGCCGCCCCTGCCCGGCCACGTCGCCACCGGCGCTCAGCGGGACGAACCGGTAGGCCGCATACGCGACGTCCCACAGCCGTGGCCCCGGATGCGCGGTGTCGAAGTCGATGAACGCCACCGGCAGCCCCTCGCGGAACACCGTGTTGTACGGCGCGACGTCGCCGTGACAGATCACCTCGGCGGGCTCGCGTGGCGGCAGGCACCAGGGCCCGTCCGAGCCGAACCCCTCGCTCGCATCGTGGTATTCACGCAGCATCACACCGACCCGCCGCAGCGTCGCCTCGCGCCACACGTGGCCGGGCACCGGATGGTGGGCCACCTCGCCGGGGATGAAGTCGAGGATCTCGCGCCCCTCCGCGTCGATCCCGTGAGCGCGCGGCGCGCCCCCGAACCCCGCCGCCGCCACATGCGCGAGCAGGCGGTGCACCGTCGGCGTCCACCGACCCACCGGCCTGCGTACCGTCGCTCCCACCCTGCTCACCTGGTTGACCCCGCCGCCCACGAGCGGCTCCTCGATCCAGCCGGTCAGCTCGGCCACCTCCCTCCGCGATCACCGTCACCCCGCGCCCGCCACCCCGACCACCCAGGCACGCCGCTCCTCCAGCCGGCAGAGAGCTCTTCAAGTCCAGCGCACAGCTTCCAGGTACAGCGACGCGGCCTGTACGGCGAGGCTCCCGCACAGGGCCGCACGGCGGGGCTTTCCGCACGGCGAAACTTCTCCTACGGCGACGCCTCCTGTACGGCGAGCCACTCGCGAGTGACCGGGTGGTCCGGCGCAATGGGGAGAACTCGTAGCCGACCGTGCCCTCCCGCCGAACGCCGCAGAGCATGGCGATCACCCGGCAGGGAAGCCCTGGAGGGCGCGCGGTCGAGCGGCGGTGCATGCGTGCAGTATGCCGATCGTCACCGACAGTTTCGGGGGTGCGGCGAAACGAAACCGCCCGGTCGGTGGGACCGGGCGGCCAAGGTGCCCCGAGTGGGATTCGAACCCACACTGAATGGATTTTGAGTCCATCGACTCTGCCGATTGGTCTATCGGGGCGATCTTCGGACCTGTCCACACGCTGGGCACAAGCCGCACAGAACAGCCCGATGACGCCAGCGTGGATCTAATCTAGCGGACATCGGTAGTCTTCTGCTCGTGAGTACGCAGCGGCGAGTGGTGATCGCGGAAGACGAGGCACTGATCCGCCTCGACCTCAAGGAGATGCTCCAGGAGGACGGCTACGTCGTCGTGGGCGAGGCCGGTGACGGTGAGCACGCGGTCAAACTGGCCACCGAGCTCCGCCCCGATCTGGTGATCCTCGACGTCAAGATGCCCATCCTCGACGGCATCTCCGCCGCCGAGCGGATCGTCGCCGACCGGATCGCCCCGTGCCTCATCCTCACCGCCTTCTCCCAGCGTGACCTGGTGGAGCGGGCGCGTGACGCGGGCGCCATGGCGTACCTGGTCAAGCCGTTCACCAAGGCCGACCTCGTGCCGGCGATCGAGATGGCGGTCAGCAGGCACGAGGAGATGGTCGCGCTGGCGGCCGAGGTGTCGTCGCTGTCGGGGCGGCTGGAGACCCGCAAGCTGGTCGAGCGGGCCAAGGGGCTGCTGATGTCCCAGCACGGCTGGAGCGAGCCGCAGGCGTTCAGGTGGATCCAGAAGGCGTCGATGGACCGCCGGTTGAGCATGCGCGAGGTGGCGCAGATCGTCGTGGACGACGCGGCCAAGCAGGGCTGAGGAACCGAGCGGGATTCCGATCATCCGGGGGCGCGGCGGCTGACCGATTTCACATCAGCATGCCCTCTGAGGTGCGGAAGCGTCTACGGGTCGTTTCACACTGTGGAACGTTCCTTTGTGGTTGTTTGACCTTTCAATTCGCTGCGGTCGCCGTAAAGGATCGGTGTAATAACGAAGCGGTAACGACGCTGTTCGCTGTACCAACCCGTGACATCTCCTGGCTGTACTAACCGTCACAACCCCCTGGGTCATCCCCGCATGGGCATGACTCTGTGATTCCGGTCCTGACAAAGGATCAGGCGAAAGGAAGGCAGCCTTGCGGCCAAAGATTGCTCGCTTCGGCGGCGCGCTTGCCGTTGGTATGGCTCTCACGCTCGGCCTCGCCGCGTGCGGCGGCGGCACTGAACCTGCGGCGCCCGGTGGCGGGGAGGCGGCGCCCACCACTGTCAAGATTGGCTTCATGGGCGACCTGACCGGTTCCAACGCGGGCATTGTCATTCCGCCCAGGAACGGCGCGAAGCTGGCCATTGACCAGTACAACGCGACCAACCCCAAGGTCAAGATCGAGATGGTGGAGTACGACAGCCAGGCTGACGCCACCAAGGCCGTCGGTCTCGCCCAGCAGGCCATCAAGACCGACAAGATCGTCGCTCTGGTGGGCCCCGCGTTCTCCGGTGAGTCCGCCCAGGTGGCGCCGGTGCTCGAAGAGGCGAAGATTCCCAGCGTCTCGGCCTCGGCGACCAACGCCGCGCTCGCGCAGAATGGCTGGAAGTACTGGCACCGCGTCCTGCCGAACGACGGTGTTCAGGGCCCCGGCATCGCCGACTTCATCGCCGGCGCCGCCGCGGCCAAGAACGTCTTCGTCATCGACGACAAGTCCGAGTACGGCAAGCCGCTGGCCGACGCGGTCCGCGCTCAGCTCAAGGCCAAGGGCGTGACCGTCACCGACGACTCGCTCGACCCGGCCGAGAGCGACTTCTCCTCGGTGGTCAACAAGGTGGCCGCGGGCAAGCCCGACGCCATCTTCTTCGGCGGCTACTACGCGGCGGCCGGCCCGCTGCTCAAGCAGCTGCGCGACAAGGGCCTGAAGGACGCGAAGTTCTTCAGCGGCGACGGTTCGCTGGACAAGGGCCTCATCGAGGGCGCCGGCGCGGCCAACGCGGAGGGTGCGCTCGTGGGCTGCCCCTGCTACATCGCCACGCCTGAGGTGACCGACGAGAAGGTCAAGAAGTTCGCGGCCGACTACAAGGCCGCCTACAACGCCGACCCGGCCATCTACGCCACGGAGGGCTTCGACGCCGCGTCGGTCTTCGTCGAGGCGATCAAGGCCGGTAAGGTGACTGCCGAGGACATCAACACCTTCATCCAGACGGTCGACTTCCCCGGCGTTTCCAAGCAGGTGAAGTTCGAGTCCAATGGTGAGGTCGTGGCCAAGGACATTTACATGTACCAGGTCAAGGGCGGCAACATCACCCTGCTCGGCAAGGCATCCGAGGCCAAGCTCGGGTAACGGTCTCCCGCCTGTCTCTCAGGTGAGATCGGGTAGTTGACGCGCGGGGAGCGGGATCGCCGCGAGCGGTCCCGCTCCTTTCGCGCATCTGCTACCGGCAGTGCAGGAGAATCCTCGCCTAGAAGTGGTTATCGTCTCGTGTTCAATGACTTCATCGCTCAGTTCTGGCCGCAAACCATCGACGGCCTGGCGTTCGGTTCCATCTACGCGCTGATCGCGCTCGGGTACACGATGGTGTACGGCGTGCTGAGGCTGATCAACTTCGCCCACTCGGAAGTGTTCATGATCGGCACTTTCGGCGCGATGTTCGTGCCGTTCGTGTTCGGCATCAACACTCCGTTGACCGGCGTGGCGCTCGTCGGGCTGATCCTGGCCATGGTCGCCGCCGGCGCTCTGGCCTCGGCGGGCACCGCCGCGGCGCTCGAGCGGATCGCCTACCGTCCGCTGCGCAAACGTGGCGCCTCACGCCTGGCCGCGCTCATCTCGGCCATCGGCGCCTCCATCTTCCTGCAGGAGCTGTTCGCGCTCCTGGTCATCCCCACCGTCTTCAACAGACCTGAGCGCGGCCGCATTCAGATGGGCCTGCCGCGCATCATGGAGCGCACGGAGCTGTTCTCGATCTTCGGCCACAAGGTGATGACTCACCAGGTGTTCGTGGTCGTGGCGGCGATCGGGATGATGATCCTGTTGGAGCGGCTGGTCAACCGAACCAAGATCGGCCGAGGCATCCGCGCCACCGCGCAGAACCCCGAGGCCGCGGTGCTGATGGGCGTCGACATCAACAAGATCGTCCAGATGACGTTCCTCATCGGCGGCGCGATGGCCGGTGTGGCCGGTGCGCTGTATTTGCTGGCATATGAGAACACCAACTACTACATCGGTTTTCTCTTCGGTATCAAAGCCTTCACCGCCGCGGTTCTCGGCGGTATCGGAAACCTTCGCGGGGCCTTGGTCGGCGGAATCGCGCTGGGGCTGGTGGAAAACTACGGCGCCATCATCTTCGGCTCCGACTGGAAGCACGTGATCTCGTTCACGGTCCTCGTCTTGGTCCTGATGTTCCGGCCCACCGGGCTTCTCGGTGAATCACTTCAGCAGGCGCGCGCATGAACCAGAAGAATCCCATGTCAAGTATCCGATCCGCGTGGGCGGGTTTCTCCGACCGCATGCACCACGCGTGGTCCGTTGCCCCCTGGTGGCAGCGGTGGGCCGTCTACGTGCTGCTCATCATCGGCGCGCTGCTGCTTCCATCGGACTCGCTGGCGCCGATCATGTCGCCGTACTCCGACTGGGCCAGCGTGCTGTTCTTCCCGATCGGCACCTTCGTGGTGCTGGCCATCGGCCTCAACGTCGTGGTCGGCCAGGCCGGTCTGCTCGACCTCGGGTACGTCGCCTTCTACGCGGTGGGCGGCTACTCGATGGGTCTGCTGGGCACCGAGCTGGGGTGGAACTTCTGGGAGATCATGGTCGTCGGCATCCTCATCTGCGCCCTTTCGGGCGTGGTGCTGGGCGCACCGACGCTGCGACTGCGCGGTGACTATCTGGCGATCGTCACCCTGGGCTTCGGTGAGATCATCCGCATCACGGCCCGTAACACCGACGCGATCGGCGGTCCGAACGGCATCCGCGGCATCCCGCATCCGCCGAGCATCGAGGGTGTGGAGCTCTTCGGCGTCCAGATCTTCAAGTACGGCGTGCTGGACCCGAGGCCGTACTACTACATGCTGGTCGGGCTGGCCGTCATCGTGATCATCCTGGTCAAGCGCTGGGAGAAGAGCCGGGTCGGCAGGGCCTGGGCGGCCATCCGCGAGGACGAGGACGCCGCCGAGGTGATGGGCGTGCCGACGTTCAGGTTCAAGATGCTCGCCTTCGCCATCGGCGCCTCGATCGGTGGCGCGATGGGCGTGGTCTGGGCCGCGAAGGTCATCTCGCTGAACCCGAACGACTTCCTGTTCCTGCTGTCGGCGACGATCCTGGCCGCGGTGGTCATGGGCGGCGCGGGCAACCTGCCTGGCGTCATGCTGGGCGCGTTCATCGTGGCGTGGCTGCCGGAGCGTTTCCGCGGCCTGCAGGAGTACCGCATGCTGATCTTCGGCGCGGTGCTGGTCGCTCTGATGATCTTCAGGCCGGAGGGCTTGTTGCCTTCCAGACAGCGAAAGGCTGAACTGAAGGAGGGATCGGGCGGCATGGGCAGCCTCGGCGCCGAGGTCGCGGGTCCCGAGACGAAGCCCGAGGCGGTCGAGGGAGTGAGCAAGTGAGCCAGGAGAAGAAGGCCCTGCTCGAGCTGCGCGGGCTCACGATGCGCTTCGGCGGCGTGACGGCGCTGCGCGGGGTCGAGCTCACCGTGAACGAGGGTGAGATCTTCGCGTTGATCGGCCCGAACGGCGCGGGCAAGACCACGGTGTTCAACGTGGTCACCGGCGTCTACCAGCCGACCGAGGGCGAGGTGCGCTTCGCCGGCGAGAAGATCAGCGGCATCAAGCGCTTCAAGATCACCAAGCGTGGCGTCGCCCGTACGTTCCAGAACATCCGGCTGTTCCACAACATGTCGGCGGTGGAGAACGTCATGGTGGGCGCGGACGCGCACCACAAGTCGGGCATGGTGAGCGTGGCCCTCGGCCTGCCGTGGCACCGCAAGGCCGAGCGTGAGGGCCGGGCGCTGGCCATGGAGCTGCTGGAGTTCTGCGGCGTCTCCCATCGCGCCGACGACTACGCCAAGAACCTGCCCTACGGTGACCAGCGCCGCCTGGAGATCGCCAGGGCGCTGGCGACCAACCCGAAGCTGCTGCTGCTCGACGAGCCCGCGGCGGGCATGAACCCCGCGGAGAAGGAGGCCCTGCAGCAGCTCATCAGGGACATCAGAGACGCGGGGCGCACCGTCCTGCTGATCGAGCACGACATGAGCCTCGTCATGGGCATCAGCGACCGCATCAGCGTTCTCGACTTCGGTGAGAAGATCGCGGATGGGCTGCCCGACGAGGTGCGGAACGACCCGCGGGTCATCGAGGCGTACTTGGGGGCACCCGCAGATGCTTCTTGAGGTCAAGGACATCCACGTCCACTACGGCAAGATCGCGGCCCTCAAGGGCATCTCGGTCGAGGTGAACGAGGGCGAGATCGTCACGCTGATCGGCGCCAACGGCGCCGGCAAGACGACGACGCTGAAGACCATCTCCGGCCTGCGTCCGCTGTCGTCGGGTTCGGTGGTCTTCGACGGGCGCGACATCAGCAAGATGCCCGGCCACAAGCGGGTCGAGGCGGGCCTGGGCCAGTCGCCCGAGGGCCGCGGCATCTTCCCCGGCATGACCGTCCACGACAACCTGCTGATGGGCGCCTACGCGCGCAGTGGCGACATCGCCCCTGAGCTGAACGAGGCCTACGAGCTGTTCCCTCGGCTGGCCGAGCGGCGCACCCAGTTCGCGGGCACGATGTCGGGCGGCGAGCAGCAGATGCTGGCGATCGGCCGGGCGCTGATGGCCAAGCCGAAGGTGCTGCTGCTGGACGAGCCGTCGATGGGCCTGGCACCGCTGCTGGTCAAGCAGATCTTCGACATCATCGAGGAGATCAACCGCAGGGGCACGACGGTCCTGCTGGTGGAGCAGAACGCTCAGCAGGCGCTGCAACTGGCGCACCGGGCGTACGTGCTGGAGACCGGGAAGATCGTCAAGAGCGCTCCGGCGCACGATCTGCTGAACGATCCCGCGGTGCGGGCCGCCTACCTGGGCGGCGACCTCGGTGAGCCGAGCGCCAACGGTCACTGAACGGCGCGGCGGGCGAGGCCTTTACGGGCCTCGCCCGCTGTCATTTCAGGCTCACCTGGGCGCCATCGGTGCCGGGATAGCCGATGGGCGGGTCGCCGTACAGCTTGATGGCGGTGGGTCGGGCGTCCTTGGGGATGTCGAACCAGAGGTCCATCTCCAGCCGCACGCCCGCGCCGACCGGGATCTCGACGGGCTGGCGCTTGGTGATCTGCGCGGTGTCGCTGATCGGGAAGGTGCGCCCGTCGGCGATGACCAGTCGCTGCCTGCGAGCGTCGAACCGGGATGTGGATCTTCCCGGATTTTCCACCACGACACGGACAGTGATGAACTGCCCCTTGGCCGGCCACTCGGCGTGACTGCCTGAGAGGCTGGCCTGACCGGTCTGCAGGCCGATGACCTGGAACCGGGCGTCGCCGTCGGTGACGGGCGCGGCGTGGATCGGGACCTCGTTGACGCGAACCGGCCGGGCGGGCAGGTCGTAGGTCGGCCTCGCCTGTGCTCGCTCCGGCGCGGGTGCCGAACTGCAGGACGTCAGCGCCACCAGGGCGCAGGCGATGAGGATGGGTCGGCGCACGTCGCCACGGTACGAGGAGGACGGCGCGTTGTGACAGAGGTCCGTCACAAGAGATGTTGACCAGATATTCGGCCTATGTCGAAAGACTTACGCTTGTAGGAAGTTGTCCGATTGTGTCTGAGCGGTGATCTGCCTGGTGACAAGCTTGCGGGAGCATCTCTGCGACAAGACCAGGAACCGAAGGGGACCGTTGTGAGTATGGGTACTCTTTCCCGCCGCGCGCTCGCGGCTGGCACGTTCGTCGTCGCGGGCGCGCTGACGCTCACGGCCTGTGGTGGCGGCGGCACGACCGGCGCCAGCCCCGCGGCCCCCGCGGCCACCGGGGCCACGGCCGCGCCGAGTCCGCAGAACACGCTTGCGGCGATGGTGCCTGACGCGATCAAGTCCGACGGCAAGCTGGTCGTCGGCGTCGACGCCTCCTACCCGCCGAACGAGTCGGTCGACCCCGCCTCGCAGAAGATCGTGGGCTGGGACGTCGAGCTGGTCGAGGCCATCGCGGGCAAGCTCGGCCTGACCGCCGAGTTCCAGAACGCCGGATTCGACACGATCATCCCTGGACTGCAGTCGGGCAAGTACGAGCTCGGCGCCTCGTCCTTCACCGACAACAAGGAGCGGGAGAAGGTCGTCGACTTCGTCACCTACTACTCCGCCGGTACGGCGTGGGCGACGCTGAAGGGCAACCCCAAGGGGGTCAACCCCGACGACGCCTGCGGCAAGAAGATCGGCGTCCAGCAGGGCACCGTCCAGGTCGACGACATCAAGGCCAAGAGCGAGGCGTGCGTCAAGGCCGGCAAGCCCGCCATCGAGCAGGTCGTGCGCAAGCAGCAGACCGAGGTCAACGCCGACCTGGTGTCCGGCAAGATCGACGGCATGCTCGCCGACTCGCCCATCGTCGGCTACGCGGTCAAGCAGACCGGTGACAAGCTGGAGATCATCGGCCAGGCCTACGACACCGCGCCGTACGGCTACGCGATGAGCAAGAACTCGGGGACCTTCAAGGACGCCTGGCTCGGCGCGGTGAAGGAGGTCATCGCGGACGGCACCTACAAGTCGATCCTCGACAAGTGGGGCGTCGGCGACGGCGCCATCACGGACCCGGTGATCAACGGCGCGCAGGGGTAACCCATGGAAGAAACGGAGAGGGCGCGGCCTGAAACGATCAGAGCCGTGCCCGTCCGCCATCCGGGCCGGTGGGTCGCGGCGGCTGTGATCGTGGTGCTCGGCGCGATGCTGGTGAGCAACGTGATCACCAACCAGAACTGGAACTGGCCCGAACAGTGGAAGTACTTCCTGTCCGAGCCCGTGCTCAACGGCGTGCGCAACACGATCTGGCTCACGATCGCCGCCATGATCGGCGGTGTCGGCCTGGGCATCGTGCTCGCGCTCATGCGCCTGTCGGCCAATCCGCTGATGCGCGGCGCGTCCTGGCTGTACCTGTGGGTCTTCCGCGGCACCCCGCTCTACACGCAGCTGCTGATCTGGGGCAACATCGGCGCGCTCTTCCCGCAGTTCGGGATCGGCATCCCGTTCGGCCCCGAGTTCGTCACCTGGCCGACCAACGCGCTCTACAGCGCGGCGCTGATGGCGGCGGTCGGCCTGATCCTCAACGAGGCGGCCTACATGGCCGAGATCATCAGGGCGGGCATCCTGTCGGTCGATCCGGGCCAGCAGGAGGCCTCCCAGGCGCTGGGCATGACCCGCATGCAGACGATGCGGCGGATCGTGCTCCCGCAGGCGATGCGGGTCATCGTGCCGCCGACCGGCAACGAGGCGATCTCGATGCTGAAGAACACCTCGCTGGTGGCGGCCATCCCGTACCTGGAGCTGACCTTCACCGCGCAGACGATCTACGCCTCGACGTACCAGGTCATCCCGATGCTGATCATGGCGTGCATCTGGTACCTCATCCTCTCCTCGATCATGATGGTGGGGCAGTACTACCTGGAGCGTCACTACGCGAAGGGGTCACACCCCGGCGGTGGCCGGGTCAGGGTCATAGGCGGGGCGGCATGAACGACGTGATGGTCAGGGCCGAGCAGGTCTGCAAGAGCTTCGGCCACGTCGATGTGCTCAAGGGCATCGACCTCGAGGTGCGCAACGGCGAGGTGATGTGCGTCATCGGCCCGTCCGGGTCGGGCAAGTCCACGTTCCTGCGCTGCATCAACCACCTGGAGAAGATCAACGCCGGCCGCCTGTGGGTGGACGGCAAGCTGATCGGCTACCGCGAGCACGGCGGCAAGCTCCACGAGCTCAAGGAGAGGGAGGTCGCCGCGCAGCGCAAGGACATCGGCATGGTGTTCCAGCGCTTCAACCTCTTCCCGCACATGACCGCGCTGGAGAACGTCATGGAGGCGCCCCAGCGGGTCAAGCGCGAGTCCTCGGCCGCGGTACGCACCAGGGCCGCCGAACTGCTCGAGCGGGTGGGGCTCGGCGGGAAGATGCGCAACTACCCCGCCCAGCTGTCGGGCGGCCAGCAGCAGCGCGTCGCGATCGCCAGGGCGCTGGCCATGCAGCCCAAGCTCATGCTCTTCGACGAGCCGACCTCGGCGCTGGACCCCGAGCTGGTCGGCGAGGTGCTCGACGTCATGAAGGGCCTGGCGAGGGACGGCATGACCATGGTCGTGGTCACCCACGAGATGGGCTTCGCCCGCGAGGTCGGCGACTCGCTGGTGTTCATGGACGACGGGCTCGTCGTCGAGAAGGGGGCGCCGCGAGAGGTGCTGGCGAACCCGCAGCACGAGCGGACGAAGCTCTTCCTGTCGAAGGTGCTCTAGCCGTACAGAGGAACCCGGGGGGGCCTTTGGGACCGTGCGGGGCTTGCTCGGCCCCACGCGTTTTCTACTCGGCCTCCCCGCGGGCTCTGCCGGCTCAACCGTAGCGACGGGTGGGGCGGGCGCGCAAAGGGTGCGCGCAAGTCACCGGTGTCGCTCAGGCGTCCCGCAGCATGCAGGTGATGCGCGAGGTGCACACCCTGCGGCCCTGCTCGTCGGTGATCACGACCTCGTAGCTGGCCAGCGACCTGCCGCCGTGCAGCCTCGTCCCCACGCCCGTCACGTAGCCCTCGGTCGCCGATCTGTGGTGGGTGGCGTTGATCTCGATCCCCACCGCGATGCGGTCGGGGCCCGCGTGGATGGCCGCCCCGATCGAGCCGATCGACTCGGCCAGCACCACCGAGGCGCCGCCGTGCAGCAGGCCGTACGGCTGGGTGTTGCCCTTCACCGGCATCCTGGCCACTACCCGCTCGGCGTCGGCCTCGACGAACTCGATGCCCATCCGCTCGCCGAGCGTGCCCTTGTTCAGCTCATTCACCACGGTCACGTCGAACGTCAAGGGGAGGCCTCCTGTGCCTAGAGCTCACGTTATCTGTCGCACATGGAGACTAGGCTGCCAGTGTGCCGAAGAGTGAAGTGACCCCCGCCCGTCCTTGCCTGCTGCTCCTGGATGGGCATTCGCTTGCCTACCGGGCGTTCTACGCCCTGAAGGACGCCAACCTGATGACCACCGACGGTCAGCACACCGAGGCGGTCTACGGGTTCACCTCGATGCTGACCAACATCCTGCGCGATGAGCAGCCGACCAACGTGGCGGTGTGCTTCGACAGGTCGGAGCCGACCTTCAGGCACGCCGAATACGCCGACTACAAGGCCAACCGCAGCGAGACGCCCGAAGACTTCCGCGGCCAGATGCAGCTGATCTTCGAGCTGCTCGACACGCTGCGCATCCCGCACCTGTCGCTGGCGGGCTACGAGGCCGACGACCTGATCGCCACGCTGGCCACGCGCGCCGCGGCCGAGGGCATGAGCGTGCTGATCGTCACCGGCGACCGCGACGCGCTCCAACTGGTTAGCTCGGACGTCACGGTGCTGATGACCAGGCGCGGCATCAGCGACATGACGCGCTTCACGCCCGAGGCGGTCGTCGAGAAGTACGACCTGACGCCGCAGCAGTACCCCGACTTCGCCGCGCTGCGCGGCGACCCCAGCGACAACCTGCTGAGCATCCCAGGGGTGGGGGAGAAGACCGCGGCCAAGTGGGTGCGCGAGTTCGGCTCGCTGACCGCCCTGGTCGACCGGGTCGACGAGGTCAAGGGCAAGGTCGGCGACAAGCTGCGCGAGCACGTCGCCCAGGTCCTGATGAACCGCCGCCTGACCGAGCTGCTGCGCGACGTGCCCGTCGAGGCCGACCTGGCCGAGCTCAAGCAGGGCGGGTGGGACCGCGAGGAGATCAACAAGCTGTTCGACTCGCTGCAGATCCGCGGCGAGCTGCGCGAGCGCGTCTTCAAGGTGCTCGGCACCGGCGAGGCGGAGCCCGAGCGGGGCTTCGAGGTCGAGACCGTGATCCTCGGCCCCGACCGGGTCGCGGGGTGGCTGTCGGCGATGCCCGAGGGTCGCGCGGGGCTGACCTTCAAGGGCGCCTACGGCAGCGGCACCGGCCGTATCGACGGCATCGCGATCGCCTCGCCCGACGGCACCGCCGCCCACATCGACCCGACGAGGCTCACCGAGGCCGACGAGAGCGCTCTCAGGGCGTGGCTGGGCGACGAGGCGAGGCCGAAGGCCGTCCACGACGCCAAGGGCCCCATGCTGGCGTTGTGGGCCCAGGGGATGGAGCTGAAGGGGCTTTCCTGCGACACCGCGCTCGCCGCCTACCTGGCGATGCCAGGACAGCGCACCTTCGCCCTCGAAGACCTCGCCCGCCGCTACCTCCACCGCGACCTCAAGGTCGAGGAAGACTCCGGCGGCCAGGCCGCGCTGTTCGGCGACGACGAGGACGCCCCCGCCAAGGACCTGGCGCTGCGCGCCCACGCGGTGGCCGAGCTGGCCGACTCGCTGGAGTCGTTCCTGGCCGGGCGCGGGGGCACCCAGCTGCTGGAAGACGTCGAGCTGCCGCTGCTGAGCGTGCTGGCCGAGATGGAGCGGGCCGGCATCGGCGCCGACCGCGAATACCTCGCGGGCCTGGAGTCGGAGTTCGGCGCCGCCGTCAAGCAGGCCGTCGAGGAGGCCCACCGGGTGGTCGGCGAGCCGTTCAACCTGGGCTCGCCCAAGCAGCTGCAGGAGATCTTCTTCGTCAAGCTCAACCTGCCCAAGACCAAGAAGACCAAGACCGGCTACACCACCGACGCCGACGCGCTCACCTGGCTGGCCACGCAGACCGACCACGAGCTGCCGATCATCATGCTGCGCCACCGCGACCAGCAGAAGCTGCGCACCACGGTCGAGGGCCTGATCAAGGAGATCACCGAAGACGGGCGCATCCACACGACGTTCAACCAGATCGTCGCGGCCACGGGGCGGCTGTCGAGCGAGAAGCCCAACCTGCAGAACATCCCGATCCGCACCGCCGAGGGCCGCCGCATCAGGCAGGGCTTCGTGGTCGGGGAGGGCTACGAGACGCTGCTGACGGCCGACTACAGCCAGATCGAGCTGCGCATCATGGCCCACCTGTCGGGCGACGAGTCGCTGATCGCCGCCTTCGAGTCGGGCCACGACTTCCACCAGGCGACCGCCGCCCGCGTCTTCGACCTGCCACCCGAGCAGGTCGACGGCGAGCTGCGCGCCAGGATCAAGGCGATGAACTACGGCCTGGCCTACGGGCTGTCCGACTTCGGCCTTTCGGGGCAGCTCAACATCCCCGTCGCCGAGGCCAGGGCGCTCAAGGAGGAGTATTTCGAGGAGTTCGGCGGCGTCCGCGACTTCCTGCACGAGATCGTCACCCAGGCCCGCAAGGACGGCTACACCGAGACCATCATGGGCCGCCGCCGCTACCTGCCCGACCTGACCAGCGACAACAGGCAGCGGCGGGAGATGGCCGAGCGGATGGCGCTCAACGCGCCGATCCAGGGGTCGGCCGCCGACATCATCAAGGTCGCGATGCTCCACGTGAGCCAGGCGCTGCGCGAGGAGGGGCTCGCCTCGCGGATGCTGCTGCAGGTACACGACGAGCTGGTGTTCGAGGTGGCTCCGGGCGAGCTGGAGACGCTCAGGCAGGTGGTGTGTGACCAGATGAACTCCGCCTACAGCCTGCGCGTACCGCTGGAGGTCTCCGTCGGCGTCGGCCGCACCTGGGAGGACGCCGGCCACTGACCCGCGTCGCGCCCCCTTCTCCGTGGCCCCTGTCTGCGCGGCCCATCTACGTGGCTGCTTCTGTACGGCACGCACGGGAGGGGCCACCGTAGGCACGGGGCGGGTGTCCGTCCATCACGCCACTCCAGACCCACGGGGCCGGGGCCGCAGACATCGGGTTCGTCGGCCGCCTTCTTCGGCACCCGGGCCGGGGTCCGCACGCGCCCGACCGGGACCCCGCCCCATCGAGACCTCTCCCGCCTGCGGCTTGGTTCGCGCGGCCGTCTCGCCCGGTCCGGCGCGGGATCGGGCAGGCAGGCCGGGGGTGAGGCACGGTCGGGTCGCATCGCGGCCCAGCCTGGTCGGCCATTCGTCCATAGGCCCGGTCGTGCGGTCTGGTCGCCCGGTGGCCCGTTCGCGGTGCGGTTGGCCGGTCGTGGGGTTCGGCGGCGGGTTGGAGCGGGAAGGTGGGGCGGCGGCGCACGGCGGGTCCCGCACCGCCGAGTGGGTCGCGCTGTCGGGCAGATGGGTCGCGTCGGCGGATGCGGGGCACTGGCCGGGCGCTCCGTCGTGAGCGATCTCTGTGACGTTCTGGACTAGGCTGAGGTGATTGGTCTGCCCCCGATCGGCACGGGAGTTCAGTGCGGAATTCAGCGTTGCTCGCGCGGATCATTGGGCTGGCCAACCTCGTGGTGATCACGCTCGCCATCGCGACCCTTCTGCTGCTGCCCACCCCGGACCAGCCCGCGGGTCGCACTGCGGCCGTCGGCACGGCCAAGCCGTCCAAGAAACCCGCGATTACGCCAGAAGCGAAACTCGATCTGCCGAGCTCCGACCTGCCGCCGGGGGTCACCGCCACGCCCGAGTTCGCCAGGCAGGTGAAGGCCAACGAGCTCGGCCTGGTCCCGGTGATCATGTATCACCGGATCCTGAAGAAGCGGTTCGCGTCGATCGACCGCACGCCCTCGCAGGTCCGCCAGGAGCTGGAGAAGCTGGCCAGGCAGGGCTACGTCCCGATCACCGCCAAGGAGTTCGTGACCGGCGACATCAGGGTGCCGGCCGGCAAGTTCCCCGTCGTGCTGACCTTCGACGACGGTCACGCGAGCCACTTCGCGCTCGACGGCGGCGGCATGCCCAAGAAGGACACCGCGGTCGGGATCATCTACGACGTGGCGAAGAAGTACCCGAGCTTCAGGCCCGTGGCCACCTTCTGGATCAACCACTACCCCTTCGGGCTGCGAAACCAGGAGGACCAGGCCAGGGCCGTACGGTGGCTGACCGAACGCGGCTTCGAGGTGGCCAACCACACCTGGTCCCACCCCAACCTGGCCGTGCTGTCGAAGAAGAAGGTCAGGGAGCAGATCGTCAGGCTGGAGCGGTTGCTGAAGAAGCTCGGCGCGCCGGCCTCCGACACGCTCGCGCTGCCGTTCGGCTCCATGCCGTACCCGAAGAAGATCGCCAAGGCCGGATCGTGGGACGGCACCGGCTACGACTTCGCGGGCGTCTTCCTCGCGGGCGCCGAACCCTCGTTTTCGCCCTACGCGAAAAATTTCGACGCGGGCGCGATCCAGCGGATCCAGAGCAACGGCAAGCGGGGCGAGTGCCGGAAGTGGTGCTCGCAGTACTGGCTGGAATGGCTGAACAAGCACCCTGGTAAGAGGTTCGTCTCCGACGGAGACCCGCAGCGGATCTCCATTCCACGCAAAACTGCGGGTAATATCGCTGCCAAGCGGAGAGCCCAGCTCAACGCCTACTAGATGAATGAGTCCAAGGGGTCTGGTCAAGTTCAGTGGTCGTAGGGGATCAGAGACCGTTTGATCGGCTGGCCGGTCTTGTCGTTGTGCCAGA